>JBAZCE010000050.1:0-13597 GCA_041671105.1 Gallionella sp.
CTGCGTATTGTAACCGGTCGATGTCGGCATCAGGCTGGCATCGACGACATACAGATTCTTCACGTCGTGAGTCTCACCGAACGGGTTAACCACCGATTGTTTGGCATCGACGCCCATACGGCAGCTGCCCTGCGGATGGAATGAGACATAACGATAGCGTTTGCGCTCGTTCTTCAACCCGTCGATCACGCGATCCACTTCATCGATGGAATTAATGGTCAGATCGTTTGTAGCGGGAATGCGCACCTTCACGGCGCCTGCGCCGAACAGCACACGCGCCGTAGTTTTCAACCCCACCTTCATCGTGTCGAAATCCTCGTCATCGACTGCGTAATCGATGAACTTGGCACCATTTTCAAGACGTATTTCGCCATTGTTCTTGTCGTGAACCAGACAGATCAGGCGTATGGTATTGCGATAGCTAATCATGTAGTCAAGATAAGGCTTGCCGGTAGCGGGCCCTACCTGAATGCTGGCCTCGACCGGATCCTGGATGGCATTGAGCAGCAAGTAGCCGGGTTTAGGCGGCAGGATATCGCGATCCATGAACAACGAATGCGTCGCGCCGTGAAAATCGTCAACCGGCTCGGCAAATTCGGCCACCAATGACAGGGTCGGATGACAGGCGAAGTTCTTGCCGACCTGTCCGCTGGAATTGGCAAGGCGGCTTTTGAGCAGCAACAGCGGGGTCTGCATCGCACCGGCGGCGAGCACGACGATCGGTGCGTCGACGCGAATGTCCGCCATTTTTTTGCCGGTATCAGGATTGATGATCTCGCCGGTCACGCCGCAGGCGCGGCCGTTTTCCGCCAGCACCTGAGTGACATGGGTATCGGAATAGATCTTCGCGCCGTGCGCCTCTGCCCAGGGCAGGTAAGTCACCAGCATGGACTGTTTACGGTCAGTCGCACAGCCGGCAAAGCAGAAACCTGTCAGCGCGCAATCCTTCATGTTGCGGCGTGCAATACCCTCCGGCAGCCCTTCTGCAGCGAAGCCCTTCTTGATCAGTTCAGCCCCGGGGCTGGTTTCCCGTGGCGTGCAGGCGGTGATGTGCAGATTGCGCTCTACGCGTTCAAAATAGGGGTGCATGACGGCAGGCGACAGATTGGTCAGGCCGAACTCCCTGCCCCACTTTTCCAGATAGTGATCCGGGATGCGGAAACACACTGCGGCATTGACTACTGTCGAGCCGCCGACGCACGCACCCTGCAGCATCGTGATGTCCCCGTCGGCATTGGCCTGCATGCCGTGATCCTGATAAATCAGCCCCATGCTGACAGCCATCATTTCCGGAAATTTTTCTGACGGCAGGTAGCGCCCCGCTTCGAGCACGATCACGCGCTTGCCCGTTCTGGCCAGCTCATAGGCGGCAATCGCACCGCCGGCTCCCGACCCCACCACCACCGCATCCGCCTGCAAATGGATGGCAGATTCCTTGATATCCACAGCCTGAGTTACTTTCAAACCATACGCATGCACATGAGTCTTCTTGTTCATAGCCATTCCTTGACGTTCGTTTATCTGAGAACAACAACCGTTATCTGAAAACCAAAATAATTCATTGAAACGTAGGTCGGGATTTATCCCGAAATGTCGGATTGAAATCCGACCTACAACCCGTTATTTTTGTGATGCCGAGATGTTTAATGAACAATCAGGGGCTAAGCGGGCAGCGGGGCGTTGCCCAGGGGTTTGAGTCCCCAGCGGCGGCTGACCGGGCCATCGTAGCCCAACGCAGCCCAGGTGGGTGGATTTGCCCAGTAGGAGAGCGCAACCAGCTTTTTGAGCCCGGTGGTCAATCCTCGTTGCATCGCATCGTTTGATGCTTCCCATGCATCGCAGAAAACGGCAGCCTGATGATCGTCAAGTTGCGAGAACGGCTTGCCGTAAAGTTTAAGCGGCCCCTGCTCGAAAAAATGAACGCCCTCCTTGAGCCCGCTCAGTGCATAAGGCGTCATACCCGCGAGCAGCGCGGCGTCCAGTGTCTGCATGACCGGAATCTGATCAAGCGTTGCAAGCTGCGTCCCCTGTACCGGGAACATCGTCTGCATCAGCCTTTGGAATACCTTGTATTCATCCTCCGCCATGAAGCGTATCCCTTCAGGAACAGCCGCCAAAACGGATGAGGGAAATGCGATGCCGCCAACTGCTGCGAGAGAAAAAGAGACTGCCGAGAACTTGAGAAAATCGCGACGAGCTAATTGCAGCATGCCGGTGATTGCCTGTGTGATGGACTCCGAATTACGGGTTGAAGACATGGGCACCTCATCTTAATAAAATTATAGAATATATGCATTGAGCATAAGTATCTGCGGTTATAAAACTCCTGTCAATTCCACTCTCATCGAAAGGGATAAGAAAGACTCAGGCGAAATCAATCAACTGGTCAATACAACCGGCAGAGTGAGAATTAGTCAGTTACTTATGTTTTTTTGCGCGAGGTTTAATGTTGTGCGCGGCCTTCAACGCCTCGGCCAGCTCAAACACGGACATCGCATAAAAATCGCTGTTGTTGTAGCGCGTGATGACATCGAAGTTGTTAAACCCCAGCCAATACGCCTTGCCCTGTTCCACCGTAAAATTCAACAAACGCGCGGGCTCGTCCCGCCTGACTTTCGCCCTCACCCCGAGTTGTGCCCACTCGGCTAATGAGCGTTGAGTGCTGACAGTCGGAATTTCGCCTGCGATTTCTGCATGCGAGGCGATCAGGCCACCCTTAATCCAGCCGTAGCCCTGCAAATAATTTCCCACACTGCCGATCGCATCAGCCGGTTCGTTCAGCAAATCGGTCTTGTGGTTGCCGTTGAAATCGACCGCATATTTGCGGTAACTGCTCGGCATGAATTGCGGGATACCCATCGCCCCGGCGTAGGAACCGCGCACGCCGAGCAAGTCGAACTGTTGTTCGCGGGAGAGCAACAGGTAATTCTCCAGTTCATCGCGGAAAAAAGTCGCCCGGCGCGGATAATCGAATGCCAGCGTGGTCAGCGCATCCAGGATACGAAAATCTCCCATATTCTGTCCGTAGAGGGTTTCAACTCCGATCAGGGAGACGATGATTTCCTGCGGTACGCCGTATTTTTTCTCGGCACGCTGCAATGCAATCCGGTATTTTTTCCAGAATAGCAACCCCGGTTTGATGCGATTTTCATTGACGAAGGCGGCGCGATATTCCAGCCACGGCTTGATCGTCGCCGGACGGGAGATGGCTTCGATAATCCGGGGCCGGTGATTCGCATGCTCGAACAATGCGGTCAGTTCATCGCGCTTGAATTGATGTTTGACGACCATTTCGTCGATAAATTCAGGAATGCCGGGCAAGCTGGCCGGGTATGCCGGGGTCAGAACCAAAGCACCTGTCAGGGCGAGAATGCAAGTTGTGAATAATTTCATAGTGCACAGATTTTAACCGATGCTCGACAGATTGCTGTCATTGCTGGTAAATTTCGCCTGTTGCCGGATAAAATCATCCTGCGCGACTGCCGACCATACCGAAAGCACTGCCATGACCACTCAACATCATAGCCTCATTATTTTAGGTTCAGGACCTGCAGGTTACACCGCCGCCGTGTACGCCGCACGCGCCAACCTGAATCCCGTATTGATTACCGGCATCGCGCAAGGCGGACAGTTGATGACCACGACCGAAGTGGACAACTGGCCAGGGGATGTAGCCGGCGTGCAAGGTCCGGAACTGATGGCGCGACTGCAGCAGCACGCCGAACGCTTCAACACGCAGATCATTTCCGATCACATCCATACGACAAAACTGCAACAAAAACCGTTTCTGCTGATAGGCGATGCGGGCAGTTACAGCTGCGATGCGCTGATTATCTGCACCGGAGCATCGGCGCAGTACCTGGGCTTGCCTTCGGAGCAGGAATATATGGGGCGCGGCGTTTCAGGCTGCGCGACCTGCGACGGATTCTTCTATCGCAACCAGAATGTCGCGGTAATTGGCGGCGGCAATACCGCCGTGGAAGAAGCGATGTATCTTGCCAACATTGCAAAGCACGTCACACTAGTGCACCGGCGCGATACCTTCCGCGCCGAGCGTATCATGATCGATCATCTGATGGAAAAAGTTGAAGCAGGAAAAATCACCCTGCAACTGAACAGTACGCTGGATGAAGTGCTGGGCGATGCCTCCGGTGTGACCGGCATGCGCATCAAAAATGTGCAGAGCGGCGAGAAGCAGGATATCGATTTGACCGGCGTGTTCATCGCCATTGGCCATAAGCCCAATACCGATATTTTTACCGGCCAACTGGAAATGAATAACGGCTACATTCTGACGCGCGGCGGATCGGTCGGCAATGCCACAGCGGCCAGCATCTCGGGCGTATTCGCCGCTGGCGATGTGCAGGACCAAATCTACCGCCAGGCGGTGACCAGCGCGGCGACCGGCTGCATGGCAGCACTGGATGCGGACAAATACCTGGCCTCAATGGGTAAGCTGTAAGCCAACCGGTCAGGGCGGGTTCACCATGGATTCGGAGAACGACGCCGCCCTGTTCCGCGCAAGCATCGGTGAAGTAACGCCGCTGGCGGATCGAAACAACGCCACCCTGCCCAGGGTATCACCCCACACAAGGGTACGCCCCCCTGCCCCGTTTAGCGCCTTGCCCGACACCCTGTCCGACGGTTCCCCCGGCGCATCCCCCGGGGAATATCTGAAAAATGGCGTCTCGCGCCTCTCACTGAGAAAACTCAAACGCAGCACTATTGAAGACAGCCTCGATCTGCACGGTTATCAGGCCGATGCCGCACGCCGGTTGTTGCAGGATTTTTTACATGAAGCGGCATTACATCAGTTGCGCTGCGTGCTAGTGATCCACGGCAAGGGAGCGAACAGTCCGGGGGGAGAAGCGGTGCTGCGAGAACTTGCGCGCAACTGGCTGACTCAACACCCGCAGGTGCTGGCTTTTTGCACAGCCCCCGCCAATCTTGGCGGCAGCGGCGCGGTGCTGATACAACTGAAAGTCGTCAGCTGACAAACCTCAGTCAATCTGCTGATTTCTACAAATTTTAAAGGCTAAATACGGGGCAGACAAAACCCATCGGCCCCGTTTGTTCCGTCCCTTTATTGCTTGCTCGTTGCTTGCGCCATGGGTGAGACTGTCGGTGTTGCCAACCCGACCACCTCACCGATCTTGCGAAGCACAACAGTAATGCTGTCCGGATAATTGAATCCGGCACCCGTACTTCTGTCGACTAGATAACCGATACCGCCGCCGACAAGGACATTACCCCACACGGCGCCATTGCTCTTTGAAACAAGGGTTTCATGGCCTGCTGTGCCACCATCTTTGCTGCAATCGATGGCTAAATCTCCCGTGCTCTTATGAACCGTTACGCTGCCTGGCGTCGTTACGGTCCACTTGCCGGTATCATTCATAAGCGTGCATTCCACACCAGCCACTTCCACGTTGTTTTGAACAGTTTTGACCGATACGGGTTGCAGCTTTTCCCCTGATATTGAGGCACACCCTGTAACTGCGAGTAATGAGGCTATTGCGAGTAGTTTATGCATGTAATTTCTACCTTTTTTATGTTTCGGCAATAAAAGCGTTGCCGCGCCTGACAATGTGGAACTACCGCCAATTAAAAAACATACTTGGACGGCACAGGGACTTAAATTACGCGATGACTCAACTTGTCCAAATTTGAATTCAGACTTTTCTCGTCCTATCTCGTTCGATGCAACTCCGTTGTGCCCCCCCTTTTCAGGAGCGCATCAATTCAACCCCCTGCATCGGGCTTTATAGCAAGAAAATGCGGATTTTGAAACTAGCAGCTCTGATAGTTACGTTTTGACAAAGAGTGTGGTAAAGGAGTGGTGAAGGGTGATTTATTCAGCGTTTCCTAAACCGAAAACCGAAAACTGGAAACTGGAAACTGGAAACTACACAGTCTCATCCCGCATGCGCAGGGCGGCTTCGATATCCACAGACACGACACGGGAAACGCCCTTTTCCTGCATGGTCACGCCGATCAGCTGCTGCGCCATTTCCATCGCGATCTTGTTGTGGCTGATGAACACAAACTGGGTGTGCAGCGCCATTTTCTGAATCAGCGCGCACAGCCTTTCGGTGTTGGTATCGTCCAGCGGTGCATCCACTTCGTCGAGCAGACAGAAGGGTGCCGGATTGAGGCGGAACAGGGAAAAAATCAGCGCGATGGCAGTCAGCGCCTTTTCACCGCCTGAGAGCAGATGTATCGTGCTGTTCTTCTTGCCGGGCGGCTGCGCCATCACCTGCACCCCGCTGTCGAGTATTTCCTCGCCGGTCAACACCAGCCGCGCCTCGCCGCCTGCGAACAGCACCGGAAACAGCTCGGCCAGCTGCAGATTGACTTGATTGTAGGTATCCATCAACAGCTCGCGCGACTCACCATCGATACGCCTGATCGCTTCTTCCAGCGTCCCGATTGCCTGTTGCAGATCGAGGCTTTGCGCCTCCAGATAGAATTTTCGCTCGGATGCGGCCTGCAACTCGTCGAGTGCGGCGAGATTCACCGCCCCCAGCGCTTCGATCGAACGATCCAGGCGGTTCAGTTCGCCCTGCAAGGCGGCAGGTTTGGCTGATTTCAACAACGGCAACAGCGCCTCATCATCCACATCCTGCAACTGTTCCGCCCATTGCTCGGAATAGAGCCTGGCCTCCTGCTCTTTCAAGGTCAGCACGTTAAGCCGTTCACGTAATCCGGCCAGCTCATGCTCGCAGGACAGGCGTACCTGCTCCAGCGTTTGCAGGCCGGTTGCCGCGTTGTCCAGACTTATCCGTGCATCGCTCAAAGCCTGCTCAGCAGCGTGGCGAACCTGCAAAGCCGCCTGCAGCAATTGTTCGGCCGTATTGTCATGCCCCTCGGATAGCCCGGCCTGCAACTGCTCCAGATTCTGTTCGGAATAAGCCAGCATCTCCGCGCCCCTTTGGGTAGCCGCATGCATATCGTTGATTTTATCCAGACAAGTCCGGGAGAAGAAATCGGCTTCCTGCAACGCGTGCTGCGACAGCCTTGCGGCTTCCCGCTGCTCGCGCAGCGCAACATCGAGCGCATGGGCATGGCGCTGCGCCTCTTCCACCTGCAACAGGCAAACAGCGACTTCCTCGCGCAGCATCAGCATCTGTTCCGATTTTTCGTTTTGAGCGGCTTGTTCAATGGCAAGCGATTCCATCAACTCCGCCATTTCGCGCCCGATCTGCGCGCGGCGCTCAGCGCTTCGTTCATGAATCTGATTGAGCTTCAGAATCTGCATTTGCAGCGCATGTCGGCGTTGCTGCAATGCGTTGACGCTACCGCGCAGCGGCGGGATTTGCGCTTCTATAAGCTTGTGATTCTGTTCGGCCTCATCCGCCTGCAGGCTTAGCTTAATAAACACTTGATTATGCTCTAATGATTCGTTCTCAAGCGATTCGATCTCACGTTGTCTGGACAGCACCCCGTGCAACTGTCCATCCGGCGCGTGATACAGCACACTATGCAAGCCGATCAGATGCCCCTCTGGCGTCACGAAACAAGCACCCGCAGGCAACTGACTGCGACAGGCCAATCCGGCAGCCACACTCTCTACGGTAAAAATTAACGCCAGCCATTCGTCGAGCGCGGGAGACACCCGCTCGTCCTGACATTCGACGTAACCGCGCAAAGGCGTCAACTGAAAAATATCCGTTCGGTCTTTCCCTTCTACAATGCGAACGGCATCAGCAGCGGATTCAAAAAACGCAAGTCTGGCCGGCGGCGTATCGTCGAATGAAGAAAGTCGTGGCAAGGCCAGCGCATTCAAGCGCTCGCGCAACACGGCTTCCAGCGCGTTTTCCCAGCCGATTGAGATGCGTACGGATTGCCACAGGCGCGGCAGTTTTTCCAGTTGATGTTTTTGCAGCCAGTCTTGCAATTTTTTGTCGTTATCAAGCGCCCCCTGCAGTTTCTGTAAGGCATGCAGACGCGCATCCAGCTGAACGATGACGCGCTCCTGCTGTTGCAACGCGGCGCGATGCGTGCGCAGCAGACCATCCACCCCAGGCAACTGTTCCTGTAAACCGGCCAGTTTTTCCTGCTCTGCCCCCTGCTCCATTTCAAGCATGGCGAGTTCCTCCTGCGCCTCGCTCAGCTCAGTGACATCGGGCAGTTCAAGATGATCAAGTTCCAGCTTCAGGCGCTGACCGCGCGACTCCATCTGCACGATATTGCGCTGCAGGTGGGTATGCTGCGCGTCCGCCAGTTGCAACTGCTGCTGCAGTTTTAACTGCCCCCGTTGCAACCCGTTGTAGTTCTCCTGCGCATTTATTGCCGCCGCTTCAGCAGAAGGCAGATGCTCACCTGCCATCTGCGCCTGCATCTGCGCCTCGATGAGCTTCTCTGCGGCCTCTTCCTGTTTGCGCTGCCACGCTTCAAGCTGACTTGCGGCCTGAGAGCGCTGTTGCTGTTGCAGCGCTATCTGCTGCTGTTGCTGCGCTATTTGCAGTTCCAGCCGCTGCCGGTGCATTGCGGCCTGTTTGATCTGCTGTTCCAGCGCGGAGATGTCGGCATTTGCACTGTAGAGCGCCCCCTGCCGCTCGTGCAGCGCATCTGATAACTGGTAGTGGCTGCTGCGCTCAGCATCCAGCCGACTTTCAGTCTCGCGCAACTGCGCAGTCTTAGCTTCCAGCGCGGTGCGTGTCATCGAAAGCTCGCAGGCAAAAGCCGTGCGCTGAGCCTCGGCATCCTGTTTTTTGACCAGCCAGAGCAGCTGTTGGGCGGTGTTGCGAGCCGCCTCCAGCTCACGATACTGGCGCGCCGTTTGCGCCTGCAACCCCAGGCGTTCGAGCTGATTGTCCATTTCCAGCAGGATATCGCTCACCCGCAATAAATTATCGCGCGCATCCCCTAAGCGCTGCGCCGTCTCACGCCGTCTGTCGCGGTATTTGGAAACACCCGCCGCCTCTTCCAGGAACACGCGCAGTTCTTCAGGCTTCGCTTCGATGATGCGCGAGATCATCCCCTGTTCGATGATCGCATAGGCGCGCGCACCGAGCCCCGTACCCAGGAAAATATCGGTGATATCGCGGCGACGCACCTTCTGATTATTGATTAAATAGCTTGAGTCGCCGTTGCGTTGCAACACGCGTCCGATCGAAATTTCGGCGTAACTCGACCACTGACCGGCGGCCTTGCCCAGCGAGTTATCGAACACCAGTTCCACGCTGGCGCGCGCCACGGGTTTACGCTTGCCCGAACCGTTGAAGATCACATCCTGCATGGATTCGCCGCGCAATGCCGAGGCTTTCGATTCGCCCAGCACCCAGCGCAGCGCATCGATCACGTTCGACTTGCCGCAGCCGTTCGGCCCCACCACGCCCACGATCTGGCCCGGCAGATGAATGTGCGTAGGATCGACGAAGGATTTGAATCCGGCTAACTTGATGTGTGAAAGACGCAATTTAACGGTCGCAACGATATAATGGCGCTATCTTAACCCAAGCACCTCACCAAATGACGACTCAACCTGCAAAAGCCCTGGAAACTTTCCCGAACCCGAACCCGGCACGCGATTACCACATCCACATGGAAATACCCGAGTTTACCTGCCTGTGCCCGAAGACCGGCCAGCCGGATTTCGCCACGCTGACTCTGGACTACATCGCGGATGAGCAGTGCGTGGAACTCAAGAGTCTGAAACTGTATATGTGGTCGTTTCGCGAAGAAGGACATTTTCACGAAGATGTCACCAACCGCATCCTGGACGACCTGATTGCCGCCACCAAGCCGCGCTTCATGCGTCTGACGGCGAAATTTTATGTGCGCGGCGGCATCTTCACCAACGTCGTCGCCGAGCACCGCCAACCCGGCTGGCAGCCTGCACCGTTTGTCGAACTCTCGCAGTTCGGCAGTCAGTCGAATACGCGCGGCTAACGGGCATTGCAGTTGCAGCCACCCCTGATGATGAAGGTCACAATGCCCGTTCCCTCTTTCCAACTTTCCCCCGCAAGCGGGGGAAAGGGCAAACGAATCGCTACGCGAGTTTCACGTTAACACCACGCGCGTACATCATTAAATCGAGTCCCGGGCTGTCAGCAGTGGCAGTCCAGTCAGCACGGCATCGAACTCTTCAATGGAAACCGGTTTGCCGAACAGATACCCCTGATAGGCGTTGCAGTCACAGTTATCAAGAAAATCCCGCTGCTCTTCCGTTTCCACCCCTTGAGCAAACACGTCCAGATCCAATGACCTTGCCAAATCGATGACGGTTTTCACCAGCTGCGCGTCATTGCCTTCGAGCATGATTCCGCGCACAAATTCCTGATGTATCTTGAGTTGATCCGAGGAGAGTTGTTTCAGGTAAGACAGAGATGAATACACCGTCGCAAAATTATCCATCGACAACCTGACCCCCAGGCTCTTTAATGCGCTGATTTTCACCATCGTGCTGTTCATGTCCGTGAGCGCCAGCCTTTCCGACAACTCCAGCTTCAGACGTGTCGGATCAATCCGATATGTGTTCAAAATGGCTGCAATCTCGTCCACAAAATCGGGCCGGGCGAACAGCCTTGCACTGATATTGACGGTCAGCGTCAAGTTGCGCGTCCTCTCGTCACGGCTCCACAAGGCGAGTTGATTGCAGGCTGTTTGCAAAACCCAGCGATCAATCTCGATAATCAGTTCACTTTCTTCGGCAACCGGGATAAACCGGTCCGGCATGATCAGGCCCAGTTCAGGATGTATCCAGCGCAAAAACGCCTCCGCGCCCAGCGGAAAATTGTCCTTGCCCACCTGTATCTGATAGTGCAAATGCAACTGTTGCGATGCAATCGCACGATGCAAATCGTCGTTCAGCGCATCATGCGTTGTCACGTTCTGCTGCATGACAGGATCAAAGAAGCGCGCAGCGTTGCGCCCGGACTTTTTAACCTGATACATCGCCAAGTCCGCTTGTTCGATCAACCTGTTCATCGTTTCATCATTGCCGTGATACAAGCTGATACCGATACTCGGCGAACAATGGTGTTCATGCTCCTTGAGCACATAGGGCATAGCCAATACTTCGCGAATTTTGTCGGCGACCAGCGCCACCTTGCGCGTCACATCCTCCCTGTCAAAACCGACGCCGTCGATCAAAACCACAAACTCATCGCCGCCGTATCTTGCCACCGTATCCATTTCCCGAATACAGGATTTGATTCGCACGCCCACTTCGATCAACAGCAAATCGCCGTAATCGTGCCCGAGTGTGTCGTTAAGCACCTTGAAACGGTCCATATCGATAAAAAGCAAGGCGCCGTAATCGTTGCGACGCGCTGAAGCGATCATGGCCGCATTGAGACGATCAAGAAACAGACGCCGGTTTGGCAATCTGGTCAGCACATCATAAAACGCCAGATTGTGGATTTCCTCCTCGATCCGTTTACGCGCAGTGATATCGCTGAATATGGCCACGTAATGCGTGGTTTCCTGCTGCTCGTTTTGCACTGCGGTAATCGTCAGCCATTTGGGATACATTTCACCGTTTTTGCGCTTGTCCCAAATCTCACCCGCCCAATCGCCGGTACACAGCAAATGCTGCCACATCTCGATGTAAAAAGCCCTGTCCTGCCTGTCGGAACTCATGATGCGCGGGTTCTTGCCCAGCACTTCCTCGGCGCTATAGCCGGTAATCTCCGAGAATGCCCGGTTGACCCGCACAATATTGGAACGCGCATCCGTGATCAGGATGCCCTCATGCGTCTCGAAAGCAACTGCCGCGACGCGCAAGGCTTCCTCGTCCCGTTTGCGCTGGGTTATATCTTCTGCGATACCGGCAATTCGATAAACTTTTCCTTCCGCATCATAGATCGGAAAAGCGCATGCATATATCCAGCGCTCTGTGCCATCGGGTCTGCATATCCGATACTCGGGAAAGGTCACATCGGAAAAATCACCGGTACTTTTTTTGCTGATGGAATCAATGATTTTCTTGCGATCAGCCTCAACGACGGCATCCAGCCATTCCAGCGGTTCTGCATACAGACTCGCGCAGGATCGTCCCCAAATTTCCTCGTAAGCCGGGCTGATATACATCACCTGATTCCAGTCAGGCGTACCTACCCAAAAAACCTGCCGGATATTTTCGGTTATCTGATGAAACAGCTCTTCGCTCTCCTTCAGCGCCAACTCCACCTGTTTTTGTTCGGTAACATCCTTGTAGATACCGACAAGACCTACAATTTCACTTCTGGCATTGCGAAAGGGTACTTTTGAGGTTCGCAGCCAGATCGTTTTTCCGTCAGGCGTAGTCTGCGGCTCGTCATAAGAAAGTTTGGAAATGCCGGAATCGATGACCTGCCGGTCATCGGCACGATAAAGCGCGGCCTGCTCCTTCCAGCATAACTGGAAGTCGTCTGTGCCGATGACATCCTCAACTGACGCTACGCCCGCATCCTGAGCGAAAGCCGGATTACAACCCAGATAACGCAATTCCTTGTCCATCCAGAAAATTCGCATTGGTGCGGTATCGATGATAGCCTGAAGCAGATTGCGCGATTCAGCCAACGCGATTTCCGCCCGTTTACGGTCGGTGATGTCCTGAGCCGTTCCATGCATTATCACAGGGTAACCATGAGCATCGAATTCCAGCTCACCCAATCCATGCACCCAGCGCTCAACGCTATCGTTGTGTCTGATGATGCAAAATTCCTTATCGAACGGCTGTCTCTGGCCGATCACTTCATTTCGCAAGTAGTCGATCATTGCGCTGCGATTATCCGGGTGTAGCAGTTCCTGCCACCCCTCCACAGAACGCTCATAGGTATCGTCTATACCGAACACCCGGTCAAGCACCTCGGAGCTCTCCCACAATCCGCTTCTGATATCCAGGGTATAAGTGCCCAAACCCGCAATGAGTTGTGATTTTCTGAGCGCGTCTTCACTTCTTGTAATCATTTTCTGCCATTTTGCAACGGCACGATCCGTGCGGAATACGGCAAAAAACAGCGCAGCATACAGCGCAGTGAAGACACCCAGCACAATCAGTGCGATTTGAATGGTACGGGAGCGCAGACGTTCAAAAACCGGGGTGACATCGTTATAAAGTTCGATGACACCGATGCGTTTATCCGCGTGAATCAATGGCATGTAGGTAAGAGCTACATCGACACTATTTAACTCTCCGCTTATGCCGAGAAACGCATCGCGAAATTCAACCTGATGCACCGTCTCACCCGCCAAAGCCCTTGCCAGAAAATCCGGATGGGTGCTGGTTCCGCCTATTTCGCTCTTTGCAGAAGAGTAGACAGTTATTCCGGACTGATTGTACAGCTTCAACTTGAGCGCACTGGTTTCATGAATAGCGGCCAGAGATGACGCCAATAATGAATCGATACGCGGACTTGACTGCATGGTCCGGTAGCCAATTCCATCGCTACCGTTAACAAAGATTTTGATTTCCTCATCCAGCGAGTGCGTCAGGTAAGCCAGGACTTTTTCGTTTTGCTGCGCGGCGATCCTGGTGTGTTCGGTAATCTGATCTGCCCGATACAGGAATAGCAGGAGGGACGCCGTGATAAACATCGCCAGCAGACTGACGATTGATAGCCGCCGCAATAATGCGCATTTGCTGGCTGCATCGAGTTTTTTTGTATCA
>JBAZCE010000051.1:0-13397 GCA_041671105.1 Gallionella sp.
AAAAAGCTTGAGGCAGGCATGCCCACGCCGATTCCGGCAACGCATTACACCGACAGGCGAATCGCGCCCGACAAGGTCACCGACCACCTGATCAATGCAAGATACAGCTGCAACCAGTGTCACGTTGCTCAGACCGATGCACCCGCACTGGTCGAAAACACCTTCTCATCGAAGCGCTGATTGACTCGCACGGGCGTGTCGAATAGACTACCAGTATATTAGCCAAAGCTAATCCGGCAGCGCACCCCTGCCGGAAAATTCCCGATACTCCCGATGCCCCACGCCAAAATCATACCGGTCAAATCTGAAAGCGCATCCTTCAGCACGAACGCAACGCTTGATCGATTGCACCGCCCGATGCGCGACTTGCGCATCTCGGTAACCGACCGCTGCAATCTGCGCTGCACCTATTGCATGCCGGGCGAGATATTCGACAAAAGCCACATCTATCTGCCCCGCACCGAATTGCTCAGCCTCGAAGAGATCGTCCGCGTCGCTAACCTGTTCGTAAATCTGGGCGTGCTCAAGATCCGTCTTACCGGCGGAGAACCCTTGCTGCGTCGCGGCATCGAAAATCTGATCGAAGCGTTATCCGTGCTGCGCACCCCGCAAGGCGAACCCGTTGAAATTGCGATGACCACCAACGGTGTGTTGCTGGCGGACAAGGCGCAACGCCTCAAAGAAGCCGGTTTATCGCGCATCACCGTCAGCCTGGACGGACTCGATGAAGCGATATTTCAACGCATGAGCGGCTCGAACACCAGTGTTGGTCAGGTTTTGGCAGGCATCCGGGCGGCGCTTCAGGCAGGACTCGCACCCGTCAAGGTCAACATGGTGGTCAAACGCGGCGTGAACGATTGCGAAATTTTGCCGATGAGCGAATATTTTCGCAACACCGGCGTCATTTTGCGCTTCATCGAATACATGGATGCCGGCAGCAGCAACGGCTGGCTAATGAATGAGGTTTTTCCGGCGGAACAGATCGTCAAGCTTATTTCAGCGCGCCACCCCCTGATCCCTGTCGATCCGAACTTCACCGGAGAGGTAGCCAGTCGCTACACGTATGCGGACGCTGGCGGCGAGATCGGCCTGATCGCCTCGGTCACCCGGGTTTTCTGTGACAAATGCACGCGCATGCGCCTGTCCACCGACGGCAAGCTCTACACCTGCCTGTTTGCCGATCAGGCAGGCGCAGACCTGAAGAACTTATTGAGGCAAGGCGGCGATGAAGAGCTCAGTCGCGCAATTGCCGGCTGCTGGCAGAATCGCCAAGACCGTTATTCTGAAATACGCCACGAAGTATCGGGGGCGCCGCGCAACAAGATTGAAATGTCCTACATCGGCGGATGAACCGACAGAAAAAAGCCTGACCGTAGCCAGGCCGCCCCAAGATGTTGGGCTAGCTGAAACCTTTGCTTATTGTGGGAGTTTACCGCCTGCGACAATCATGAGACTGATGACAATGTACGGCAGCATAACAAGAAAAATCGGCATTGATATCACGATAGCACCTCCAAAAAGATTAAGGGGACTTGCGAACGCCACACTCTGCTTCAGCAACAAAGTCTCTTGAGACCAAAAACAGGCCAGCCATGTGGTGAGCGATAGTGTCACCTTTCTCTTTTAAGCACAAGAATAATCATAAAATTCATATATTTAGACATCAAGCAATAAAGACATATTTTCTGTAAGGTTCAGAATACACTGAATAAAACCACAGACATGGGAATGCGCAAGCCGATCGCGCGCGATACGGCAATGTAAGAGCCTACCCGGCTACCAGGATAACCAGCGTTGCACATTGTCCCGTCTGATCATCCGGCGCCGGAATTCGTCTCCCAGCAAAATCGCAGCCGCAAAAGGCAACGCCGGCAACACTTCGGACCAGCCTATCGGCGCCGTTCCGAAAAATGGCTGCAAGTAAGCAACATGAGAAATCAGAGCGACCAGACCAAGCTCCGCTGCGATCCCGCCCCAGATCAGCTTGTTGGCAAAAATGCCTGCGGAAAAGATACTTTGCCGCCGGGTACGGCAGATCAACACATTCGCGACCTGACAGATAACGACGGCGGCAAAGAACGAGGTAACTGCTGTTTTGTAAAGCAGACCTGACTCGGGCAAAGCGCATCCCCATGTCCAGCCGCCCTGATGCAGCACGACGAAAAAGGCAGTGAATCCGGCCGCCGCCTGCAGCATGCCGATGATGCCGTAACTCATGCCCAGCAGCGGCCAGCTCAGCAGTCTTTCGTCGCGGTGGCGCGGCGGGCGTTTCATCACGTCGTGCTCCGGCGCCTCCCGCCCCAGGCCCAGCGCCGGCAGCAAATCGGTACCAAGATCGATGCTGAGTATCAGCACGACGGTAAGCGCCAGGGGTGCTCCCAGAGCGATGAAAGCGATGAACGGCAGCATCTCGGGCACCGTGTGGCTCACAACATAGGCGATGAACTTCTTGATATTGTTAAAGATGGTTCGACCCTCTTCGATCGCATTGACGATAGTGGCGAAATTGTCGTCCATCAACACCATGTTTGCAGCCTCTTTGGCGACCTCGGTGCCCGATATGCCCATCGCGACGCCCATATCCGCATTCTTCAATGCAGGCGCGTCGTTGACGCCGTCGCCTGTGACCGTAACGATCTCGCCTTTTTTCTGCAATGCCTTGACGATTTGCAGCTTTTGCATCGGCGAAGTGCGCGCGAAAACCAGTTCGCGGCTGTCCAGCAAATTCGATAATGCATCCTCGCTCATGCCCTGCAGCTGACCACCCAAAACCACCTGACCATCTCCGCTAAACAGCCCCACCTGCCGTGCGATGGACTCGGCGGTGACATGGTAATCGCCAGTGATCATGAACACCCTGATGCCTGCGCTTCTGCATTTGGCGATCGCATCCGAAATTTCCGGGCGCGGCGGATCCAGCATACCGACTAAGCCAAGATAAATATAATTTTCCTCGTCGGCTTCGATCTCTCCGGTTTCTTTAAAGGCCAGCGCCAATACGCGTTCACCACGCGCGGCCAGATGCTCGTAGACGTCCAGAGCCTGTTGCCGGGCTATGGGATCGAACTCGACCAGCACTCCCTGCCGCAAACAATGCGTACATTTACCGAACACGACTTCCGGCGCACCCTTCATATAAGCTAAGTTCTTCAGTCCCGCCTTGTGTGTGGTAATCATGCGTTTGGTAGCGGAATCAAACGGGTTTTCGTGAATGCGCGGATAACTGCTTTGCAACTCCCCTATCGGTTTCATGCGCCGGGCAAAGACCAGCATCGCCCCCTCGGTCGGATCACCCAGATAAGACTGATCCGTCAAGCGCGCGTTGTTGCACAGGACGATTGCCGCCCAAATCTCGTCAAACCCTTTAGCCTGTGTCAGGCCGCGCTGATAAGCCGACCATACGCGCTCACCGAGCACCAGGCTGGAAACTTTCATCCGGTTTTGGGTAATCGTCCCGGTCTTGTCGGTGCAGATCACCGTGGTCGAGCCCAGCGTCTCGACCGCCTCCAGATTCCTGATCAGCGCATTTTTTTTGGCCATGCGTTTAGAGGCCATGGTTAACGCCAGCGTTACCGTGGGCAACAGCCCTTCCGGTACATTGGCGACGATGATGCCGATCGCAAAAATCAGGCTGCTGATGAACGG
The DNA here is from genome assembly GCA_041671105.1 of Gallionella sp. Classification (GTDB taxonomy): domain Bacteria; phylum Pseudomonadota; class Gammaproteobacteria; order Burkholderiales; family Gallionellaceae; genus Gallionella. The sequence continues at coordinate 3,646 of JBAZCE010000051.1, forward strand.
ATTGCCCATCAACAGACTGAGCGCGAAAAACAGCACGCCCAGGATTATCGCAATCGCGGAAATTATCCGGATAAAATGCCGCAGCTCTTTGCGTATCGGCGAATCAACCTGATCGCTTTCCTTGGTAAGCTGAACGATCCGGCCTATCTGCGTGCTCATGCCTGTGGCATAAACCAGTGCGCGACCGTTACCGCTTTGCACCAGCGTGCCGGAAAACACCATATTGCGGCTTTCCAGCAGGTTATCGTGAGTGCAGGTGAGTGTGCGCAGCTGGGGTTCGCTCTCGCCGGTCAAAGAGGAATGATCGACTTTGAGCTGATTGACTTCGATCAATCTGGCGTCTGCCGGCACACGGTCGCCTTCTTCCAGCAGAATCACGTCGCCCGGCACCAGCAGGCGAGCTTCGATGCGCGAGACCTGCCCGTCGCGCAACACGGAGATCATTTGCGGCAGCATATTGCGGAAGCTTTCCATGATCCGGTCGCTTTCGTGCTCCTGCAGGTAGGAGAACAGCGCATTGAGCAACACGACTACCAGCAATGCCACGCCGATGTAAAAATTGCCCTCGCCCGGCTTCAGATAATCGGCGAAGAAAGCAAGGCTTGCGCCGACAATCAGCAGGAGGGCGAAAAAATTGGTGAGCTGGCGGAGAAATTTGATGATTTCAGGCGTCTCCTTGCGGACGCGAAGTTCATTTTTTCCGTATTTGGTCTGACGCCCGGCCGCATCGGCACGACCGAGTCCTGCACTGGTGCAGTTCAGATGCTGTTCGAGTGCCGGCAGGGAAATCCGGTGCCAGTCGGCTGTTTTATTATCACGATCGTTCATCATCAGAAATAATATCCGACGTTTATATTGAGACGCTTGCCCGTATTATTTGCGGCCTGACCTGCACCCAGGCCGTTATAGACTACAGGTGACATATACGGCGTATTCCTGCCCTGCATGTAATCGATATAAATCCGCCATTTTCCGGCTTCAGACGAGACACCGGTGACATTCTGGGATGAATCAAAAAAACCGGCAGCGCGCTTGTTCAGCACGCTATAGTCGTTGTACAGGGTGAAGTCACTGAATGGCCCGATGCGGCCACCAAGCGCATAACTGACGTTGGCAATATAGATGTCGCCGCGTGTGGCAAGCTCATTTGAATAACCGTAGGAGCCGATCAATAGCGTGGTTGGCGAACCGTTGAGCCGGTAGTTGTATTGCATGGCTTGCAACTTGACGCCCAGCTTGCCGAATGATCCGTCATAGTGAACCGCGATGGCGCGCCTTTGCCCAGCCTGATTGATCGTGCTGTCGATTCTGCCGTTGAGCCAGGAGAGTCCGATCACGGATGTGTAATCCTTGCCGTGCTGAAATTCATAAGCGATGCGGGCGACGGCGGTGTTGCTCTCCTGATTGCCATCGACTGCGTGATAACTGTAGCGCGCCGATTTTGATTCCAGAAAGTTGCCGGCCGAGGCCTGCGCCCAGCCGTGACCGCCATCGCCCGGGTAAATCGCCAGCTGCGTCTCCCACGCACCATCGTGGCGCGAATACTTGATACCCAGGCTTTGCGTATCTTCATACCCCGCCCAATACGCCATCGATTCTGCCAGATTATTCCCAGCATAAGGATAAAGGCCGAACGGTTGTGAACTAAGCCCTGCGGTCAGCTCGGCCTTGTCATGGAAGCGATATCCCGCCCAAAGATGCTGCAGGAACACCATCTCGCCCGAATCCGTACCGCCCGTTTGCCGGCGAGAATATCTGTAATAACGTATCAGGCCCGATCCGATGACCGACCCGTCGTCGTAATCGAATCCGCCCTGCAGCGTATCGAACTCAAACACACCCCGACGAGCGGGGACATAATCCAGATATTGATGATTCCCCCGGATAGCGCCGTTAAAACGCCAGACGTCCTCCGCCTCCTCCGCCCACGCAGGGGGGATCGCCATAGCGGCAGCAAGAGGTAAAAAGTAAAGCAACTTGTGCATCACGCCCCCGATCGGGTGAAACCGTGCCGACGGCTTTGTGCAAGCACTGCCGGAAACTCAATCTGCCCTATGCCGTCACCACGCGGTTTCGCCCTTCGTGTTTCGCCCGATACAGGCTTGCGTCGGCCTGCTTCAGCAGCGTAGACGACGATTCATGCTGATCCGGCACACAGGATGCCACGCCGATACTGATGGTCACCATCTGAGCCTGATTATTGCCTGCGTGGGGCAACTTCATGTTTTCAACAGCAAGCCTGACTCTCTCGGCTATCTCTGCCGCAAGCGTGCCAGTCATACCAGGCAGTATTGCGACAAACTCCTCACCGCCATATCTGGCCACCAGATCCTCGCTGCGCTGCATCGACGAGTTCAGCACTTCGGCTACCCGCTGCAGACACCGGTCGCCTTCCTGATGCCCATACCGGTCATTGTATTCCTTGAAATGATCGATATCGAACATCAACAGTGCTACAGGCCGCATCTCACGAACCGCCCGCCGCCATTCCCTGTCCCATTCGATATCGAACTTGCGCCGGTTGGCAATTCCGGTCAATCCGTCTATTTCACTCAGTTTTTGCAACTTGCGATTCGCTTCGGAAAGCTCGGCGGTACGCTCGGCAATCTGTCTTTCAAGATCCTGATTATATCGGGTGATCAGCGCAAGGTTCTGAGCCTCGCTGGCTCTGAGCGCTTCCTTTTCCTTGACGAGTGCTTCGGTGCGAATCGCGACCCGCTGCCTGAGGGTGCGGTTCCAGAGCAAAATGCCGGCCAGTATTGCAACGATAACGCAAAGCACACTCCCCAGAATAATCCAGAACTGCCGGTCGCTGAAGATGCTCTGGTTTGAGGCATTGATCCAGCGATTTTTAATTTCCTGGCGCTCTGCATTGGTGATTGCGTTGAGCCCCTTCTGCAGAATACCATGCAACTCAGGCTCACTTAACGGCGTACCTATCGCAAGTCGAATATCGTAAGGCACTTCGCCCGCCACACGCAGATTGGTTATCCCCTTGGCCGTGATTAAATAGGACGCGGTTGCAAGATCGATGACCGCGGCATCGGAACGTCCGAAAGACACGTTTAAAAGTGCGGAGAGGTCGTCGGGAACCAGGTCTGGAACCAACTGAAGACCGCGGTTTGCCATATGTTCGGTGATGGCATAACCCTTTACCAGCGCGACCTTTAAACCGGAAAGTTCATACTCCGGCATCTGACCCGAACGGTCTTTTCGCACGATAATCACATTCGGGACGGAAATAAACGGATCCGTCATGGCCAGGAATTTTGCTCGTTCAGGCGTGCCGGTCACCGCATTGACGATCTGCACTTCGCCGCTGTGAACCTTCCCGAAAATATCGGCAAGAGAGGAAAAACGCCTCTGTTGAAAGTGGACGCCAAGCTTGGCTTCAAGCAGCCTCATGTAATCCTGCGCGAGGCCTGCGGGCTGACCATTGGCGTCAATGAACACGAATGGCGCGTAACCGGTCTCGACCGCAAGTACGATACGCGACTGATTATTCGTAAGCCAGAGGCGTTCCTCATGCGTTAACAGATCACGGCTGCCGCCGTAGGCAGAAATACTAAATAAAAGCTGAACCACGACCAGGATCAGAACATAGCCGCGCATCTTTATGATCCCGGCGATCCTTCTCAGCAGATTGTCAGAACGCAATTCCATGATTTAGATTTACCAGTCGGAATTTTCAGCAAGAAAACCACTATTTCAGCATGCTACACGCTTTTACCCATCGGGCATATTCAGAACTTCGCCGATAAAATCCGCTCCCCGATGCAGCCGCGATATTAAAAAATACCGCCTTGCAGTGCCGGTGTAATTATTTACCGTTACAATCGGGCCTTGCAGCGACACTGACAGTCAGACAACCCGTTCGGACACTGGATTTATAGATGAACAAGTTAACCCATTTCTCTGATACAGGCCGTGCGCGCATGGTAGATGTATCTGAAAAATCAAGCACTTGCAGAGTTGCAATCGCCAGCGGTGTGCTGCGCATGCAGCCTGCCACATTGGAATGCATACGCAATGGAAAAATCGCCAAGGGCGATGTGCTGACGGTCGCCGATGTCGGTGCAGTGATGGCGGCTAAACGCACGCCCGACATCATCCCGATGTGCCATTCCATTCAGCTTTCCGGCGTGGAGGTGGATTTTTCCGAAATCACCGAACCTGACTCTGAGGGCTGCGTCGGCATCAAAGTGATCGCGACGGTGAGTTGCACGGGACAGACCGGGGTCGAGATGGAAGCGTTGACTGCTGCCAATGTCGCACTGCTGACCATCTACGACATGTGCAAGGCCATCGATCGCGGCATGCGCATTGCATCGGTGCAACTGGAAGAGAAACGCGGCGGCAAGAGCGGCGTATGGCAGCGGGGCGCGCTGTGATTAACGTGCTGTTCTTCGGCCCTGTCGTCGAACACGTGGGCCGTGCTGCGCTGCAAGTAGCATACCGGCCGGATCTGACCTTGCAAAATTTGCGCGACGAGCTAGCGGAGCAATATCCCAAAGCCTTCGAAATCGTCTGTTTCGCGGCGGTCAACGGCAATCATGTGCGCGATCTGAGCATGCTTTTGTCCGACAACAGCGAAGTGACGTTCATGGCCAAGTTTTCAGGGGGTTAAATGAGATTTGCGAAGCAAAACAGCTTCCCTCTCGCCCGCTTGCGGGAGAGAGCTAGGAGAGAGGGAATATGAAAGAAGCAGTCAGAATACAACAGGAAGACTTTTCCCAGGACGAAGAGATCGCGGCCCTCAAGGCAACTTCGAAGCGGATCGGCGGCATCGCCACCTTTGTCGGTTGCGCAAGGGATTTCTCGGAAGGGCGCGATGTCTCGCAAATCAGCTTCGATGCCTACGGCAGCATGGCCGTATCCGAAATGAACAAGCTGCGCTTTGATGCGATCGAAAAATTTTCCCTGCTCGATGCGCGCATCGTGCACCGCATCTGCACCGTTAGCGCCGGGGACAACATCGTGTTCATCGCGGCGGGGGCCGAACATCGCGTAGCGGCACTGGAAGCCTGCCGCTGGATGATAGACGAACTCAAAGTGCGCGTGCCGATCTGGAAAAAGGAAGTCACCCTTGACGGCGAGGCATGGGTCACATCGCATCCATGAATATGCCAATTGTAATCTCCATCGTCGGGCATTCGGGTTCCGGCAAGACCACGCTGATTGAAAAACTGGTGCGCGAATTGAGTTCTCGCGGCATGAATATCGCCACCATCAAACACGCCCACCACAAGGTGCAGCTCGACACACCCGGCAAGGACAGCTATCGCTACAAGGCGGCAGGCGCTGCGATGAGCATGCTGCTCACAAGGGATGAACTGCAACTGGTCGCCGACGCGGTGGATGAGCGCGAACCCGAACAGCTGGCCCGGCGTTTCATGAGTGAGGCCGATCTGGTGCTGGCGGAAGGCTTTTCCCATGCGCCGGGCGCCAAGATCGAGGTGTTGCGTCGCGCCTGCGACAAAGCCCCGCGCTGCGCGATAGAGGACGGCCTGATTGCGATCGTCACCGACATGGACGAGATTTACCCCGAGCTGCCGCATTTCGGTCTTGAAGACATTGCGGGCATCACGCAGTTCATCCTGGCGCCGGGATGATTTCAGATAATCCATCAAACCGTCATGCCGGCGAAGGCCGGCATCCAGTCATAAAAAAATTCTGCAAAGCAGGCAACAATGTTGACTGCGCGAAAAATTATTTAATATGGATTCCGGGATGATTTCAGATTGCACGGCCCTGATCCTGACCGGCGGCAACTCGCGCCGCATGGGTCAGGACAAGGCGAACCTGATGCTGGGCGACCGGTCGCTGCTGCTGCATGTCGCCACCACTCTGCGCCCCCTGTTTACCGACATCATCGTCAGCGTGCGACAGCCTCGCACCGGTTGCGATTTTCGGCAGGTCTGCGACAACCCTGAACACGCAGGGCCGCTGGCCGGATTGGCGGCAGGTCTTGCGCAGGTCCATACGCCGTGGGTATTTGCAGTCGCCTGCGACATGCCCTTCATCACCGCCCAACTGATCGAACATCTGGCCAACTTTCGGGCCGGGTTCGATGCGGTCGTGCCTGTCGTGGGCGGACATCCGCAACCCATGGCAGCGTTTTATGCGACGCATAGCCTGGGTACTTTGCGCGAGATACTGGAAGGTAACGAACCACACAGCCTGCGCGCGCTGCTGGCAAGACTGCAGGTACGTTATGTCAACGAGAATGAAATACAGACGCAGGATCTGAACAGTTTTTTCGATCTGGATACGCCCGAGGATGTGGCGCTGGCAGCAAACCGGCGCAGCCGTTAAAGCCGAGGCTTGATCGCGACAGAGCCCTGTATACGCGGTCAGTTTTCATGCAGCCTTAACCCGCCCTTCACGAAAGGGCGCAAAGTGCCAAAAACAGAAGTACAGTATCGAGTTGTGTCTATAATTAACCGTAAGTATTTATATACTGGCGTGTTACCGTGAAGGACAAACCACTTGGAGATAAGAATGGTTGATACATTTTTTGGCTTAGAAGTAAAAGATTGGGTTATGTCTGCGGCTGTTGTGATTGGCCCGATTCTCGCCGTACAAGCTCAGAAGATAGTTGAAAAATTCAGAGACAAACAGGAACGTCGCCTCAGAATATTCAAGAATCTTATGACAACCCGGGCCGAACGTGTGTCTCGCGAGCATGTGCAAGCCCTGAACATGATCGACATTGAGTTTTATGGAAGTAAGCTTTTTGGATTCAACTTGCAGAATCGAAATGAGAAATCCGTCACAAATGCTTGGAAAAACTATAACGCCCATTTGAACGACAAGTCTTATGCTTCTCTTGACGCATGGGGTAAGCGTGGTGAAGTGTTATTTACAGAATTGCTCTACAAAATGTCGCAAGCACTTGGCTATGATTTCGACGAAGTGCAACTAAAGAGCGATGCTTACAGGCCGACAGCACACGTCGACTTGGAGAATGCGCAACTTGCCGTACTCAATGGATGGGCAAAAATACTGAACAAAGAGACATCGCTGCCAATGGAAATTACCAAATTCCCACCACCACAGCCCCTACAAGCCACTGACCATACGTAATATCTCGCCCCCCGAACTTCATCCAAGATATTGACCATCTGAAAGCTGCCGCTCGTCAATGCCACCGATGTGACATTAAAATGACCGGTTGCAAAAATATCTGCACGATTTAAACTCAAGGCCGACGCGGTGCCGCAGTCACCATTGAATGAAAACCGCCTGAAAAAATGTCACCCGAAATAATCCAATCATCCATACCAGCACCCTCAGGTGAAACGGCCGTCAATTCGACCGGGCTGCCGGGTGGGGTTCGCAAGTCTGGGCGGCTTGGCGTCCAACTCGCACAAAATGTCGGGCAGATCTGCCCTGAGCGGTATCAAAGAGCCGCAAGTTACACATTGGAGGAGATGTAATGGCGGGCGAAATTGTTTTTTACCAAAGCGACGACGGCACAATTCGTCTGGAAACGCGGCTTGAAAACGAAACTTTGTGGCTGACGCAGCAACAAATGGCGGAGCTGTTTCAAACCACCGTACCCAATATCAGCATGCACGTCAAAAATGTGTTCGACGAAGGTGAATTACAGACACAGGCAACTGTTCAGGATTTCTTAACAGTTCGCCAAGAGGGTGAACGTCGGGTACAGCGAACGCTGACTCATTACAACCTGGACATGGTGATCTCCGTCGGCTACCGCGTAAAAAGCCTGATTGCGACACGCTTTCGCATCTGGGCTACTCAGCAACTGAAAGAGTACATCGTCAAGGGCTTTGTCATGGATGACGAGCGCCTGAAAAACCCACCCGTTGCGGGCTCTGCCGTGCCGGACCACTTCGCTGATTTACTGGCACGCATTCGCGATATTCGCGCCAGCGAACGGCGCATGTATTTGCGGGTGAGGGAGATTTTTGCACTCGCCGCGGACTATGAACCCTCGTTGCCGGAAACCAACCTGTTTTTCAGCACCATTCAAAACAAGCTGCACTTCGCAACCACAGGCATGACGGCTGCGGAACTGATAGAGGCTCGCGTCCATCATGCCTTGCCCAATTCAGGACTGACAAGCTGGGCGCGAGACGAGGTTCGCAAATCGGATGTGACGATTGCCAAGAACTATCTCAATATCGATGAGATCGCCGAATTAAACCGTATTGTCACCATGTGGCTGGACTTTTCAGAAGATCAGGCGACGAGGCGCAAGCAAGTATTTATGCAGGACTGGCAAACCAAACTTGATGAGTTTCTGCGTTTCAATGACCGCAACGTATTACCGGGTGCGGGCAAGGTCAGTAAAAAAATGGCGGATGAAAAAGCGCGGGCAGAGTACGAACAGTATGCCGTCTTGCGCCGCGAAGCGAAGGAGGCCATGGGCGAGGCCGAGTTATTAAAACAGATTGAGGCTACCGCCATGCTGATTTCTGCAGGTAATGGCAGCGTTAAAAAATGAGCCGTTTTTATATCCTGCGACTGAGCATGGACAGCTTGTCATATGACGAGTGATAAACTGATTTTTGCAAGAAATGACAGTAACTCGCCATGCGCAAAACTCTCGCTTCGCGCTTCCTCGCCCGAACGAACAAATCGATGTACAGGTTTCACATTAGAAAGAAAACAATGGAACATTTAACAGTTAGTGCAGCGCTTAGCATCGTTTTCGAATCGATTTCACAGCTCGACGCCGAGCAGGTTGCGCTGGAACAGTCGCTGGGGCGCGTGCTGGCCTGCGACATTTACGCAAACCGCGACCTGCCGCCCTACGACGTGTCGGCGATGGACGGCTATGCGGTGAGAAGCTGCGATCTTGCAAATGCACCCGCAGACTTGCAAATCGTCGAGGACATCAAGGCGGGCGACATACCCAAGGTCGTTGTTCTGGCGGGTCAATGTGCGCGCATCATGACAGGTGCACCGATGCCGACTGGCGCGGATGCGGTAATCCGCGTCGAAGATACGCAGGAAGTATCGACTGATGTAGTGAGGATAGGCCAGAGTGTAAAACCCGGACACGATGTGCGCCCCAGAGGCGAGAACATGCGGGATGGCGATGTCGTGGCGGCGAAGGGTGTCGAGATCACGCCCGGCGTGATCGGCGTGCTGGCGACGGTCAAGGCCGCAAGATTCGAGGTGGTTCGCCTCCCCGGAGTCGCGATTTTATCCACCGGCAATGAACTCGAAGCCCTGAGCGATCCTGTCGATCCGGACAAGATACCCGATTCCAACACCTACGCGCTGATGGCGCAGGTGCAGGCGCTCGGCATCGAACCTGTGCTGCTGGGCATCGCACGCGACGATCCTGCCGAGCTTGAGCAATATCTTAAACTCGGCCTAGAATACGACATGCTGCTGGTATCAGGCGGCACCTCGGTCGGCGTACACGACTATGTGCGCCCTACCGTCGAAAAACTGGGCGTGGAGATGAAATTCTGGCGCGTGGCGATGAAACCCGGGCATCCGCTGGCGTTCGGCGTAATGAGCCGCATTTCAAAATCATCCGAGGCAGATGCAGTGCGTTGCGCCGTGTTCGGCTTGCCGGGCAATCCGGTGTCCAGCATGGTCTGTTTCGAACAATTCGTCGCCCCCGCCTTGCGCCGCATGACGGGCAATCCGCGCGCCCATCGTCGCACCGTGACCGCGCGTCTGGCGCATCCGATCAAGATTAGACCCGGGCGCACCGAATTCATCCGCGTGCAATTGACTCAGGACGACACGGGTTATATCGCCAATTC
>JBAZCE010000052.1:0-11377 GCA_041671105.1 Gallionella sp.
GATTTCATCGCCCAGACCCAATATCCACCACTTCAACTGCAGCGTATTAGGCACAGTAGCAATCAGTTTAACTGAGCCATCCTCCTGCTCAACTAAACGCTGATCGAGAGAAAGCGGAGTTTCATACAAAATATCGGCAGCGCCGGTATACAGAATAGCTTCCAGCGTGATCAATCCCTTTTCGCAGAATCCGAACTTGCCGCTTTCAATCGTCTCATCGATAGAAAAATCAGCCGGAACAATCGACTTCTCTTCCAACATTGTGGCCGATTGAATACGGTGTATCGCTAGTGTGCGCAGGTCTTCATACTCAGCAAAACGACAGTAAAGGTAGCTGACATGACCGCGTTGTACGACAGCAACGGGGTGTATACGATATGCCGGCGCCTCTTTCTTACTCCGCTTGAGATAGGTGATTTCCAGTTGACGATCAGCCAGCAGTGCTTCGTAAACGGTTTGTTGTACTTCCGGCTTGATCTGGGGCGGCAACAATGGCTGTGAGGTTGGCACCGTACGCACCTTGTCCAGCCATGAACGAGCATGTTCACTCTGCGGCGCTTTGTCCAAGTGTTGGCGTGCTGCACTGAAATAAGGTTCAAGTTGTTGCAGGGTGGATGAAGGTAACAGCGTGTTGAGGTGCTGCTCGACCATCGCCAGCGTCAACGCTTCGGCCTGGCTCAAGCCCGGAAGACTGAACAGCGGTGCGTCTTTTTTCCAGCTCCAGCCAAACGGCCGGTCTCGTTCATCTGCAACCAACGGAAACAATCCGGAAAGCGACTGCAAATCGCGTTCGACGGTGCGCTTGCCAACATCGAATTCCGCCTGTAACTTTTCATGCATTTCACGGGCGGTGATTTTCTGCGGTAGGCGCGGAATCATGCGCAGCATCTGCCATTGGCGCAGCAGGGTATCGGGATGAAGTTGAGCCATGGGCCTGGGTGATGGGATGGTTGCGATGCTGTCCATTCTATTTCGTGTTGCCGGTTTTGTGTTGGGGCTATTCATTTGATCTGTTCACCGTATGCAGTTCGGGCAGGGTAATGCCAATAGGCGGCATTCTGTGTCGCAGCAAAAATACCTGTCAATTTGTTGCTCAGCAGCAAATTCCATACGTCACAGCTTGTCGCGTCACTATTCGATAATGCTTTCCTGATCAAACAGATTGAAAAGGTGGCAGAGATGGATGACTTCAAGATTTTCAGGCGTTCCTCGATTCGCAGCCCCAGATCAGTCGCCAATAATGCACTTGAAACCTATCGTCCATTATTGGCGACTTGGTTGATTGAGATGACGCTGTCTATGGGGTGGTACAAAAAACGAAAACATCGTGAAGACTATGTTTTTGAGGAGAAATCTTTTGCTCAGATCACGGGATTTGCTATTGAAACCGATTCTGAGGCTGAAATTGGTGACACCATTTGTATCGACGGTGAGGTCGTGAAGCACACCGATAAAGCCTGTGCGCGAATACTCAAATCCCGTCTCGACAACTTCCGCAAGCAAGCAATTAGCGATGAGCGTTCTTTGCTCAAAAATATTTGCACCATAGGCCGGGTATTGGGGCTGAGCAATGCGGAAATGAGCATCCTGTGTTTTGCAGCGACGCTGGAATTATTCCCTCCTTTTCATGCCGTCATTTCCAGCGTTTCAACAGGCGTCTCACTGCATTATCTGGGCTCAATTATTGCGCTCATCTCCGGTCAGAAAAATGCTGACGTCATGGCAGGCTTGCGAGAAAGCTCGACATTGGTTTCGTCCGGAATCATCAAAATTGAAACCGGCTACGCTCTCGAAGACAAACTCAGCTTGTTGAATGGACTGGATCAGATCCTTTTTCAGCCGCATAAAAGCGAAGAAGCGCTGCTTGAGAAATTTCTGAAGAAGGCCGGAGCCTCCAGCCTGACGCTTCATGACTTCCCGCATCTTGCGCAGGATACACGGGCGATTGTGGATTACCTGAAGGGCGTATTGAGGAGCCGGGCATCAGGCACCAACATCCTGTTCTACGGTGTTCCAGGGACGGGAAAAACCGAATACATCAAGGCGCTGGCCGTTGTTCTGGGCGTCGATCTTTATGAAATTTCATTCGCCAACGAAGAAGGAAATCCGATCAGCGGTACAGACCGATTGCGCGCCTATAACCTGTGTCAGCGTGTGTTAAGGCGCAGCAATCGCGCCATACTGATGTTCGATGAGGTTGAGGATGTGTTTCCGAGCGAAAGTATGGGCATGGCGCTGTTCGGGCTTGAAGATGCCGGTGGACAGGAAAAGTCAGGCAAGGCCTGGATCAACCGTACGCTGGAGCGTAATGAAACTCCCGCGATCTGGGTGACCAACGACGCCAACATCGATCCGGCCTATTTGCGGCGCTTCGATTACTCCGTGCGTTTCTCCGTTCCGCCGCAACAGGTACGGATGTCGATTGCCCGTCATCATCTGGGGCAATTCAAACCCACCGAGGCGTGGTTGGCGCGTATTGCCGCAAGTGAGCAGATGAGTCCGGCGCAATATGAGCGTGCAGCCAAGGTAGCAAGTCTGGCAAGCTGCGGTGACAAGGCACAGGACAGACTTCTGGTCGAACAAACGCTGGATCGCAGTGCCGGCCTGCTGGGGCAAAAACGCCTGCCGTCAAGGAATGCGCTGCATACCGCTTACGATCTGCGCTTCATCAATACCAGTCTGAGTGTGGAGAAGATTATCGCTGGTTTGAACAAGAAGCCGCGCGGTACGTTCTGCTTCTACGGCCCGGCAGGCACCGGCAAAAGCGAGTTTGCCCGCCACATCGCCGACAAGACGGGAAAGTCGATCATCGTCAAGCGCGCATCGGACATTCTGAGCAAATGGGTGGGTGAAGCGGAGCAGAACATCGCCGAAATGTTTGCCGAGGCCCGGCAGCAGGAAGCCATTCTGGTGCTGGATGAGGCTGACAGTTTTCTGGCTGACCGGCGCGATGCTCACAATAGCTGGGAAGTCACTCAGGTAAATGAATTGCTCACCCAGATGGAGGCGTTCGAAGGGATTTTTGTTTGCACCACCAACCTGCTGGACAAGCTGGATCAGGCCAGTCTCAGGCGCTTTGCCTTCAAGGTGAAATTCGACTTTTTGACGCCCGTCCAACGCTGGGAGATGTTCCAAAATGAGCTGATTCGCTTGGGCGGAGATTTAAAGGCGGCTGGTGATTGGGAGTCGCGCGTTCGCAGTCTTGAGAAACTCACGCCCGGCGATTTCGCGGTCGCGGCACGCCAGTTCGATGTGTTGGACCTTGAAGCCACACCTGCCGAACTGTTCCAGCAGTTGCAGGAAGAATGCAAGGTCAAGGGTGGCAGCTCTGCTAAGATTGGATTTGTGCAGTAGTATCGCTATGTAATTTTAAAACAATAAATCAGGGGAAATTATGTCGTCAAAAGAAGCTATTTGTTATCAGGTGCTTAAAAAACATTCCTTGATTGTGGATTTTGAGGGGGACCTCGCTCAGGCAAACGTTCCAGATCCTTTACCAGACGAAAACTATGCTCATTGGAAAAGCCGTGTACTTGGAGAGGATGTGAGCAAGGTCGTTCTGTATGCGCCTATTGAGCCTGCAGGCCAAACAAAGATGAGTACCTTGCAAAGTCAGGCTGGCGCGGATAATTTTGAGAAAGTTGTCAGGGCAATGATTAAGGCTGAAAGTGAGCGGGCAGCATCCGCAGTCGAAAAAACAATTAAGGATACCGTGCGGGAGCACGCCACATAAAATTATCGGTTAAATCTGCTGGTGAACGTTGAAGCTCGTTCGGCGAGCGGCTCCATCAGTTGCAGGAAGAGTGCAAGGGCAAGGGTGGCGGTTCTGGTAAGATCGGGTTTGTGGTGTGAGTGGCTGGCGGTATAACGGCACAGTTCTATCGAATAGTTTACTTTTTTGAGCAAAAAAATATTTTTAAAATGGAGGCGCATATGAGAAAACCTGCAAAACAAGGTCAATTAGATGGGGCAGGTGGGTTTTATGCTGCGACACATGCACTTTCTATACTTGCACCGAAAATTCCCCGTGAATACATTTTTGAAGCGGTAATCTGGGCTGCCATGCAAGATGGCAACCCGATGAATTTTGTTAAAGGTACTAGGAGAGGAACGGTAAAAAACATACTGTCTCGAACTATTGCATTACTTAATGCGCAATTTACAGACAATCAATTTGATTTTTCAATCCCTTATTGGCAATCACAACCGGAAGATAGGAAAGCTTTTTTTTCAACGTTCGACAACTTAAGCCATAAGAATGGAATGGTTGCAATTATTGGTTACGCCCATAAGCCAGACCCAATAAACCATTACCATCACTGGACAGTAGTGCGCGAGTTTGATGGAGAATGCTTTACTACTTTTGATTCCGGTGGCGAAAAAATTAAAATTGGCATGTCTGAAATGCGTGTAAATGACCCACACTTTTCGTATCATTCCGCACAACCATATTTCATGAATTCAGATGATATTTTTTTAGTTACACTCGCATGATCGTGAGAAAAAATTCTCCTTGATCGCGCACTTCCGTTTTATCGCGAAAACAGTTTAGTGCGTCTTGTTGCTTCTCGCCAATTGTTTGGCGTTCAAAATGCGCCGATCTTACTGGCGTCGCTGATGCCTTGGAGATTGCAGATGAATTAAACCAGGTTGGCGGCCTAAGCTATCTTCACTCCTTGACGGAAAATCTGCCTGCCGATGAAGATATCCGGAATTACGCCCTGATTCTGCGCGAGCGATCGGTGTCGCGTAATTCACCAAATCGGCGGATTGACGAGGAATTGTTGCTGTTGGCTGAATTGTTGCGCAAACGCTTCCGTGAGCGCATTAGAAGAAACATGTTGCCGATTATCTGCGCTGAAATTAGTGCACGGGTAATGAGAGATACCGGAATTACATCAGAGCAATTGATCGATGATGCCATCGCCGAATTGATCAAACTGAAAAATTCCGCGTAGTGCTCTCAGAATGACTGCGCAGATTTCCGAAGGACTAACGGGCGTGACAAAGTTTCAGCACCTGCTCCCCCCTATTAGGGGGGAGGGCTAATCACATCTGGGGATTAAACTGAAACCGTCCTACCATCTAAGGTATCCGGGAGGCAGAAAAGCCGGATCAATTGCCGCCTGTCTGGCGTGTTCCGGGCACAAGGTGGAAATGCCGTGCCGGGTGACAAGTTCACCGGGCTTGCCGCAATACTCGCAAATTTTAACCGACTGATTCAATGCGCTCAGTATGAGTTCACCGATGCGTTTATACATCGCCCGGTGTTGCTCGTTTGCAAAGACAACAAACCGAAGTGAGCCCAGCTTTTCCTTTACCTGCCGACACTTGGGCCATTCGGGTGAGTCAGGGCTTAATCCGTATTCACGCGCGACTGCCTCGATGTCCAGCGAAAGCTGATAGATCAGATCAAACCAGCCGTCGCTGCATTCGAATCCGCGCTGTATGGACGAGTCGTGACGATCTCGATACAGCCGTGGAAAATCGTCCAGCAGTTTGTTTGATAATTCTTCGTTCATTTTGCCATCCCTGTCTGTGCCAGCATGACGATAAATATTCCGTGGTGGAATATTGCCGATATAACTTGTATTAGCGAACTGACGGCACCGGCAACACACCTGACTGTTCGTCGATCTTGATGTCTACCCATATAGAGCCTATGCGAAACAGGTCAGACCAGTCGAGGTAGCAGTGGTCGTACAACTGGTGGTAGAGGTAACAATGATGTTCACCTGGAAAATGGGCGCTTGGTTCCGCATGATGCACTTTCGTAGCACCGAATCCCCAATCCTGCTCACGATCACGCGAGTTGGGTATTTCCCACATTTCCATCAGAATGTTGTCGTCGTCTTCCTTATAGTCCGGGTCGTCTTCACGCAGGTACAAGGTAATGACGCATATCAGATTGAAATCCATCAGCCAGTCTGATGAATCCGTTACGCGAGCCTCCAACTCATTACACTTGGCATTCATGATCACTGAGTACTTGCTTTCAATCTGTCGCAGCGACTCATTGAGTGCTTGCAGCCAGGCTTTTTCGCTCTCAGTCAGTGAGCTATAGTCGGTGCGAGAAGCGTTATAAAAACTCTGCCTCCATACCCACTTCCTGTGCTTCAATTCCGATTTAAATTTCATAGCGTTATATCGTGCTCCATGTGGTGGGCGAGTAGCCTAAACAGCCAAAAGCGGATGACAGGCGTGGTAGCTACTCAGGCTTTTGCCCAGTACCATTCGCTGGCAGGTGCACCGTTTTCGTTCTCCAATCCTTCCAGTGCTGCCAGTAACAGTGTTTTCTCTTCAGCTGACAAGGGCCTGGAACCTGCGAGTATTTCGAAAAGCTCTACGCGTATCGGACAGTTTGTTTCCTTGAGGCACCTTAGGAATGGCGCCAGACCATGCCGGTCAAAGTGGAGCTGGGTTGCACGGCGTTGCAGCCAGAGATCAAGTCCATCAAAATACGGAACGCCTGAAGGATTCCTGGTAATGATAGTCCAAAGAACCGGTGCCCCGTCAGACGTAGCGGAAGCTCTTGTCAGCGCATACAGCAATGCGGGAAAGCGGATAGTTAACAGATGTCGCTCGCTTGCTGGAATGTCTTCTATCGGATCCATAATTCCGATTTCTTCCATGCGCTGATTGAGATCCTGGTGAGGAACATTTCCACCTCGCAGCCACCATGTGATGTACTCATTCAGAAGATCAATGCATGCCTGTTCAGAAACCTTGTCGCTGTATTGCTCGAAACTGCCAGACACAAAATAGATGTCCTTTTCAAATATCCAGGAAAATTTGCTCGGATTAAGTCGTGTCTCGACGTTAACCGCAGCGAGTTCCTGATATACGCCGCAGGCGGTCAGTATTGCAACTGAAAACATGGGGTGCTGATGTAGTTCCTGGTAGATGGCGGATTTAAATCCGGATTTGGCAAGGGTTTCAAGCGCACGACACAGAACAGTAAAAGCAATATGCGGTTTCGTTACACTCCTGGTTGTGAGTTGTGCCAAGGCGTCGGGTAGGTTCCGCACCTCCTGTAAGTGAACATCCAGCCAGTTTGGTTCTGCTTCAGATGGTGAGTCTTTGTGGTACGGCAGACAGGCCATACGGGCAAATATTTCGGTGCAGTATCCACACATATTTATTCTCCATTGTGAAGGTGTTAGACCTCTTGCTAGGGATGCAGAGGAATAGACATTGTCCGGATCATTGCGACCAGTTGTGTCGCATTGAGCAATAAGTGCTCATGGGCATTGCTTCATTTGATGGAATATTCACCCAGAATGCCGCCGGACTAAGGTCGGTACTACGCGCTGGCGTCAAGTTGATACAAGTTGTGAATAAATCAGCACCTCCAGAAGCTTGCGATTCCGCGCGACCCAATCTGTCGCGATAGGCTTGTATCATGCCAACTCCTGAAAACATAAGGATTTGTGATGAGAGCGCTTGTTTTTGACTTCATATACCAACGTATCAAGGGGGGGGGAAATGAATTCAAAATTTACGATTACGGATATTGAAACGGCATTTAAGGCGGTCGCGCTGAACGGCATGGCTTTCCAGTTTGTACTGCCTGAATTACGCACGGAGGCCTTGGCGCTTCTGGCAGTAACAAAAAATGCTCATGCCTTGAAATTTGTACCGGCGCCACATCGTACCGAGGCTGTCTTGCTCAAGGCGATGGAGTCGGATGTTTATGTTCTGCCGCATATCCCTGAACATGCATGGAGCGAGGCGTTGGCACTCAAAGTGGTTGAATCACATGCCCTGGACTTGAAAAATGTACCGTTGAGATTTCGCACAGAAGCGGTTGCAATCAAAGCCGTGCAGGGGAACGGCAATGCATTGAAATATGTGCCAAAAAATTTTCTTAACAAGTCGCTGGTTGATACGGCGGTAGCAGGTGCGGGTCTTGTGAGATGTCCTGTCTGACTGATGCCCGACCGGTTGCCGAAAACTATTGCGTTTACCAATACGGCATCAAAAAGCTGCTTAAAATATGGACAAATCTGGTGACAGGTCAATTGAATGTGCATATTTCGAGTGGATAAATAAAAATTGGAGTGATTGGTTATGAAAAGAAGAGCCTTCATTAAACAGCTGCTTGCAATGGGGTTGATGACTCCATCCTTGAATGCCGCAGCAATACATTTAATTACGGCTACGCCGGATAAAAACGCTGCTGTCCCTGTCGGCGAAACGAAGACCATCCCTGAATGTGAGTATCAGGGTGCTGTGATTAAGGTGATCGGCGTGGGCGGTGGTGGCTGCAATGCGCTGAATCTGATGATAGATCAGGGAGTGTATGGCGTGGAATTTATCGCGATAGACAGCGACGTACAGGCACTTAAAGGCTGCAAGGCTCGCACTCATCTACAAATTGATGTCGCCCGCATTGAAGCGGAGCGTGCGCGTATTGCCAGTCTGATAAACGACGCCAACATGATATTCATCGTTGCGGGTATGAGCGGTGAAACCGGCACGGACGCTTCATCACTGCTTGCGCAAATTTCGCGTGAGCTAAACATTCTGACCATTGCAGTAGTGACCCGTCCGTCCGGCTGTGAAGAAAGTCAGATGCGTCGTGCCGTTGATGGGATCACGGCGCTGCGTGAAAATGTGGATTCGTTAATTGTCGTACCGATTGCCGATTTGATGAAAATATCCGGAGTCGCCATGCCGGAAGTTTTTCAGACCGCGAGCGGTGTAATGCGGGATGCCGTTGTGGGCATCGCTGAAATGGTGAATGTTCCCGGCTTGATCAACGTGGATTTTGCCGATGTGCGTACAGTGATGTCGGAGGAAGGCATGGCGATGGTGGGCTCTGCGGTCGCATCCGGCTTAAGTCGCGCCAAAATCGCAACGGAGCGTGCGATTTCCAGTCCACTGCTTACAGAGGTGGGAGTGACCGGTGCGTTAGGCGTGCTGGTCAATATCACCTCAACCAGTTCGCTGAAGATCAGAGAGATGGAGGAGATCATGGCTTGCGTGCAGTTCGCAGCCGAAGACGCGACAGTTATTCTGGGCTCTGTGTTTGACGAATCGATGGGTGACGAATTGCGCGTGACCGTGGTTGCAACCGGTCTGGGTGGGCCATTGGAACGCAAGCAGAACAAGCCAGAACTGGTTTATGTGGAGCAGGACTACAAACATACCGGTACGCACGACCAGTCGATCGCCAACGTCCGCAGCCGCCGCCGCGCCGCTGTGGATGCGATGGAGAAATCCGGTGCGGATACCTATGAAATTCCATCATTTCTGCGTAGTCAATCCGGCCGCTCGTAATGCTCGAAGGCTACATTTCGGGTGTTTCGTTTGCCCTGCCTGATTTTTAAGCAGGAGACTGACCACTATATCCGGCATGCTAAGCGCTGAGGCTGATGTGATTTGCGAAGATGATACCCGCTCCGGTCTGCGGCACGATTTGAATAAGGAAAATAATGAACGCAAAAGTATCTGACGAAAAAGTCCTGGTGAAAATTCGCTATCGCAAACTCATCTTGCCGAGCACTTATGACGTTTCCGAAGGTGATTCGTTAGTTTTAAGGATGCACTGATTTAATCCGTTCGTGGTGAGCCTGTCGAACCATGAATGGATTAAATGATTAATAATCATATTAATACAAACGTCCTTCGACAAACCCAGGACGAACGGGTGATTTGTTCAGCGCTTCCTTAACATTGTTCATCTGATGAAGTTGCAGGCTTTATGACAAACCGAGTGACGTTGTTGGTAGGAGAAACTTCATGAATATCAGAAAATTTGTTGCACCGACGGCACGTGAGGCATTAAAAGAAATACGCAGCGAGTTAGGTGAAGACGCCATCATCCTGTCAAATCGCAAAACAGAATTGGGTGTGCAAATTGTCGCCATGGCGAATGACGTTATGGAGCGACTGTCAGAATCAGGTTGTCAAGAAAAGAGGCCCGTGCACAAACATTATAAGAGTATGAAGAGAGGCGCTATAAAGCCAATAATCATAAGGCATTCGATCAGAAAGGAGGCCGCTGTGGTTAGAGTGCCCGCTGAAGTTGTGTGTACACAGGCTCCGTACACGTCAATTCTGGCTACTGAAGCTTCAATACTGGGTGAGATTAAATCGATGCACAGTAGGTTGCAAAAACAGATAGAAACATTGGTATGGAATAATAATGTGCAGCAGCGCACACTGCAACGCGCCGGTTTGTTTCGTCGTATGCTCAATGCAGGTTCCAGCCTGCTACACGCACGTCAGTTATTAGACAAGATGCCAAGTGGCAATGAGGGGGGCGAATCCTGGATCAAGCAAGTGCTGAAACGCAACTTACAGGTGAAAGGTAAGGCGGGTGACATAATCTCTAAAGGCGGTGTATACGCGCTGATCGGGCCAACTGGCGTAGGCAAAACCACCACCGCAGCCAAGCTGGCGGCGCGTGCGGTAGAGCGCTATGGCGCGGACAAGGTGGCGTTGCTGACAACCGATAACTACCGGATTAGTGGTTATGAACAACTTAATATTTTCGGAAAAATACTCCGTGTGCCGGTGCATTCGGTGAGAGGCATCGATGATTTGCGCTTGACACTTTCCGCATTGCGTCACAAGCATTTGGTGTTGATCGATACTGTAGGAATGGGGCAACGCGATGAACGCGTGAAAGATCAGAATGAGATGTTCGATGTGGTCGGAGTGCAGTGTTTGCTGTTCTTGAACGCAAGCAGCGGCGGCGATACGCTGGACGAGGTGGTGCGCATGTTTCGCAGTAAACAACTAATCGGCTGTATTGCCACCAAACTGGATGAGGCGGTTGATTCGAGTACTGTGCTGGATATCGTTGCACGTCATGGTTTGGTGATGCACTACATGACCAATGGTCCGCGGGTGCCTGAGGATTTGCATCTTGTAACTGATCGCTCAGAAAAATAGGCAAAAGAAGCATCCTTTAAAAAGGAAGACCCCGGCTTTGGTTGGTTATCGTTTTTTATAATTGTTTATGTACGCGATCCCGCAATGTTTCATCAGCTCAATTAAGGCCGGTTTAATGCTGTCCTTGATGTGCTTTGTTTTCCGACAGGCCTTATTCTCGCTCGACAGACTTTATTCCTCGCCATCACCGTTTGATCAATTCCCTTCAGAAAATCACACTCTCCATTACAAACAACTTTAGCAAAATTCCGCAATGCATTGCTTTTTAAGCATATTTTAATTTTCTCGGCTTTCTGCGCTAACTCCTTGTCTTTTAAAGAAAAAATCTGTTTTTCGCTTGACCTGCGGGTTTTTTTTCAATATAGTGGGTTTAAGTGGTAAAAAGTGGGTAAAAGTGGGGTTAAGGGATGTTTCAAGGCGCAGCTCAACTCAATCTGGATAGCAAAGGCAGGCTCGCGATACCGGCTCGGCATCG
>JBAZCE010000052.1:11387-13391 GCA_041671105.1 Gallionella sp.
GACCTGCGGGTTTTTTTTCAATATAGTGGGTTTAAGTGGTAAAAAGTGGGTAATTGTGGAGTGAAACGGATGTTCCAAGGCGCGGCACAACTTAATCTGGATGGCAAGGGCAGGCTCGCAATACCGGCAAGGTATCGCGACGAACTGCTGAGTAGCTGCGCCGGAAATCTGGTGCTGACCGCCGATGCCGATGGCTGCCTGCTGGTGTACCCCGAGCCTGAATGGCTGCCGATACGCGACAAGCTGAGCAAGATGTCCTCCCTTAATCCCAAAATTCGCGCCTTGCAACGTCGTCTGATTGGCTATGCAGACGACGTTGTGATGGACGGCGCCGGGCGCGTGCTGATTTCCCCTGCGTTGCGCAGCTATGCCGGTCTGGATAAAAACGTGATGCTGGTCGGGCAGGGCAACAAGTTCGAGTTGTGGGATGAAGCGAAGTGGCAGGCGCAACAGGCGGCTGACCTGTCATTCATGGACGGCGAATTGCCGTCAGAGCTTGAAGGATTCTCGTTGTGAGCGAGGAATTCACTCATGAGACCGTTCTGCTGCGCGAGGCAGTCGAGGCGCTCGATATCAAAGCGGATGGTGTCTATGTGGATTGCACCTTCGGTCGCGGCGGGCACAGTGCGCTGATCCTGCAGAAATTAGGTGTTCATGGGCGGTTGATCGCACTGGACAAGGATCTGACCGCGGTCGCACATGGCCGCCAGTTGGATGACGCGCGTTTTCAGATTGTGCACAGCGGCTTTACAAGGCTGGCAGAGGTGTTGGGCGAGTTAGGTGTCGGGCAGGTGGACGGCGTTTTGCTTGATTTGGGTGTGTCATCGCCGCAACTGGACGAAGCTGCGCGCGGTTTCAGTTTCAGATTCGATGCGCCGCTGGACATGCGTATGGATACGAGTGGCGGGATGACCGCCGCACAATGGTTAGAAACGGTGGACGAAGGTCTGCTGACGGAGGTTATACGTGATTACGGCGAAGAACGGTTTGCTAAGCAGATTGCAAGAGCGGTTGTTACTGCGCGTGCGATTCAACCCATCCAAACCACGTGGCAGCTCGTCGAGCTGGTTGGCAAGACGGTACGTACCCGTGAAGCAGGTAAAAATCCGGCCACACGCACCTTTCAAGCTATACGGATTTATATCAACCGGGAGCTTGAAGAACTAGAGCGGGTCTTGCCGCAGTGCGTAGCACATCTGAAGCCATGCGGCCGGCTGGCCGTGATCAGTTTTCATTCGCTGGAAGATCGCATCGTCAAACATTTCATACGCGATATGACTGATGCGGACAAGTTGCCGCGCAATGTGCCGATACGCGCCAGTGAAGTGCCGCAGGGAAAAATGAAACTGATCGGGAAGGCGATAAAAGCGGGTGATGCCGAGTTGCAACTCAACCCGCGTGCGCGCAGCGCGATGATGAGAGTGGCGGAGCGTAGCAATGTCGCGTAACAACGCATTGAATGTATTGCTGCTGGTAGTGGTGGTGATGTGTGCGCTGAGCGTGGTCACCTCGCAGCATCAGGGGCGCAAGTTGTTTATCGCGTTGCAGCAGGAAAAGGAGCTCGCGCATCAGATGGAAATTGAGTGGGGGCAGTTGCAATTGGAACAAAGCACACTGGCAGCCCCGGCTCGAGTGGAAAAAATCGCAACGCGGCAGTTGCAAATGCAATTGCCCAAACAAGTTAAATTTATACGTATAGGGCCTGACGGCGGGACAGACAAACAGCCATGAAATACGCACCCGGCGCAAATGACAAAGTCTCGGCAAAATTGCCGGGATGGCGTGCGAGTGTGTTATTCGCAGTGCTGCTGCTGTGTCTTGCGGGTCTGACCGGCCGCGCCGTCTATCTGCAAGGCATACACGATGATTTTTTGCAGGAAAGGGCAATCAGCGCTATAGCCGGGTTGTTGAGGTCGGTGCGCACCGCGGCATGATTACAGACAGGAACGGCGAGCCGCTGGCTGTGAGCACGCCGGTTGAATCGGTGTGGGCAAGCGCGTCTGA
>JBAZCE010000053.1:0-13084 GCA_041671105.1 Gallionella sp.
ACTCCTGCTTGATGAGCTGACTGACGGCAGCGCGCGTCCACAACGCAAAAACCATCTTCAATTGTTCGGGACGCTTCTCGCAAATAAGTTGCTGCAACTGCCGCTCTTGATCTTCCGTCAAACTGCGATTATTACCTTCACGGCGCCCCCGTTTTCCAGGCTTTAGTCCGGCCATACCTTCCGCCTCGTACAGGCGAATAATTTTCCTTACTGCCGGACCGCTCAATTCCGAAACCTCAGCGATCTGAGCTACGCTACCGCCTCGTTTATATAGTCGAATGACCTGCCTGCGACGTTCCAGCAGCTCCCCATCTTTAAGTTTTCTTGCATCCATTTTTTCCATGTGCATACGGCATGCAAAACCACAAAAAGTTCAACTATTTATTGGCCGAATCTATAATTACCCACCCGACGACGTTCAAATAATAAGCCCCTAACTGGCCGTCCGGCTTTGGCACTCACCTTCCGGCCCTTGCAGCCGACGGCACCTAAGCCGTCATCGAAGCATTACATTCAGGAATGATGCCATTTATTTCAGCTCTGCGTAGATCGCTTTGAATCCACGCCGGTAATGTTCGGTCAGCTCTCCGGCAATTTTCAGACGCCGACCTCGATCTGTCGACAGGGCATCGCGGATTCCGAGAGCAATTTCATGCACCTCAACGGTGACAGGCATGTCTGCGTCTTCCCAAGTGGCAGCGTATGCAGCCTGCTTGGCAGGCCGATTTCCCGGATGAATCAGGCTGATTCGCGGCAGTGAGAAGGCCATGGCAACGATCCTGCCATGGAGGCTGCTTCCACAATAAACGCGACTGCGGGCAATCAGGGCGCAGATATCCCATAGATTGAGGGAGGTTAAAATCCTCACCGGTCGGACATGCATGTGTGCCGCGACACGCTGATAACAAAAAAGATCGTCGTGCCATGGTGCCGCTCCGGCACGAAAAAACACCACACCATAGCCAGTTGAGACCGAAACCTGATCAAGCTGGGCGGCGATCTCCATCAAGGTTGCATCATCGCCAAAATCCGCACTAAACTGCACAGCAACATATCCCTGCGGGAAGGCCGTCAGTATCCTGGCGATCTCGCCTTCACAAGCATGCTGGCGAATTTTTCCGCCGAACAGTTCGGCCACCATCACGGCGGGATCGGGAATGAGCCGGGCTGCAATACCCGCAGCGTCCAGTTGTGCCTGCGTCTGCTTGTCTCGCACGCTCACCGCATTCGCCGTCTTGAGGTTCGCCAACACCTCGGCGCGCAGCGCAGCATCGCCTACGCCGAGCTCCACGCCGCCTACGGCATTGTAGATTATCCTGGATTCGCGGTGAAACAGGCCCGGCGGTACGCTGTAGGCCGCCTGTGCGGAAATTCCCAGCTGATGTCTGGCCCATTCCAGCCGTTCCTCCGGACAATTGTCTAAATGCGCTATGGTTTTCTGTACCTTATCCGGCGGCAATAGCATCACCGCTGCTTGCCATATATCGCAGGTGAGCAGCTCTCCGCCGACGTGGATTATCTTTGCCGGGCATTCTCCCCAGTCTGAGGCAACGCGAACCAGCGCCCTGACTCGATGTCCGCCATAACAGCTCAAATCGCGTTCGGCCAGACCGGCAAATATCAGATTTTTTTCATCAAGCAAGGCTGCCGTGATATGAGGAAAAAGGAGATCACCAAAGTTGTGACGATCAAATGCACCAAACAGAATAGTGGGTACAAATGTGGAGTCGTCATGTGCCATGCTCGAAATAATAATCCATATCCACGAAATGTTCTGCGGGATGTTTTTCGTGAAATGCCCTCGCGGCGTTTAAGCTCCACAGCAGGGCGCGATGCAAGGGCGTATTGCCAGACGCCCTTACGCCTCCCCCCATCTGGGCAGCAGGGTGTTTTCGACGCCAAGGTGATCGAGGATGCGGGCGACCACGAAATCCACCATGTCCTGCACGCTTTCAGGCTTGTAATAAAACCCGGGATTCGGCGGCATGATGACCGCGCCGGCGTGAGCCAGTTTGAGCATATTTTCCAGATGTATCACCGAAAACGGCATCTCGCGAGGCGCCAGAATCAACGTGCGTTTTTCTTTCAGCATCACATCCGCAGCGCGTGCGATCAAATCGTCGCTGATACCGGCGGCGATCTTGGCGAGCGTGCCCATCGTACAGGGGCAGATGACCATCGCATCACCCGGATTCGATCCCGAGGCCATCGGCGCGTACCAGTCATCGCGTCCGAACACATGAAGTTCACCGCTAAACTCCCCCAGGCGTTCGCAAAGCTCACGCTCGGCATCCTGCGGACGAGCAGGCAACACCATATCCATTTCCTGCTTTGCGACGATTTGTGCGGCCTGAGAATACACCAGATTCACGCGCTGCCCGCTTTGCAGCAGGCATTCGAGAAGACGCATGCCGTAGGGCATGCCGGACGCGCCGGTAAAGGCAAGAGTGATGGTTTTCTTCATGTGTGCTTCTCGCTCGCAGAATTGTTTTCCGACTCTGCATTATCCATGAAACGGGCGGCGAGCAGGCCGTTGACGGTGCCGAACACCAGTGCAGCGGCAGCGAAAATCGGAATCAGATAGGCGATGCCCGCATGCGGGATCAGCCACAGATAAACTACGGCCATCTGCCCTGCGATGTGCGCGAAGGCTGCATAAATACTGTGGCTGACAGGGCCGAACCAACGCGCAGGCAAGTGTTGAGCCAGAGCCAACACCAACAGGCTGAGCAGTGCGCCTGACAGGCTCAGAAAAAATCCCGGGGTCAAAAAATTGCCGAACAACAGACTGCCTGCAAATACCCTGAGCAGCGACACCCAGGCGGCAGTGCGCCAACCGTAGCGCGCCAGCACGATCAAGGTGACGATATTGGCCAACCCCGGCTTTACTCCCGGCAAAGGCGACGGAATAGCCCCCTCCAACAGAGTGAGTCCGAGTGCAACAGCCGCCATGCGCGCAACATGATGATCTTCCGCGGTGGCCTTTAACAGGAGCGAGGAGCGTGGAGCGTGGAGCGAGGTTAACCCGCTACTCGATCCGCGATCCTCAACTTCTGATCCTGAATTTTCGATCCTCAATCCCCGATCCTCAATCCTAATAATTCAGGCTGTCATAACGTTTATGGCTGCCGACCAGCTCAACGCTCACCTGATTGGGCAGGCAAAGCGCAATTTCACCGGCTTGTTGCAGCCAGCCCTGGCGTACACAATATTGGCGCGGACCGGGATCGGATGCGATGCGTGCCTTACGATTTTCAACAGCAATCACGCTGATACCCAATGGGCCGGGCACCTCGATTTTCTGGTTGCGAGCAAGCGAGACTTCCCGAAAGACTTTTCCGCCGCTGCGTATCACCGCCTTATCGGCAAGTTCGCCGCTCCACAGCTTCAAGATGAGCAGCACCACACAAACACTGCCCAGCATCAGCGTCAGCCAGTCACCGATCCTGATGTGTTGCAGCCCCACGTTAATGAAAACTCGCGCAGCGAGCCCTTCCCCCTCTCTCCCACCTGAGGGAGAGAGCCAGAAGAGAGGGAAGCATGCATGGCGGGTTCATCATCCGAGGTGGCATCTTTGCCATGCGCCTTAAGTCAGTTCGCGGTGACGCAACAAGACCTGTTGCTGCGCCTGAAAATGACGGCTGAGTTTTTCAGTCAGGTAAACCGAACGATGCTGCCCGCCAGTACAGCCTATCGCCACCGTTAAATAACTGCGATTGTCCGCGATGAAGCAGGGTAACCAGCGTTCCACAAACTGGCTTATATCGGCAAACATCTGCTGAGTCGTCGCGGTGCTTTCCAGAAATTCGATCACCGGCTCATCCCTGCCCGTAAGAGAACGCAGCTCCGGGTTGTAAAACGGGTTGGGCAGACAGCGCACATCGAACACGAAGTCCGCATCCAGAGGAATGCCGTGTTTGAAGCCGAATGACTCAAACAGAAGCGTCAGGCGCGCACGATCGAGCTTGATGAACTGTTTGATCCAGGCGCTGAGTGCATTGGTCTTGAGCTCGCTGGTGTCGATATGGTGTCCGATATTGCTGATTTCGGACAATAATTCGCGCTCATACTGAACGCATTCAGGCAAGGTACGCACCCCGTCGCTCAAGGGATGCATGCGCCGCGTTTCGGAAAATCGCTTCACCAGCGTGTCCGTTTTTGCATCCAGAAACATCACATGCACCGCCAGACCTTTCTGCATCAGTTGCAGCAGAATATCCGGCAAGCGCTGTACGCTGTTGGCACTGCGCACATCGATACTGACCGCCATCTTGTCATACCCTGCGGACAGCAAATAATCCGTCAGGCTGGTCAAAAGCTCGGCGGGCAGATTATCCACGCAATAAAATCCGCAGTCCTCCAGCACCTTGAGCGCGACGCTCTTGCCTGAACCGGACAAACCACTTAACAGAAATAGTTGCATTTAGCTGCCTGCCAGCATCTGGTCGTGACGGCTGACAAATTCCTGCATGGTGTTAATGCCTCGTTGTTGCAGCACGAAATTTCTTGCCGCTGCTTCAACCAGCACGGCAAGGTTGCGTCCTGCCACCACGGGAATATTCACCGTATTGATTTTTACACCCAGAATTTCCTGATGCGTCGCCACCAACGGCAGACGCTCCATGCGCGACAGATCACCGTCGTGCGTCCGGTGCAGGTACACAATGAGTTTCAGACTCTTTTTGCGCCGGACTGCCGTTTCGCCGAACATGGTGCGTATATTCAGCATCCCCAGACCTCGCACCTCAAGAAAATCGCGCAATAGCTCAGGACAACGCCCTTCGAGCGTGTCGGGCGTAATGCGGTGCAATTCAACCACGTCGTCCGCCACCAGACCGCTGCCGCGCGTGATGAGTTCCAGGCCCAGCTCGCTCTTGCCGACAGCGCTCTCACCGGTAATCATCACGCCCACACCCAGCACATCCAGAAATACGCCGTGACGCGTAGTCGACTCAGCCAGTTCCTTGGCAAGATAATGGCGTATCAGCCACATCAGATGCACGCTGGGTTTCGTAGAAGCAAATAGCGGGATGCTGGAACGATTGGCAAAATCGATCAGCTCCGGCGGGATATCGGCAGAACCTGCGACGATCAGACAGGTTGTGCCATTTTGTTCAACTTGTTCAAACACCTTATTGCGCTCAGCCAGCGTCAAATTGCGCAGGTAATCGAGCTCGATTTCACTCAATACCTGCACCCAACTCGGATGAATCCGGCTAAGATGACTGACCATCTCACGGTTGGATGCTTCTACGGCTTCACTATCTATGATGCGGTCAACGCCATCGGTTCCGGCCACACGAACGAGTTCCAGCCTCGCCTGTTTGTCTTCAAACAGCTGCCGGATATTCACCTGGCTCATGTTGTGCTGTTCCAGTCACAAAATAACTGGTACATGCCGGCAGTCTCTTCACAGTCCGACAGGCGGCGGCGAAATTCTTCATCGCTGAACATCTGCGCCAGTTCACCTAAAATTTGCAGATGCAAATCGGTCGCGAGCTCCGGCACCAGCAATACAAAAATCAGCGTCACCGGCTGCCCGTCCGGCGCATCAAACGGAATCGGATGCATCGTTTTAACAAAAGCTGCCGTCGCCTCGCGCAACTTGGGGATGCGTCCGTGCGGAATTGCCACGCCTTGCCCCAACCCTGTCGAACCCAACTTTTCACGTGCAAACAGGCTGCCGAATACCTGGGCGCGACCGATTTGTATCTGGCTTTCAAACAGCAAGCCCACACGTTCAAATACGCGTTTTTTGCTGGTTGACTCCGTATCCAACAGAATATTGTCGGGGGAGAGGATTTTACTGATTAAATTCATCGTCTTAATGCCTTGGGCAATAAAAAGGGCGGCTAAGCTGCCGCCCATGGTGTTTTACTCTTCTACTGCGACCTGATCGCCCGTTTCATCATGACGTCTGTCAGACAACTTTTCCTTGTGTTTGATCACTTGACGATCCAGTTTGTCCACCAGCGCGTCGATCGCGGCATACAGATTTTCATCTTCACATTCAACAAAAACATTCTTGCCGCTGACGTGCACCGTAGCCTCAGCCTTCTGTTTCAACTTCTCAACCGAAAGAATGATATTCACGTCCAGCACATTGTCAAAATGACGTTTGATCTTGCTGAACTTGCCGGTCGCATATTCGCGAATGGCTGGAGTTATTTCCAGGTGGTGTCCGGTTATATGGAGGTTCATTTTGTGCTCCTTGTTTTAGAGAGATTTACGGAGATTCACCGGGAGTATATGTAACGCTTCCCGATACTTTGCTATGGTGCGGCGGGCAACTACGATGCCCTGCTGCGCCAAGATTTCTGACATACGTCCGTCCGTAAGTGGCTTGCATGGATCTTCGCCGCCGACCAATTGTTTAATCAGTTCGCGTATTGCGGCAGAAGAACAGACGCCACCACTTTCCGTGACCAAACCGCTGCCAAAGAAATACTTAAATTCATAGATTCCGCGCGGCGTACGCATATACTTTTGCGTCGTACTCCGTGAAACGGTCGATTCGTGCAATTCCAGCTCATCCGCGATTTCGCGCAATACCAGCGGACGCATGCCGATTTCGCCATGTTCCAGAAAAGCACCCTGACGCTCGACAATCGCCTGGCCTACCCGCAAGATGGTTTCAAAGCGTTGCCGCAGACTCTTAACCAGCCAGTTCGCTTCCTGCAACTGCGCAACCAGCGGCGCGCCCGACTTGTCGTCGCGTTGCTGCAAAATATTCGCATACAGCTGATTGACCCGCAGCTTGGGGATAGCGTCCTGATTGAGGCGGGCGCGCCATTTTCCCTTGTGCTTTTCGACGATGACATCGGGCACCACGAAATCGGCAACACTCGAATCGAATGCATCGCCGGGTTTCGGATTAAGACTGACAATCAGGCTCTGCGCGACACGCAAGCTATCATCCGTGCATCGCAGCATTTTTTTGATTTTGGCAAAATCATGTGCCGCCAACAGATCGAGATGGTGACTTACCAGCACAATCGCCAGATCGCGTTGCGGCGTATCTTCCGGCAACGCCTTGAGTTGCAGCGCCAGGCATTCGCTTAAGGTTCGCGCGCCTATCCCGGGCCTGTCCAAATATTGCAATTGTACCAGCGCCGTTTCAAGATCATCCAGCGTAATCAACAGTTCAGGCGGCAAAAGTTCAACCAGTTCAACCAGATCCTGTGCCAGATAACCGTTCTCATCCAGCGCATCGATCAACAAGCCGACCACCAGCCTGTCTTTGCGATCCAGCTGGCTGATGGATAACTGGCTATGCAGATACTCCCGCATACTGGCATCTAACGCCGCCTGTTCCGGATAGGACTCATTTTCATCATCAACACCATGACTCGCCGTATTCCATTCAAAGGATTCAGCCGGCGCACCGTCGGCTTCACTCTGATCGTCATTACGACTGTCATCGCTGCGATCTTTTTCGCCACTCGCCTGTTCACTGCGATCAGGCTCAACGCTGCTGCGCGATTCACCGGGATTGAATGCAAACTCTTCGCCAAGTTCCAGCATGGGATTCTCATCGAGCATGCGCGCGATTTCCTGCTGCATATCCTGAGTAGAGAGCTGGAGCAGCCGAATGGACTGCTGCAACTGAGGCGTGAGCATCAGTTGCTGGGACTGGCGAAGTTGTAGAGAAGCTTTCATTACTTGATCTTGTACCGGGAAAATTCTTCTGGAATCACCTCAAAGCTTGAAGTTTTCTCCGAGATAGACTTTCCTCACACCCTCATTGTAGATGATTTCATCCGGCTTGCCTTCAGCCATCACCGCTCCTGCGTTAATAATATAAGCGCGATCGCAAATACCCAATGTTTCCCGAACGTTATGATCGGTGATCAATACGCCGATATTTCTCTCCCTGAGAAAGCTGATGATTTTCTGAATATCCAGCACCGCAATCGGGTCAACGCCCGCAAAAGGTTCATCAAGCAAGATGAAGCGCGGATCTGTCGCCAGCGCACGGGCGATTTCCACCCGGCGGCGCTCACCGCCGGACAGGCTGATCGCCGGATTATTCCGGATCGCGTTGATATGCAAGTCTTGCAACAACTCTTCCAGACGGCGCTCGATATCCTCATCGGACAACTCCTGCAATTCAAGCACTGCCCGGATGTTTTGCGCCACAGTCATACGGCGGAATATCGAGGCTTCCTGAGGAAGATAGCCCAGCCCCAAACGCGCACGCCTGTGTATCGGCATACGCGTAATATCCTGATTATCAATCATAATCTTACCGCCATCGGCAGCAACCAGACCGACAATCATATAAAACGAAGTGGTCTTCCCGGCCCCGTTCGGCCCTAAAAGACCCACGACCTCTCCGCTGTTTACCGACAGAGATGCGTCATGAACCACGGTACGCAAACCGTATTTCTTCTTCAGACCAATGGCACGCAATTCGCTCATTTGTTCTCCGTTACAGGAACCGTGCCCGCGGCATCTTCCGCTTTTGATTTCGGATAAAGCACCGCATGCACTCGCTTGGGTGGGCCGCTATCAGCGGCGGCGTTCTTGTTGTCCGCCTGAAAAATTTCGGTTTTCGAATTATAAGTCACATGCTCGCCGCGCACTTCATCCTGAGATCGCTTAACCCGTGCCTGCACGTAAAAATCGACCGTATCGGCGCGTGTATCATATTCGATGCGTTCGCCATAACCTTCCACATATTCATTCAGGCCTTCCCGTTTTTGCCTGAAACTTGCGGTATGTCCATAGGCCGTGCCGTGTTTGAAACCCGCCTTGTCCTGCGACACGACCAGTTTTTCTCCGCGTATCACCATCGTCCCCTGGGTCAATACCACGGAGCCTGTAAAGGTACTGATCTGTTTGGCATCATCAACCTGAGCCTGATCGGCCTCGATATCGATAGGCTTGTCGTGATCGGCACGTTCAGCGTAACTGAGCGGAGAAAAAAACAGCAGAAGAATCAACAATCTATTTTGCATGGGGCAGGTGTTCACTTCTGACATGTGAGAGCAGTTTCAGGATGTGCGTTTTATTATCCATTTCCATACCGACGGCATGCACGATGGTGTTCTGCTCATTCATCACGACTGCCTGATCGGAATCGGCCCACTCCTTATTTGGCAGAACGCGCAGATATTCGGTGTGCAAGGTCATCGCAGACTGAGTGCCTGCCGCCTCGCGCAACACCCGTACTTTATCGCGCAGTATCACCTCATCTCCGCGACTGGAAATATTACCGCGCAGCCCGTTCATGAAAACAGTGGGACGTTCCGGACTCAGCATTGTTATAAGCGGCAATTCGAGTTCGGTACTGTCGTCATCGGGAAAATGTCTCATCTGCTTCGCGGACAGCAGCATGCGCGGCACACCCTGTCCACTCATTGTGGTTGCTGAAAAATTATCCATGATACCATCCGGGTCGTGGCGCAGGCTCCTGGCGGCGGCTATTACTTCCTGCTGCACCTGGTTGTCCAGCCAGTAGACAAAACCCAGCAGCGCAAGCAGCGGCAATAACGGCAGCCAATAACGGAACCTTGATGCAAGTGTCATTGCAAATAGGGGGCCAACTGCGCATCCAGTGTACCGTGCGCCGACATGATCAACTCACATGCCTCACGCACCGCACCATGTCCTCCGCTACGTTTAGTCACATAATGTGAATGCTCCCGCACCAGTTCCGGCGATTCAGGCACACTGATCGCAAGCCCCACATGACGCATCACGCACAGGTCCACAACATCATCTCCCATATAGGCGGCGGCATCACGCGGAAGATTGATCTTATCCAGAAGATCTACGATGGCATCGAGTTTATGCTCAACCCCCTGATATACATGTTCGATACCCAGATTTTTTGCGCGCATCTCGACGCAGCGCGAGGTTCGTCCTGTGATGATCGCAACTGCGACGCCACTGGCGCGCAGCATTTTTATGCCGTGCCCGTCCAGCGAGTTAAAGCGTTTGAACTCGTCGCCGGAATCGGACAGATACAATCCACCATCTGTCATCACACCATCCACATCGAAAGCGACCAGACGTATCAATTTTGCGCGGCTTAAAAACATGAGCATCTCCAGGGAATGATAGGTTTGCAGGTCGGGATTTATCCCGACTTAATCATGCGTTAGCACAAGTCGGCTTAAAACCCGACCTGTGGAATATTAAATAACTTTGGCATGCAGCAGGTCGTGCATATTCAGCGCGCCGACCAGCTGATGTTGCTCACTCACCACCAGCATTTGATTGATATTGTATTGCTCCATCAGCTGCACAGCCTCTACAGCCAGGCTGTCGGCACCGATGCAGCGCGGATTGACCGACATCACGCCGAGCACCGGGGTTGTGCCGAAATCAAGCTTTTTTTCCAGCGTACGGCGTAAATCGCCATCGGTAAAAATACCCAGCACGACATTGTTCGCATCGACAATCGCGGTCATCCCCACACCTTTGCGGGACATTTCCATCAACGCATCACTCAGCATGGCGTCCTCAAACACGGCCGGCATACGTGAACCCGTGCGCATAATATCGCAAACCCGCGTCAAGAGTCGCCGCCCCAGACTCCCGCCCGGGTGGGATCTTGCAAAATCTTCCGCGGAAAAACCTTTCGCATCGAGCAAGGCCACAGCCAATGCATCACCCAAAGCCAACGAGGCCGTGGTGCTGGTCGTTGGCGCCAGCCCCATCGGGCAGGCTTCCTTATCGACAGCCGCATTCAGATGCACATCCGCCACTTTTGCCAGGCCGGAATTCGGGTTGCCGGTCATGCTGATCAGCTTTGCACCCTGCCGCTTGATGATGGGCACGATGGTCATCAACTCGCTGCTCTCGCCTGAATAGGACAGCGCGATAAACACGTCTTCACTGGTGACCATACCCAGGTCGCCGTGACTGGCCTCACCCGGATGAACAAAATAGGCCGGCGTACCGGTGCTGGACATGGTCGCCGCAATTTTGCGCGCGATATGCCCTGATTTGCCCATGCCGCTGACGATGACCCGCCCTTCACAGTTCAGAATGACATCGAGCGCATGTAAAAAACTCTCATCGAGGCGCAGACTTAACGCCTGAACGGCGGCCGCCTCAATATCCAGAACCTGGCGACCCAGTAGAAGCGCTCGCGGCGCTGAAGTTATAGACTTATTCATGTTGCGCATTATAACAAGGTAACTGCTGTAAGCTAGTCATAAGTCACATAAGGGCTTCTGACTGCATAGACATTAGCAGCCAGACGCAGATACCTGTTGCAGGTAGTGCGAGCACAGGTATAGGATAACGACGTCTCACTGTTTTTGATTTTCCGGCGTTATTTTATCAACGACTAAATCGATGGGAGTTTAAGATGAACAAGTCTTTTCTTAGAGTATGTGGAACTATTTTAATGGTAGCCGCCTTGGCTTTGACAGCCGGTTGCGGCAGCGGCGGCGGCAGTGCAGGCGGAACCACCACAGGGGCATCCGGCAGCGCGAAATAGAGGCATATCATCAAGTCAACTCAACCATACAGGGAGTTATCATGATTTCGAATAAAAGACTGAGTTTATCCAAGCTTGCCCTTGCCGCAATGCTGCTGCTCGGCAGTCAGGCATACGCATTGACAGCCGGCAGCAGCTATACGGTGACCATCGGCAGAATCAACAGCAACGGCACTGAAACGGTATTGAACACCTCATCGGCGGTTGTCGCTGACAGTACCGGGAAGATCACATTTACCCTGACGGGCGTTCCGGACAATACCACCTGCAATTTCATGACCGTCGTGGTCAAGGACAGCAACGGCGCAGTAGCCCAAAGCGGAATCGCGCCTTGCCCCGCAGCGGGGACAACCCTGCCGCTTGGCGTATCCGCGGTCACCAGCAAACAAACCGAAGCGCTCAAGGCGGGATTCCTGGCAGCAGGAACCGATGACCCTATCCTCGCGATTTTCGGGCTGACGATCGTGCGCAGCACCGGGATCAGTTCCGCTGAACTCGCCACCCTGGCCACTATCGTGAAAAATGCGATTTCAGGCCCAGGCGGATTTACCGACTACCTGACGACGACACGCGGCGTGACGGCAGCCCAACTCGCGGCATACCGCAGCGCCATCATCGCCCAACTTAACGATGTCAACAGCGGCTACTCCAAGCTTATCAAGGATTCTGTCGATGCCGCCGCAGGTGCTGCGGAATCGGGTAAGCGCGGCGAAGCCTCCGGCCTGCTGATGGACATTCTGGTCAGGGCGGCGACAACGGCCGGCTTCCCGCAGGACTACATTCTCGAAGCATTCAATGCAATGGGCGCCATTGCCAAACCGGCCATTCAGGCTGCCGTAACTGCCGGAACCTTGAGTGCCAGCACCGCACAGGGGGTTAATAGCAGCGTCGGCGGCGGCATCCAGAAATCGAAAACCAGCCGCGTCATTGAAAAATACACCAGCGCACTGACCACCCTTGGCGCTACCGGTGCCGATGTCACGCAATTCCGGACAGCGGCCACCACGTTGAGTACCGCCATGCAGACGGCATTCAGCACATTCGAACAGGCCGCCTTCCGAACCGGCACGGAGAGTGCGGCAACCATCACTGCGGCCCAAACCGCATTGGATACCGCGATGAACACCGCGTTCAACACGTTTATCGCCGACACAGCGGTAAGCACTGCGCGCATCCAGACCTTGATCACCAACATTTGTACCGTGGCGGATCCAGGCAATGTTGCGGCCTGTACCGGCACGCCCGTTGGCACCGGCGGCTTCCTGACGTTAAGCTTCTTCCAGTACTTCGATCAAACCGGTGCCACGCATAACTGGCCGGTCAACATGGTCGTGCTGACCGACTGGGCAACCACAAACAAGGCGGCAGGCGGTTCATTGACCTATACTCGCGAAACGTCAGCCATCCCTGCGGCGATGATTTGGGCCGGCAGTTGCTCAGTCGCAAACTTCTTCGATAAAAGCAGCTGCGAAGGCAATCTCGGCGTATGGACGACGGGAAGAACCTGTTTCGGTACGGTTGCCGCAGCAGGAGAAGTCGGCACGTGCGAAAATTTACCAGTTGACTACGCCAGCCTGATGTCCATCCAGCAAGACATCAACATCCTGCAAATGACTCGCTGGACAGATC
>JBAZCE010000054.1:0-13004 GCA_041671105.1 Gallionella sp.
GGCGTATGCAATGCGATGGAGACCTTGCTGGTTTCCGTGAGCGTGGCAGCTGCAGTACTGCCGCCGTTATGCGAGATTTATGAAAGCAAGGGCGTAGAATTGCGCGGCGATAAAGCCGCCTGCGAACTTATCTCCGGGATGAAACCCGCTGATGAAGAGGACTGGCGCACCGAATATCTGGCACCGATACTGAGCATTAAAATCGTGGCTGGTCTCGATGAAGCCATCGATCACATCAACACCTACAGTTCGCAACACACCGACAGCATCGTTACGGAAAATTACACCAAGGCGATGCGCTTTTTGCGCGAAGTGGATTCAAGTTCGGTGATAGTCAACGCCTCGACGCGCTTCGCCGACGGCTTCGAATACGGACTGGGTGCGGAAATCGGCATTTCCACCGACAAGATCCATGCGCGCGGACCGGTAGGACTGGAAGGCCTGACATCGCAGAAATACATCGTATTGGGTAGCGGACAAATCAGAACATAACAACTCGACACCTTCCTCATTCAAGGGGGAAGGTTAGGATGGGGGGACATATAAAGTTGTCACGTTTTCACCCTCACCCTGGCCTTCACCCTCAAGGGAGAGGGGATGATAACCAGAAATTTACGGAGTGCATATGAGCCAGACAATCGAAATCAAAGTACCTGACATCGGCGGATTCAAGGATATCGCCATCATCGAAATCGCGGTCAAGGCCGGCGACAAAATAGAGAAGGAGCAACCGCTCATCACGCTGGAAACGGACAAGGCGGCGATGGAAGTTCCAAGCCCCGCCGCCGGCATTGTGAAGGAAATGCGTGTCAACGTCGGCGACAAGGTGTCGGAAGGCTCAGTGATTTTGCTGCTGGAAGCAGCAAAGGATACAGGATTGGGGATCGAGGAGCGGGAAACCAGGAGCGAGGAGCGAGGAGCGAGGAGCGAAGAACCGGGCACGGTTGCTCCTCAATCCCCGATCCACGATCCTCAATCCTCGGCGGCTCAATCCTCAATCCCGAATCCTGCATCCTTCCCCAAGGGCGACATTCATGCTGAGGTTGTTGTATTGGGTGCCGGCCCCGGCGGATACACGGCCGCATTCCGCGCAGCGGATCTGGGCAAACAGGTCGTGATGATCGAAAAACACGCCTCTTTAGGCGGCGTATGCCTGAACGTCGGCTGCATTCCGTCCAAGGCGCTGCTGCATGTCGCGAAGGTCATCACCGAAGCGGCGGATGCCAGCCATCACGGCGTGACCTTCGGCAAACCCGCCATCGACATCGACGCCATCCGCGCATGGAAAGAGAGCGTCGTCAACAAACTCACCGGCGGCCTTGCGCAACTGGCCCGTCAACGCAAGGTTCAGGTGGTGCAAGGCGTTGCAAAATTCACATCAGCCAACTCGATTTCAGTTGCAACGGCGGACGGCGAGAAGATCATCAGCTTCGATCACGCCATTGTCGCAGCAGGCTCCTCGGTTTCCCGCATTCCGGGATTCCCCTACGACGATCCGCGCATCATCGACTCCACCGGCGCACTCGCCTTGCAAGACGTGCCAAAACGCCTGCTGATTCTGGGCGGGGGCATCATCGGTCTGGAAATGGCCACCGTCTACGACGCGCTGGGCTCTAAGATTTCCGTGGTCGAGCTGATGGATCAGCTCATCCCGGGCGCCGACAAGGACATGGTAAAACCGCTGCACACCCGCATCGCGAAACGTTACGAGGCGATTTACCTGAAGACAAAAGTAACCAAAATCGAGTCGCTGCCGGAAGGCCTGCGCGTTACCTTCGAGGGAGAACAGGCGCCTGAGCCGCAACTGTATGACCGCGTGCTGATGGCGGTGGGTCGCCGTCCAAACGGACGCGAGATCAACGCGCAAGCTGCCGGCCTGACCGTCAATGAACGCGGCTTTATTCCGGTGGACAAGCAGCAACGCACCAACGTGCCGCATATCTTCGCGATCGGCGACATCGTCGGCGACCCGATGCTGGCACACAAGGCGGTGCATGAAGGCAAGGTCGCGGCAGAAAATATCGCAGGGCACAAGGCCTTCTTCGAGCCGCTGACGATACCGTCGGTCGCCTACACCGATCCTGAAATCGCATGGATGGGACTGACCGAAACACAGGCCAAAGCCCAGGGCATTGCCTATGAAAAAGGCAGTTTCCCGTGGGCAGCTTCGGGTCGCGCGCTGTCGGTCGGCAGAGAAGAAGGCTCTACCAAGGTGCTGCTCGATCCTCAAACACGCCGTATCCTGGGCGCGGGTATCGTCGGCGTTAATGCAGGCGAGTTGATCGCCGAGGCCGTGTTGGCACTTGAGATGGGAGCCGACATGGAAGACATCGGACTTACCATCCACCCGCACCCGACCCTGTCCGAAACGCTGTGCTTCGCCGCAGAAATGGCGGAAGGCACCATCACCGATCTGATGCCGCCGCGCAAGAAATAAGCAAAACAGACTCACGCGGAGACGCGGAGAACGCGGAGAAGAACTGAAACAAAAATACAAGCAAAAACAGTTGGTTGAAATTTAAGTATCTGTTTTTAATTGTGTTGTTAAGTTTTCTCCGCGTTCTCCGCGCCTCCGCGTCTCCGCGTGAAATATGACTTTAAGCTCGACTTGGAGTACACCATGAAATTACATCAGCTATCGCTTGCATCACTCATTTTGCTGGCTACATCCGTCCAGGCGTTTGACCTGGGCGGATTAAAAGATCAACTGGGTAAAGCCGTGCAATCGCCCGCCCAGCCTGCACCTGCCGCAAATGCTTCAGGCCTGTCCGGCATCAGCAACACCGACCAGGTGGGCAGCTTAAAGCAGGCGCTGACTCAGGGTGCGGAAACCGCCGTGGCGAGTCTTGCCAAAGAGAACGGCTATTTCGGCAACGACAAGGTGCGCATCCCGCTGCCCGACAGTCTGAAAAAAGTCGACGGTCTGATGCGCACCGTCGGCATGGGTAAATACGCGGATGAGCTAACCTTATCGATGAATCGCGCAGCCGAAGCCGCAGTCCCGGAAGCGAAGACACTGCTGATCGGTGCGGTTAAAAACATGTCGGTGCAGGACGCCCGAGGCATACTGACCGGCGGCAACGATGCGGCCACGCAATACTTCCGCAAGAACACCGAAGCTCAGCTTACCGATAAATTCAAACCGATCATAAACAAGTCGATGCAGAAGGTAAAACTGGCCGAAAAATACGACCAGTTCGCAGGAAAAGGCGTGCAATTCGGCGTGGTGGATCAAAAGGATGCGAAGCTGGACGATTACATCACCCGTAAAGCGATGGATGGCCTGTTCCTGATGATGGCAGAACAGGAAAAGGCGATTCGCGCCAATCCGCTGGAAGCGACAGGCAACCTGGCGAAGAAAGTCTTCTCGGCGATAAAATTCTGATGGCGGCATGACCGAAACTGCCAGTCTGATTTCCCTGTTTGTCAGCAGCTTCCTCGCCGCCACGCTGCTGCCAGGCGGATCGGAAGCCGTGCTGTTCACTGTGCTCAAAAGCTATCCGGACACACTTTGGATGGCACTCAGCCTGGCCACGATCGGCAACACACTGGGCGGCATGGTCAGCTTCGCGATGGGTTATCTGCTGCCGCAGACCCAGCAATTAAAACATGTGGAAAAGCTGCGCCGTTACGGTACCCCCGCCCTGCTGCTCGCCTGGGTGCCGCTGATCGGCGATGCGCTGTGCCTGGCAGCAGGCTGGCTGCGCCTGAACTGGTGGCAGGCAGCGCTGTTCATGGCAATCGGCAAATTCACAAGATACTGGGTAATTGCACAAATATAGGTAGGTCGGGATTCATCCCGACTTGTCGGGTTAAAACCCGACCTACCCCTCAATCCTGCTTCCCAAGCATTTTTAATCCCCAGCCCACGCCGAAACCGGTCACTTCCGTACCGACACTGCCCAATCCCCCTTCGCAGCGACTGGCGGAAAGATCCACATGCAGCCAGGGCGTATCGTGCTCGACGAAACGATTCAAAAAACGCATCGCCAGAATATGGTCGGCACCACCTTCGAGCGTGCATTGCTTGATGTCGGCAAATTTGGACTCCAGTTCAACCTCGTAATCCTCGTCCATCGGAAACGCGCACAGCCGCTCCCCGGTCTGCTTACCCGTCTTCACGGCGCGCGACAACAGTTCATCGCGATTGCCCAGCACACCGGAATAACGGTTGCCCACCGCCTCCTCCATGCTGCCGGTGAGCGTTGCGAA
The DNA here is from genome assembly GCA_041671105.1 of Gallionella sp. Taxonomy (GTDB): domain Bacteria; phylum Pseudomonadota; class Gammaproteobacteria; order Burkholderiales; family Gallionellaceae; genus Gallionella. Next base: position 4,213 of record JBAZCE010000054.1, read on the forward strand.
ATCGATCATCAGATCCGGCTTGTTGCGAGATGCCAGGGTCAGCGTATCGGCCAGCACCATGCGCCCTTCCGCATCGGTATGCGTCACTTCAATAGTCGTGCCGTTAAGCGCTGTGACGATGTCGTTCTGCTTGTAGGCCTTAGGGCTGATGTGGTTCTGCGCGATCGCCAGCCAGCAGTCGATGTTCACCGGCAACTTCTGCAACGTGGCACCGAGCAGAATGCCGAGCGCCACCGCTGATCCGTTCATGTCTTCGTGCATGTTGTGCATGTAGCGCGATGGTTTCAGATTATGTCCGCCCGTATCGAAACAGATCCCCTTGCCGACCAGCGCGATCGTCTGTTTCGCCCCGGGGTGTTTATACGACAGATGCACGATCGCCGCATCCTCGATTTCGCTGCCCTGAGCCACTGCGACGAATGCGCCCGCCCCCATCTTGCGCAGCGCCTTCATATCGAATTCCTCACACGACCAGCCATGCTCTGCGGCCAATTTCCTGATGCGCTTGCGGTACAGTCCCGGAGTCAACTCATTGGGCGGCAGCACCGTCAGGCTGCGGCACAGCAAATTCCCCTCTGCACGGGCCCTGATCTCGTCAAATAATTTTTCAAGCGCAGCATTCCCTCCTCCTTGCAGGGGGAGGGTTAGGGCGGGGGTAGAAGCGTGACTTTCCTGCCGGGCAACCCCCATCCTATCCTTCCCCCTGGCAGAGGGAAGGGACTTGTTGATACCGTATAGCGCTATGTGTTTCAGCGGCTTGGACTCGTCCTTCTTCTTGTGCACCGGCAGTGGTGCGCCGTTCACCCAGGCGGCATACACCGCCAGCTCTGCCGCACTTTGCCGTTCTTTATCATCGCCCAATACCACGATGGTGATATCTTTTGGATGTTCATCCAGCAGCAATTGCGCCGCCTTGCGCACCTGAACCTGCAACGCAAACACGTCCTTGTCGAAATCGAGCATCGCCCACGCGATCAGGCTGCCGTCCGCCGCATTGGCGGCGACCGGCGTTTTCGCCAGTTCTGATACTTTCATGTCGCGTCTATCCAGCACAGCGGCCAGCAAATCGCGTTGCGGCAGCGCTTTTGGCAGGGTTTTACCCTTGGGACAGATCACCAGCAGGTGCGCGGCGGCAGCGGGCAGTTCAGAAATCAGCTTCAGTTGTGCTAGCATTGCGTCCTCGAATTTATTGGCTTGTCATTCCGGGCTTGACCCGGAATCCAGCAACTACTGGATTCCCGCCTGATGAAACAACTAAGTATTGACTAAGCAATCAAGAAACGATTGCAAAGTCACTACTTATACGCGGAAATGACGATATAAGAGCCGCGATTATACAGGCCACTATGCGCACCTACCTCAATCTCATGCAGCATGTGCTCGAACAGGGCACAAAAAAATCGGACCGCACCGGCACCGGCACCGTCAGCGTATTCGGCTACCAGATGCGCTTCGATCTGGCACAGGGGTTTCCGCTGGTAACGACCAAGAAGTGCCACATGAAATCCATCGTTCACGAGCTGCTGTGGTTTTTGCAGGGCGACACCAACATTCGCTACCTCAAAGAGCATGGCGTGAAAATCTGGGATGAATGGGCGGACGAAAACGGCGATCTGGGCCCGGTATATGGCCACCAATGGCGCTCATGGGAAACTGTTGACGGGCGCGTGATCGACCAGATCAAGGTTGCGATCGATCAGATCAAAAACAATCCCGACTCGCGCCGCATCATCGTCTCAGCCTGGAATGTCGGCGAGCTGGACAAAATGGCGCTAGCCCCCTGCCATGCGTTTTTTCAGTTCTACGTTGCTAACGGCCGCCTTTCCTGCCAGCTCTACCAGCGCAGCGCTGACATATTCCTGGGGGTGCCGTTCAACATCGCGTCCTACGCGCTGCTCACGATGATGATCGCCCAGGTGTGCGAGCTTGAGCCCGGTGATTTCGTACATACCTTCGGCGATGCGCATCTGTATCTCAACCATATGGAACAGACCGAATTGCAACTGTCGCGCGAACCCCGCCCGCTGCCGACCATGCACCTCAACCCTGCCGTTCGCGACATCTTCGGCTTCAAATACGAGGATTTCACATTGGAAGGCTACGACCCGCACCCTCCGATCAAGGGTCAAGTGGCAGTATAAAGAACAGGATTCAGGATGCGGGATGCAGGACTCAGGGGGCAGTGCGATGAATCACAGTGATTTAGTTGTCTGGCAGAAGGCGATGGATTTGGTGACGGATACCTACAAAATCACCGCTGCATTTCCCGTTGAAGAACGCTTTGGGCTTGCTTCTCAGGCAAGACGTGCCGCCGTCTCCATTCCGTCCAACATCGCCGAAGGGCACGGACGAAAATCGACGGCGGCTTATCTCAATCACCTCTCCATTGCCTATGGTTCACTGATGGAACTGGAAACACAAATCCAGATTGCGTTAAGGTTAAATTTTCTCGGCGCAGATGAAATGTCCAGTCTTATGGAACAAACAAGTGAAATCGGCAAAATGCTTAACGGCCTCAAGAAGTCTTTATCTACCCAATAAATATCATGCCTTCCTCAAGCCCAAATTCTGAATCCAAAATCCTGCATCCCGAATCCGGGACACTCGTTCCTGAATCCAGCATCCTGCATCCCGAATTCTGTATTGTGGTTGCCATGGCGAAGAACCGCACCATCGGCGTTAACAACACGCTGCCGTGGCGCTGCCCTGAAGACCTTAAGCATTTCAAGGCGCTTACCATGGGACATCATATGATCATGGGGCGCAAGACTTTCGATTCTATCGGTAAACCGCTGCCGGGGCGCACCACGGTGGTGGTCACGCGCGACGAAAAGTTATCGATAGAGGGCTGTCTGATCGCCCATTCGTTGCAACAGGCGATTGCCCTGTGTGCAAATGAAACGCAGATCTTCATCGTAGGCGGCGCCGATATCTACGCGCAATCGCTTGATTTAAATGATATTTTATACATAACTGAAATTCAGCAGGAAGTTGATGGCGATGCGCACTTCCCTGCATTCGATACAAACGAATGGCAGGAAATATCCCGCGAAGTACGCCATCAAGAAACCCCGCAGCCGCTGGAATACCACTTCGTAACCTATCATCGAAAAACTTAATACCGCACCATGTCTGAAAACTGCCCGTCGCAAGCACTCGAACTGCTGTCACCCGCAAAAACTGCCGCTATAGGTCGCGAGGCGATCCTGCACGGCGCCGATGCAGTCTATATCGGCGGCCCCTCATTCGGCGCACGCCACAATGCGGGCAACCCGATCAGTGAAATCGCAGAACTTGTGTCCTACGCGCACCGGTTCCACGCAAAAATTTTCGTCACGCTCAACACGATCCTGCACGATTCGGAACTCGAATCCGCACGCCATCTGATTTACGACTGCTACGACGCAGGCGTGGACGCACTGATCGTTCAGGACATGGGACTGCTGGAACTGGATCTACCGCCCATCGCACTGCACGCCTCGACCCAATGCGATATCCGCACTCCGCAGAAGGCGCACTTTCTATCCTCCGTCGGCTTCTCGCAAATGGTGCTGGCGCGCGAGTTGAACCTGAAGGAAATCGCAGCCATACGCGCGGCAGTACCTGCTGACACAGTCATAGAGCATTTCATCCACGGTGCTTTGTGCGTCGCGTATTCAGGGCAATGCTACATCAGCCATGCGCATACCGGACGCTCTGCCAACCGCGGCGACTGCTCGCAAGCCTGCCGCCTGCCCTATACCCTGCAGGACGGCGAGGGGCGCATCATCGCCTTTGACAAACATCTGCTGTCGGTGAAGGACAACAACCAGAGCGAGAATCTGCGCGCACTGATAGCTGCGGGCGTGCGCAGCTTCAAGATCGAGGGACGTTACAAGGAAGCGGCCTATGTAAAGAACATCACGGGCCACTATCGACGGCTGCTCGATGAAATCCTCAATGAACGCCCTGAACTTAGTGCGGCTTCCAGCGGAACAACAAAACTGCTGTTCACCCCCGATCCGAACAAGACTTTTCATCGCGGCGCTACGGACTATTTCACCCATGGCCGTAAAATCGATATCGGCGCGTTCGACACCCCGTCCTTTGTCGGCCTGCCATTAGGCACCGTGACACAGGCAGGCCCGGACTGGTTCGACCTGGAAACGAACGAGACGCTTGCCAACAGCGACGGCCTCAACTACCTGCATAAACGTGAGGTGATCGGTTTGCAGGCGAATATCGTCGAGCGGCGCGAAGACTCCGGGAACGGCGCGATATGGCGGATATGGCCAAACGAGGCGATGGCCGCGCTGCCCGGCCTGCGTCCACAGCTTACCGTCAACCGCAACCGGGATCACGTATGGGAACACGCGCTGACCCGCAAATCTGCCGAACGCCGCATCGCGGTGAGTGCTACGTTTGCCGAGACTCCCAACGGATTCTCTTTCACGCTGCAAGATGAAGATGGCATCGTGGCCACGGCCAGCGCCGATTTTGAGAAACAGCCCGCAAAGAATCCGGCGGAAGCGGCGGGCAATGTGCGCGAGCAACTGGCGCGTTTCGGCAACACGGATTTTGAGTTGCGCGCAGGCTCATCCCTTCCCCCTTGCAGGGGGAAGGTTAGGATGGGGGTAGAGAAGTTGAATCCCCACACTTCTACCCCCACCCCTTCCCTCCCCCCGCAAGGGGGAGGGAGCGAGACTACCGCCGCCATCCACTGGTCGCAGCCTTGGTTCATCCCCAGCTCTCTCGCCAACAAACTGCGCCGCGATGCAGTGGAAAAACTCGAAGTAGCACGCCTTGCCGCCTGCATCCGCCCGCCTCGCAAAGCCGCCGCCCAGGCAAGCTATCCTCAGGAGACGCTCTCTTATTTGGCCAACGTATCCAACCAGGCTGCCCGCGACTTCTATGCAAGGCACGGAGTAAAACTGATCGAGGCCGCCTACGAGTTGCATGAACAAACCGCAGACGTATCGCTGATGATCACAAAGCACTGCCTGCGTTTCAGCCTGAGCCTGTGTCCGAAACAGGCCCGCGGTGTCGTAGGGGTACAAGGGCGGGTGCGCGCCGATCCGATGACACTGATCAACGGCAGCGAGAAATTAACTCTGAAATTCGATTGCCGCGCCTGCGAGATGCATGTCATGGGCAAAATCAAGAAACACGTCCTGAAGAATCAGCCACCTTCGGTTGCGCCGATTACGTTTCATCCTAAAAACCTTTTTTCATCCACGAAAAGCACAAAAGTCACGAAATAAATCAATAAGTTACATAAAATCAGCTAATCACTTATCGGGTGACAGTATCAATAACGATATGTATTTGAATCTGTTGCGAGTTATCGCCCACCGGGCAATATCCCTGCTAAAACCGTTTCGTGTTTTTTGCGAGCTTTCACCTTGCGGTGAAATGCCTGCTTGAATCTTTTCGTGTGGTTCGTGGACAACAGCTTTTTCTAGGTTCATCCACGCCGATCATAAGTTTTGCGTGCTTTTTAAAACACCCATGCAAAAAGGCCCGGAACTTTCGTTCCGGGCCTTTCTTAACAACTCAAGCGCTGATTAAGCAGCCTGGATGTTAGAAGCTTGCTTACCCTTAGGGCCTTGCGTAACTTCGAAGCTTACTTTTTGACCTTCTTGAAGGGTCTTGAAACCGTTCATGTTGATCGCTGAGAAGTGTGCGAACAGATCTTCGCTACCATCATCAGGAGTAACAAAACCAAAACCCTTTGCATCGTTGAACCACTTAACTGTACCAGTTGCCATGTGACTACTTCCTTTTTTAAAAAACGGGAAAAACTCCCGCGAAACTATTTGATCGAAGATTGCACATGGTAAAACCAGTACTGCAGAGACTTTGAATCAAACACCAATGTGACTTTATACGCTGTTTTACAGAACTCAGCAAGTAAAATCTTTAAATCAGACGTTAGTCGTTAGTCGCTAGTTGCGCCTACACACTTCATATCGCGTAGCGACAATACCAACTAACGACTAGCATCTAGCAACTTGCGTCTGCTTTTATCTCACGCAGTCCACAAAATAGCGCTTCACGCCATCCACTTCTTCGACCACCAGCCCGTGAATATCGGTCTCGAAGCCAGGCAACTTCTGGCTGAAGTCGCGGGCAAATTTCAGATAATCGACAATGGTCTTGTTGAATATTTCACCCGGGATCAGCAACGGAATACCCGGCGGATAGGGCGTGAGCAGCACGGCCGTGACCCGACCTTCGAGCTCATCGATTTCCACACGATCCAACTCTTCATGGGCCATTCTTGCAAATGCTTCAGAAGGCTTCATCGCCGGCTGCATATCGGACAAATACATCTCGGTCGTCATACGCGCAACGTTGTGCAGCTTGTAGGCATCGTGGATCTGCTGACAAAGATCACGCAGGCCTACGCGTTCATAGCGCGGATACTTTGCCGCGAACTCCGGCAGAATGCGCCACAGCGGCTGATTCTTGTCGTAGTCGTCCTTGAACTGCTGGAGCGCGGTCAGCAGCGTGTTCCAGCGCCCCTTGGTGATACCTATCGTAAACATGATGAAGAACGAGTACAGACCGCACTTTTCCACGATCACGCCGTGTTCGGCAAGGTATTTGGTGACCATAGACGCTGGAATACCGTTATCCGCAAAGTCGCCGTCCACATCCAGTCCTGGCGTGATAATGGTCGCCTTGATCGGATCGAGCATATTGAAGCCTTCAGCCAGATCGCCGAAACCATGCCACTTGTCGGACGGTTTCAACACCCAGTCTTCGCGCGAACCCACGCCTTCCTCGGCGATTTCATCCGGCCCCCATACCTGAAACCACCAGTCCAGACCGAACTCCTCATCCACCTTGCGCATCGCACGGCGAAAATCCAGCGCTTCGGCGATGGATTCTTCCACCAGCGCAGGGCCGCCGGGCGCCTCCATCATCGCAGCCGCCACGTCGCAGGACGCAATAATCGCGTATTGCGGGCTGGTCGAGGTGTGCATCAGATAGGCTTCGTTGAAGATGTATTTGTTCAGCTTGCGGCTCTCGGGCTCGCGAATCAGAATTTGCGATGCCTGGCTCAGCCCCGCCAGCAGCTTGTGGGTGGATTGGGTCGCGAAGATCATCGACTCGCGGGCGAGCGGACGATCTTTGCCAATCGCGTGCATGTCCTTGTAGAAGTCGTGGAAAGCCGCATGCGGCAGCCATGCCTCATCGAAGTGCAGTGTGTCGATACGACCGTCCAGCATCTCCTTGAGCATCTCGACGTTGTACACGATGCCGTCGTAAGTGCTCTGGGTGATAGTCAGGATGCGCGGCTTCTTGGTCTTGTCCTTGATGAAAGGATTCGCATCGATCTTGCGCTGAATGCTTTCCGGTTCGAATTCGGACTTCGGGATAGGGCCGATGATGCCGTAATGGTTGCGCGTCGGCGTCAAAAACACCGGCACCGCGCCCGTCATCATGATCGAATGCAGGATGGACTTGTGACAGTTGCGATCCACGACGACGATGTCGTCCGGCGCGACCGTCGAATGCCACACGATCTTGTTGGATGTCGACGTGCCGTTGGTCACGAAAAACAGATGATCGGCATTGAAGATGCGCGCGGCATTGCGCTCGGAAGCCGCCACAGGCCCGGTGTGATCGAGCAACTGCCCCAGCTCATCCACCGCGTTGCAGACGTCGGCGCGCAGCATGTTCTCGCCGAAGAACTGATGAAACATTTGCCCTACCGGTGACTTTAAAAATGCCACTCCGCCCGAGTGCCCCGGGCAATGCCATGAATAGGAACCGTCCTGCGCATAATGCAGCAGGGCGCGGAAGAACGGAGGCGCCAGCGAATCGAGGTAAGAGCGTGCTTCCCTGATGATGTGGCGCGCGACGAACTCGGGGGTATCCTCATGCATGTGGATGAAGCCGTGCAATTCGCGCAGCACATCGTTCGGAATATGCCGGGAGGTGCGGGTCTCGCCGTACAGATAGATCGGAATGTCGGCGTTCTTGAAACGAATTTCTTCGACGAACGCGCGCAGACTCCTCAGCGCAACTTCGGTCTCTTCCTGACTGCCGGCGCCGAACTCCTCATCATCAATGGACAACAAAAACGCCGATGCGCGGCTTTGCTGCTGCGCAAACGAAGTCAAATCGCCATAGCTGGTCACACCCAACACCTCCATGCCCTCTTTTTCAAGGGCACCGGCCAGCGCGCGTATGCCCAGACCGCTGGCATTCTCGGAACGAAAATCTTCATCGATGATTACAATTGGGAAGCGAAACTTCATAAACAACTCCTAACAAGCGAACCGCAAAATTCGAATTAGCTATAGATCATTAAACGGGGCAGATGTAGAGCTTCATTGCTGATTTATTCGTCATATCCACTTTGCGAGCAGCCGCTTCGCGGCTTGCCTGCCAACCCCTCTGCGCGGAGATGACGAATAAATCAACGTTTAACTAAAACGCTGCTTTTTGCTTCATTCCCAACGGGAATAAATAATGGCGCGAATTGTCGCAGATTTCCATTACAAAAGGGTGAATAGAAGTTTGACGTCAGGGCAGAATTTTCCATTCCCTGAACAAGGCATAAGCCGAAGGGCTGTATCTGCAAAGGCACAAAAACAGGCAGGAGAAACAGGCAAACGAAACCAGCCCGTCATTCCCGCCTGAATGAAAATGATGGGCTTGCTACCAGGATCAGTCAACGCCCAACATCTGGGCAAAATCGCAACATTCTTCCTCAATTTCGTCGAAATGCGCTCTCACATCCTGAAAGGACAGTTCGAGACGAAGCATCGCGGCATGGGACAGCGGCGGAACCTGACCTG
>JBAZCE010000055.1:0-3334 GCA_041671105.1 Gallionella sp.
TGATCTCCTCGCGAAGTGACATGATAAAGCGCACCTGCAAATTCAAGTCTGAGCGGTCTGGCCATCAGCAAAGTCTATCAGAAAATGTTGGAATGTTAGAACAGGCACCATATTGTGTTGTTAGAACAGGCACCTCATTGTGCCATTTTTGCCCAGCTTCGCTTTCCTCGCTGCGATCTGTCATTGCTTGCCGCTTCGTCGCGTTTTAAAAAACCAGTTAATAACTTGATTTCTAGAAATTAAAGCTGTGCTTTCCGGAAGTGCGGTGTTGTACCGTTCTCCGATTGAATCGGTGCGGGGGCGATAGCATGCACTCTACCTGTGAAAATCCATCGCTGGTATAGACCAAAATATATAGGCCATAGCCCGTGGCGGGTATGCACAGTGAGCTTTAGTCAAACTTGCCGGCTCATGTCGGTGCAGTAATGTTGGGATGTGAGATCTGCCCCCGGGCTCCGACATGACCCCTGGCTCACTCATTCTAATTTAGCGGATGTGCGCTTTTTTTGTGAATTTCACGTTCAAGTGCTGCTGAAGCACGAACCAATGGAACGAGACACATTCATTCAGGTGCGCTATGATGATGCACATCTGGAGGTGTAATGTCTAAACCAACCAAGGAAACCCTGCTTGAACAGGAGCGATTCGAACTCAAGCCGAAATCAGGTGGAGGGCTATTGAGTTATGAGGTCTGGGGACATATAGAGCAGGGCAAGACCGTAGTGACCCGGTACAACCTGGCCTACATCAACCACGCGATTCACCGGGGCGATAACGGTCGGGTTCTCGGTTTCGACAATGCACACGATTACCATCACCGTCATTACATGGGTGAGATCGAAGCGGTCGAGTTCATGAGTTTTGAAGCGACGCAGGAAAGATTCCAGCAGGAATGGCTGGAAATTGTTAACCAGACACAAGATGCCATGACCAAAATCGTGATTCGCACTGATGATGTGGCGGGCTTCTTCTCGCGTGCGAAGGATGCTGCACAACGAGCCGACCGGGGCGAGGCGTTCGAAGAAAAGTTGACGCTCTCGTTCGAAGACCCGCAACAGATGTTTACCGTGCTCTCGGAAGCGCGTCGCCGTTTGATGCTTGAGGTGATGCACGAGCCCAGGACAATCAATGAGCTGTCCCATAGCCTGCATCGCAACCGCTCATCCATCTCCAAAGATATCGGACTGCTTGAAAAGATGGGCCTGCTCATTTCGCAACGTCAGGCCAATCCGGCAGGGCATGGCATCCAGAAAGTTGTCCGTTCAGTCGCACCGAAAATCGAGATGGTGGCAACGTTAGGGTAAGTTCCACCTGTACCTGCTATGGACCATCGTGCACTTGCAACTCAAGCGGCAGGACAGGGGGGACGCATTAACCGCATGGTCCCCACAAAACTGGCGGCCTGAAAAATTAGCGGGGAGCGGCCCCGCCAATTGCCTTTTTGCCGGTGGCAGACCGGCAGATTTCAGCTACAAACCACCATCTATCAACCACCAGCTAGTTCATCTTAGTTTCACCCCGTCCCATGCGGCGCGTTATAATCCGCCTTTCGTCTACCTGTGCGGTGTAACCGTCCCATTTTCATGCCACTAGCCAAGACCTATACCTTAGCCGATGTAACTCGCTGGTACCCTATGACCGAGTTGAACAAGGCAAAGGCCTATCTCAATTCGATCACGCAATTAACTGTGCAGCCCGGAAAAATCACGGCGCAGGTGAAGGGGACTGCCAAGCATCCCTATGCCGTGGAAATTATCTTCGAAGAAGACATTCTCGGTCATGCGGGCATCAAGCCGCTGTGCAGCTGTCCGGTCGGTTTCAAATGCAAACATACGGCGGCTGTGCTGCTGTCGGCCCTGTCGCTGCCGCGTACCCCGACGGTCAATCCGGCCCTGCTCGAATGGGTGGAGGCGTTCAAAAAAGCACAGGCCGTCTCGGTAAAAAAGAAGGCAAAACCCGCGCCGCGTCCCGAACGTCTGTGCTATGTGTTGATGAAGTCGTTCAATTCGGACGGTTATTTCGTCGGCACTTACAAGGCCAGGATGTCGGCTGACGGGCAGTTGCTCGGGCAGTTGGAAGAGTGGAGCAACGTCGAGCGTGCGCTGATCAAGCCGCCGATGTTTGTCACGGATGAGGATTTGCCGATTTTGCGCCTGCTGTGGAAGCAGCGCGAAAAATATGACGGCAATATTCTGCTGGGAAAACAGGGCAACGAGATACTGATCAGTCTATTGGCGAGCGGTCGGTTGTTTTGCATGGAAAGAGTTGCAGGCAATCGTTATGTGCTGTCAGCGCCCATCCGTCTCAAGCAGGGCGAGGTGCGCGAAGCCCGTCTCGACTGGGGCGCGGATGAATCGGGACGTATGGTGCCCCGTATCATCAGGAGCGGTGCTGCGGTAGTGGTGCTGCCCCTGCCGGATGCGACCTGGTATCTGGATGCGAAGGCGGGTGAAATCGGGTTGCTGAAACTGGCTCAGACCCCGCCGCAAATCGCTCAATTGTTAAGTATGCCGCCGCTCAGGGAAATCGATGTGCCGGTGGTGTCCGAGATGCTGCGTGAAATGGTGCCTGACTTGCCTGCGCCCAGCACGACCCGGCTGCGCGCCATTGATGCCAAATTAACGCCGGTGCTGCTGCTGGACACATCATTGCCGGCGTATATGGGACGTTTCCGGGGCTATGGTTTCGGCACTCAGGTGCGCGACTGGGCCTGCGTCGAATTTCGCTACGGCGAGGCACTTCTGCCGCCCGAGCATCCGGGAGAATTCGTCACCTTGCAAAATGGCGAAACCGTGCGTGTGAAGCGCGACCTGAAGCAGGAGCAGCGTTATCTGGGGGCGCTGGCGGGTTTCGGACTTGAAGAGATGTCGCGTTTCGGCATGGCAGGCACCATTCCGGACCAGGCTATGTATGGGCTGGAAGGCGAGAAGGCCTGGCCTTTATTTATGCAGCAAGCGGTGCCGAAAATGCAGGCGGCAGGCTGGGAGATCGTCATCCCGCAGGGGTTTCGTCACCATGTTCTGGAAGTGGAAGCCTGGGTCGGTGAATTCGACGAGCAGGAAGACGGCTGGTTCAGCCTGAACATGGGCATCGTGGTCAACGGTCAGCGGCTGGCGCTGGCGCCGCTGTTACATGAATTATTCAAGGTCGATCCGCGCTGGCTGGATGCGATCTTGCTGGAAAGAATGAAGGACGGTGAGGCGATCGAGTTGCAGTTGCCCGATGGCGGACGGGTGAAAGTGCCGGCCGAACGCATCAAGCCGCTGGCGCGCACGCTGATCGAATTGTTCGACGGCAAGGGGGGCGGTGAGGAAATTCGCCTGTCCCGTTACGA
>JBAZCE010000055.1:3344-12470 GCA_041671105.1 Gallionella sp.
ATGCGCTGGCCGGGATGGAACGCTGGCAGTTCAAGGGCGTGGATGCGCTGGCGAGTCTTGCCAGTAAACTTAAAAATACCAAAGGCATCCAGGCTGTCCTGCCGCCCGCGGGGTTTGCGTTGCAATTGCGCCAATATCAGCTCGAAGGCTTAGCCTGGCTGCAATTTCTGCGCGAGCAGGATCTGGCGGGGATACTGGCGGACGACATGGGTCTGGGGAAAACCGCCCAGACGCTGGCGCATCTGCTGCTGGAAAAACAATCGGGACGCATGGATCGCCCCTCTCTGGTGGTGTTACCTACCTCATTGATTTTCAACTGGAAACGTGAGGCAGAGCGATTCGCGCCCGAGTTGAAGCTGTTATCCCTGCACGGCAAGGAAAGAGCCGAGCATTTTCCGTTGATAGCTTGCCACGATGTGATACTGACCACCTATCCTCTGCTTTGGCGGGACGAGGCGGCGTTGCTTGAACACAATTATCATTTGCTGATTCTGGATGAGGCGCAGACGGTGAAGAATGTCTCCAGCCAGGCGGCGCAGGTGGTGCGCCGGCTCAACGCACGGCACCGTCTGTGTCTGACCGGCACGCCTCTGGAAAACCATCTGGGCGAATTGTGGGCGCAGTTCGACTTTTTGTTGCCGGGTTTGTTGGGCGATGCCAAGGGCTTTACCAAGACCTGGCGTACGCCGATCGAGAAACATGGCAACCGGCAGCGAAGAGATCTGCTGGCTCAGCGCGTCAGACCCTTCATCATGCGCCGCCGCAAGGAAGATGTCGCAACGGAACTGCCACCGAAGACAATGATTGTGCGCACCGTCGAGCTGGAAGGTACGCAGCGTGACCTGTATGAAACGGTACGCATCGCGATGGATCAGCGGGTGCGTGAAGAAATCGCCGAGAAGGGATTCGCGCGCAGCCACATCATCATCCTCGACGCGCTGCTCAAGTTGCGCCAGGTATGTTGCGATCCGCGCCTGTTGAAGCTCTCCAGCGCAAAAAAGGTCAAGGAGCACGCCAAGCTGGACCTGCTGATGGAAATGTTGCCGGAGCTGGTGAGTGAAGGCCGACGCATCCTGGTGTTCTCGCAGTTTACGTCTATGCTTGAACTGATCGAAGAAGAGCTGGCGAAAGAAAATCTGACCTATGTGAAGCTCACCGGCGATACGCAAAACCGGGAAGAAGTGGTGCGGCGTTTTCAGGACGGCGAGGTGCCGATTTTTCTGATCAGCCTGAAAGCGGGCGGGGTCGGGCTGAACCTGACCACGGCGGACACGGTGATTCATTATGATCCGTGGTGGAATCCTGCCGTGGAGAATCAGGCCACGGATCGCGCGCACCGTCTGGGACAAACCAAGAATGTGTTCGTCTACAAGCTGGTCGTGGCGGGCAGCATCGAAGAGAAAATCCTGGCATTGCAGGAGAAAAAGGCGGAGCTAGCCGCAGGAATTCTGTCTGAGGACAGCGCGGGTCTGACCAAGTTTGGTGAGGCCGATATTGCGGCCTTGCTGGCCCCGTTGCCCAAGGATGAGGAAGAGTAGGTGGCGGAAGATTGATGGAGTATGCTGCTATTGTAGGTGCTTGTGGTATTGTGTTTTGTGATCAAATAATATCACTCGATTAAATCAATGAGAAACTTAAGATGAAAATCACGAAACTACATATTGAAGGCTTTCGCTCTCTCAGAAATGTAAGTTGGTCTCCTGGAGACCTCAATGTGATCATCGGTCCCAATGGTACGGGTAAATCCAATCTGTTGAGATTTCTTGAGTTAATCTCGGTATCGGCGCAGGGAAAACTAGGTAAATATGTTCAATCACTGGGCGGAATGGATCCGATAGTGTGGGACGGCGAGTCTACTTCGATCAAGTTTACTATGGAAACAAAGCCCGCAGGGCATCGCTTGGATCCGGAGCAATATGAACTTGAGCTGGTGCGGCTTGGAGCAGGAAGCTCATACAGAATCGAAAATGAGCGTTTAATAAATTCTCACAAACACAGAAAGGGGGCTGAAAATAAGCCATTCAATTTTTTGGAGCGGCGTATAAGGACGGCCTTCATTTTTGAAGAAAATAGTCATACATTTATTAGCGCTGAAGAATACGTGTCTGATGAGGAAAGCCTTCTTTCAGTCGCGTCCGGACCATTTACTATCAACCGTTTTATTCCCCCTTTTCAGAAAGAGCTCGCCTCTATCGCCGTTTATCGCGACTTGAATACCAATACGGATGCGCCCATTCGCCAGTCGGCTATTTCCCGCATGGAAAAACGAGTTGATCCGGACGGACAAAACCTTATATCGGTCATGCACACTCTTTACACCGGTGATAGGGACTTTAAAAATGACATCAATTCCGCCATGCGTGCCGCATTCGGTGATGACTTCGAAGAGTTGATCTTCCCGCCTGCAGCCGACCAGAGAATTCAATTGAGAATCCGTTGGAAATCGTTGCGGCGTGAGCAATCTGCATCTGATCTTTCAGATGGAACACTGCGTTTTTTGTTTTTGTTAACCGTGCTGGCAAGTCCGTCGCTGGCGCCTGTTATTGCCATAGATGAGCCAGAGACTGGGCTTCATCCTTCAATGCTGCCTTTGATTGCAGAGTACGCAGTTGAAGCTTCTAAACGTTCTCAAATCATTCTTACTACCCATTCCCCGCAGTTCCTGGATGCTTTCGAGGAAACCAGACCCACGACAACAGTAGCTAAATGGGTAAACGGTGAAACTACCCTGCAAACCTTGCGTGATGAAGACCTTGATTACTGGTTGAAAGAATATTCGCTGGGAAATCTCTTTAGATCGGGTGAGCTGGAGCAAATGGAATGAAATTTATCCTTTTTGTCGAAGGTCACACCGAAGATAAAGCCCTGCCAAAATTTTTAAAGAAGTGGCTCGATCCAAAATCAAGCAAACCTGTAGGGATCAAAACAGTACGCTTTGAAGGGTGGCCTGAGTTGGTCAAGGATGCGCCCCTGAAAGCAAAGATGCATCTGAACGGTCCGGCTAAAGACGATATTATCGCCGTAATCTCTTTGCTGGATCTTTATGGGCCAACCTTTTATCCGGGAGATTGTACTGACAGTAACAAACGTTACGATTGGGCCAAGAAAAAAATGGAGGCCAATGTCGGTCAACCAAAATTTTTTCAGTTTTTCGCCGTCCACGAAGTTGAGGCCTGGCTTCTAAGCGAGCCTGAAATATTTCCTTTGGCGATTCAAAGGGCATTCAAAAAGATTGATCATCCCGAAACAGTGAACTCTGATGAGCCACCGGCAAAATTATTGGATCGGCTATATGATTCGCAGATAAAACGCTCATATAAAAAAGTTGTGAATGGTAAAGAGCTTTTTGGCAAACTAGATCCTGATGTTGCATACAAGAAATGTCCTAAGCTCAAAGAAATGTTGGACAAAATGTTGGAGTTGGCAGAAAAGGCAGGGTAGATGGTTGAGTTCAGCCTCAAAATCTGCTTTTGAGGTTGTTTAGCTGAGTGCGACGGCCTTGAGTATTGTTCGGCATGAAAACTCGATATGATTTGCTTGAAAACGGGCCTCATGAGGCCCGCAGGGTATCGCAAGTGTGTTTCCGGCTTAGTTGTCTGAGTTGATCTTGATGATCAGCTCGCGCAGCACGGCTTCCGCCTTGTCGTTGTCCACCTGACAGGTGCCGGCGTTCTGGTGACCGCCGCCTGCATATTGCAACATCAACTCGCCGATGTTGGTTTTAGAGCTGCGGTTGACGATGGATTTTCCTGTGGCAAATACGGTGTTCTGCTGCTTCACACCCCACAGCACGTGTATGGAGATGTTGCAGTCAGGGAACAGGGCGTAAATCATGAAGCGGTTGCCCGCATAAATGGTTTCCTCATTTCGCAGATCGAGGATGACCAGATTGCCGTGTACCGTTGAGCAGCGCAGCAACTGATCCTTGAATTTCTCTTCGTGGTTGAAGTACAGCTCCGCGCGTTCCTTCACGTCCGGTAACTGCATGATTTCCTTGATATCGTGGTTTCTGCAATAATCGATCAGATCCATCATCAGGTTGTAGTTCGAAATGCGGAAGTCGCGGAATCGCCCCAGGCCGGTGCGCGAATCCATCAGGTAGTTGAGCAGCACCCAGTCCGCCGGATGCAGAATCTCTTCGCGCGAAAACTGCGCCGCGTCGGCCTTGTCCACCGCCACCATCATGTCGTTCCACGAAGCCGGAAATGCCTTCAGACCGCCGTAGTAGTCGTAAACCACGCGCGCGGCAGAAGGCGCATCAGGGTCAATGATGTGGTTGGTGCGCTCGCCGGTATTGCGGATGGTTTCGGACAGATGGTGATCGAACGCAATGTGAGCGCCGGCCACATAGGGCAGGTTGGTGGTGATATCGTTCGGGCCGATCGCAATCTTGCCGTCCTGCATATCCTTGGGATGAACAAACAGAATATCAGCCAGCATGTCGAGATGCTTCAACAAAACCGCGCAGACCAGCCCGTCGAAATCGCTGCGTGTAACCAAACGAAATTTTTGCATCATATTTCTCCGCTATAAGAAGTGATCAATATCAGAATCCGGGTTCATTTTACTGTAGCGGCGACATTTAGGGGGATCGCAGTGTCTGAATTTACCAATTTGCAAAATTTCGTTGCAGAGGGAATGCAGACCTGTGCCAAATGCCTGCCTGTAACAAACAGTTACAATGTTGCCATGCATGATTGCATCGCGGCTCTTGAATATTGCAATCTTTGGCCGCATATAGCGATAAGCAATTAACGGAGGATTCTTCATGTTTAAAAAGGTAACTTACGGTTTCATTTTGTCGCTGTTGCTTTCGAACGGGTTCGCATTCGCCGGGGACGCGCCAACACTCGATCAGGTCTACAAAGCGGCGCAGTCGGGCAAGCTGGATGAGGCGCAAAGGATGATGGATGCCGTTTTGAAAGAACATCCGAACAGCGCCAAGGCGCATTTTGTGGAAGCCGAGCTGTTGGCGAAACAGGGTAAATTGGATCGGGCGGAGGCTGAGCTTGCCAACGCCGAACGTTTAAAGCCCGGGTTAACATTCGCCAATCCGCAGGCGGTGCAGGATTTGAAGGGCCGGATTGCCACGACTCATCGGATCAGTCAGCCGCAGGCAGACAGTTTTCAGACGCCTCAAGGCAGTAGCTTTCCATGGGGTATGTTGCTCATCGGCGGCGGTGTAATCGCGATACTGTTTTTCGTGATGCGCTCATTCCGTGCGCGTAACGCGCCAGTCGGTCAGGGCGGCTATCAACCCGTGCAATCTGCGGGTATGCAACCGGCTCCCGTGCAGGGCTATGGTCAACAACCTTATGCTCAACAGTATGGCGGCGGAATGGGGCAGGCACCTGCCGGCGGGATGGGCAGCGGGATTATGGGTGGACTCGCGACGGGTGCTGCGGTCGGCGTAGGCATGGTGGCGGGCGAGGCGCTGGCCCATCATTTCATGGATGGCGGTCATAGCGCGCCTGTTGCGGACGCATGGGCGGACTCATCGATGCCATCGAATAACATGGGCGGCGCTGATTTCGGCATCGCTGACAATTCTTCGTGGGACGACAGTTCGAATATCGCCAGTTCATCTGATAGCGACTGGGGCTAGGTCGGCAGGTCTAGGCCGAAAGGCCTATGGCGCGATTCAATGATGTCGCTATAATGTTTCTGGCTCAGGCCAAAACGTCCCGAATCTTTGGAATAAAACCGACTAATCAAGGAGCTATTCATGAAAAAATTAATCGCATTGGCTTGTTTTGGATTTGCTGTCGTCGTATCCGCGCCGGCTTTCGCAGGTGCGCAACAGGATAAGATGAGGGGCTGTAACAAGGAGGCAAAGGACGATGCTCTGAAGGGCGATGAACGCAAAGCCTTTATGAAGAAGTGCCTGTCCAAGGACTATACGCTGAAGAGCGAAGGCGCCGCCAAACCGGCAGAAGCCAAGCCTGAAGCAAAGGCTGCCGCGCCCGTGAAACAACAGGATAAGATGAAATCGTGCAACGCGGATGCCAAAACCAAAGCGCTCAAAGGCGATGAGCGCAAGACATTCATGAAGACTTGTCTCAAGGCTTAGCGATGATAGGCTCATAGAAAAGGCGCACTTCGTGCGCCTTTTTGCATGGATCTGAAATTACCATCGGCATGCTAGAATAACCGACTTAAAATATCTGCGCTGCATTCGGGCGTGGCTGGGCTTGCGTGAGGTTGCGGAATGATATTGGTAGTTGACGACGACGAGTTTCAACGCGATCTGATCGGCATGCAGCTGGCCAGTCTTGATTTTGACGATGTGTATCTTGCCTCAAGCGGCGAGGAAGCCTTGGCACAGCTCGATATCGATCAGTCAAACATCAATGCGATGATTATCGATCTGTCCATGCCTGGTATGGATGGCACCGTGTTGATGCGGCATCTGGCGCAGCGCGGATTTGGCGCCGGCATCATTCTGCTGTCAGGGGTGCAGGACGAGATACTGAGCAGCGCGGCAGGTCTCGCGAGCGCTCACGGGCTATCCATACTCGGCGTATTGAACAAACCCTCATCCCCCGACAGACTTTACGAATTACTGGCAGGCCTGCGCGCCCCGGTTGTCATCGCAGACACCGCCGATGTGGCAGCTTTCCTCTCGCCGGAACGACTCAAGGCGGCACTGACAGACGGCGAATTCATTCCCTGGTATCAGCCCAAGGTCGATATTCGCAGCGGAAAACCAGTCGGTGTCGAGGCGCTGGCGCGCTGGCCTGTCGAGCCCGGTGTCATGATCAGCCCGGCAAACTTCATTCCTGCAATTGAAGCCGCCGGCTTGTCGGATGAGTTGTTTTTTGCGATGGCGCATCAGGTGGCGGCCGATCTGGTTGTCTGGCGGGGAAAGGGTATCCACATCACGACGGCGATCAATATGTCGATGGATACCGCACACAATCTATTGATGCCGGAACGTCTGTCTGAACTGGTCTGCGCCGCCGGTCTGCAGCCATCCGATCTGGTCATCGAAATTACCGAAAGCCGCCTGATGGTGGAGCGCTCTTTGGTGCTGGAAACCCTGACCCGGCTTTCGCTGATGGGGTTCGTCCTCTCCATCGACGATTTCGGTACCGGCTATTCCAGTCTGGTTCAGTTGACCGATCTGCCTTTCAGGGAACTCAAGATTGACGGCAGTTTTGTGCAGCGTGCCGACACGGAACGCAAGGCCCAGGCAATTGTGCGCATTTCCATCATGATCGGCGTCCACCTGGAGATGGATGTGATCGCTGAAGGCGTTGAAACTGCCGGGCAGCTGGAATTTCTGCGCAGCTGCGGCGGGACCATCATTCAGGGCTATCACATTGCCAGGCCGATGCCCTTCGCCGCCTGCACGCAATGGCTGAAAATGTCATCACAGAGCCAGACGCATCTCCACGCTGGTTGAGTTGCAATGAAATTTCCCCCGGCATCGCCCCATCTGATTGAGTTGTTAAAGCTGATTGGCGTGGCCCTGATTTACAGTCTTACCTCCAAAACGATTCTTTTGTATTTTGCGCCGCTGTGGGGGGCGAGCATCTTCTTTCTCTCCAGCGGTATCGCGCTGGCGGCCTTGCTGATTGGCGGTAAACGTTATTTCTGGGCGATTGCACTGGGGGCATTTTTGCCCAACCTGCTCGCGGGCGATATGATTTGGGCGGCTGCCGCCAAGGCATTCGGCAATGCGCTGGCGGCGCTTTTCGGCGCCTGGTTGATCAAACGTGACGGTCGCTTTAATACCGGCTTGCCGTTTTTACGTGACTTTATCCGGGTGTTTGTCCGGGGTGGTTATGCAGGATGTGTGCTCAGCGCTGTCATCGGGGTGACCACCCTGTGGCTAGTCGGCATCGTGAGTTCCGACAATTATGCCGCAGTGCTGATCGACTGGTGGATGTGGGATGTGCTGGGTGTCGTTCTGATGACCCCTTTGCTGCTGGTGTGGTGGCCTGCGACAGCAACTTCCCGTCCCTGTCCGACAGCCGGACTGTCTGCCGAGTGGGTGCTGACACTCGGGATTACCGCACTGGTCAGCGGCGTTGTTTTCCTCGATTGGGGACGCGCGTCCTCTCCCTTGTGGCTTCACGAATGGCTTGAAACCGTATCGAGCAGCTACTGGATGTTCCTGTATATTTGCTGGGTGGCGGTGCGTCTTGGTTTGCGCGGCACCAGTCTGGTTCTGTTGCCGGTGGCCATCATGGCGATCACCGGGATTTACCAGGGGGTCGGTTACTTCGGCGGTAACCCCGCGCCGAATAAACTTCACAATTATTGGTTTTATATTCTCATCCTGTCTCTGGTGGGGATGACGCTGGCTATTTACATCGAAGCTGTCAAGCGATATGCGAAGCAGCTGCTCGAAGGCAAGGAGACGGTCAGTCAGGAACTCAAAAACATGATGGCAGCTCTGGATCAGCACGCCATTGTGGCCTCTACCGATATGCAGGGGAGAATTACCTCCGTCAATGACAAGTTTTGTGAAATCAGCGGATATTCGCGCGAAGAATTGCTGGGACAGGATCATCGTCTGCTCAATTCCGGAGTTCATTCTCAGGCGTTTTTCCGTGAAATGTACCGTACTATCGCAGCGGGGCAGGTCTGGAGCGGGGAGATTTGCAACCGTACCAAAGACGGTCATTTATATTGGGTGCAGAGCACAATTTCGCCTTTTATGGGGCCCGATGGCAAGCCTGTCATGTATGTCGCCATCCGCACCGATATTACGGAGCGCAAGGCTGTCGAACTTGAGTTGCAGCGCTATCGTGAGCACCTCGAAGAACTGGTGCAGCAGCAGACGGCGAAGTTGCAACAAAGTGGGGCGCACCTGCGCACCATATTCGAGGCGCTGGATGATCTGGTCTGGCTCAAGGATACTTCGAGCGTCTATCTCGCCTGCAATCCGATGTTCGAGCGTTTTTTCGGTGCGAGTCAGGCGGATATTGTCGGCAAGACGGACTATGACTTTGTCGATCGCGAACTTGCTGATTCATTTCGTCAAAACGATAGTCTCGCCCTGGAAACCGGTGCGCCCACCGTTAAGGAGGCGTGGGTCACCTTTGCCGATGACGGGCATAGCGCCTTGCTCGAACTGGTCAAGACGCCGGTCAGGGATAGTTCGGGGGCTTTGATCGG
>JBAZCE010000056.1:0-12289 GCA_041671105.1 Gallionella sp.
GCCAGCGGATCCCGTAGGGTCTGGTAGCGTTGCACACGCGCCGTGCTGCCCCACCA
The DNA here is from genome assembly GCA_041671105.1 of Gallionella sp. Lineage (GTDB taxonomy): Bacteria > Pseudomonadota > Gammaproteobacteria > Burkholderiales > Gallionellaceae > Gallionella. The sequence continues at coordinate 57 of JBAZCE010000056.1, forward strand.
TCCCCCGCTGTAAGTCAAGGCTGCATCCTGCAACAGGTTGACCTGCGTAGCCACATTCACTACATCGGCCAGATCGCGATAATAGGCATTATCCGAGACGCGGTTAAAATTGACACTGCCGCTGAAACCGCCCCCGAATGACTGGCCATGTTTCAAACCGAAACGGGCGCGATTGCTGTGGGTCAGCGTGTCATTCGGCAGCACATCCGCATGCACTTCGCCGGCATAGTCTGGTTCGAGATAACGATACTCATTGTTGAATAACACACCGCGTTTCATCATCATGCGCGGCGAAAAGGTCGCATCCTGATTCGGCGCAATATTCCAGTAATACGGCACCGTCAACTCGCTGCCGCCTTTGGTGGAACCGCCGAAGGTCGGCGACAAAAAACCTGTTTTGCGTTGACTGTTCAACGGGAAATCCATCCAGGGAGAATACAGGATAGGCGTATCCATGAATTCCACCCAGGCGTTATGGGCAACACCCACCTGTTGATCGCGGTCTATTTCCAGACTGGTTGTTTTAATAAACCAGTCCTGATTACCGGCGGGACAGGTAGTATAAACCGCATTGTCCAGATCGAAATGCTGCTGATCCTGAATGTGCAGCATGTCGCCTGAGCCCCGCCCGTCCGTATCCTTCAGGTAAAACTCAGGCTGTTCCATAAGCCCGGCATGCGTATCCATATTCAATTTTATGTACGGCCCGCTCGCCGTACTACCCGCCTGATTCAGCACGACCGAGCCAAAACCTTCGGCATCCTTTGTTTCCTGGTCATAAAATATGCGATCAGCCCGGATAGACTGATCGGACTTGGACAGAATCGCATTACCGGTGGCTTCGACCTGATTTTTTTTGTCGCCGGTCAGATTGTCGGCTTCCAGCAACACTGGTTCCACCAGCTCTTCTGCGGGCTTATCCTGCGCGCGCGGCTCTTCAGCCACGGCAGAATGGGCAAAAATGCACAACAAAGTGAACACAACAGGCTTAAGACGAAACCGCATAATATTGTTAAGGTGGTAAACTTTTGCAAGTTTACCATTAAGACCATTTAAAAATCCCGATATGCAACGTCAACAACAACTAACCGTCTGGCTGCAAGACCAATTTCCCGGCGAAACATTCACGCTTGCGCCCGCATCCAGTGATGCCAGCTTCCGCCGCTACTTCCGCATCACCTTTGGCGACCGCACGTTGATCGCAATGGATGCACCGCCCGAGCATGAAGACTGCCGCCCGTTCCTGCATGTAGGCAAATTATTCGAGAATGCCGGAACTCATGTGCCGCATGTCTATGCACAGGACTTGACTCAGGGATTTTTGCTGTTGTCCGATCTTGGCAACACCACCTATCTGCAGGCATTGAATCCGGAAAATGCGCGCAAACTCTATAGTGCGGCAACCAATGCGCTGATCAAAATTCAGATAGCGTCTCGCGAGGGTGAATTGCCTCCTTATGACGAAGCGCTGCTGCTGCGCGAGATGCGTCTGTTCACCGAATGGTATATAGGCCGTCATCTCAATGTCACGCTCACTGAGACACAGAACGCCAAGCTTGAAACCGTGTTCGCCCGCATCGTCGCCAACAATCTGGCACAGCCCTGCGTGTATGTGCATCGCGACTACCATTCGCGCAATCTGATGTACATCGAAACCCCTCTCTCTAACTCTCTCCCGCAAGCGGGAGAAAGGACAAACGAAAAAGGCAATCTTCTAACCTCGCCCGGCATCATCGACTTTCAGGATGCGGTATACGGCCCGATCACCTACGATCTGGCTTCCCTTTTCAAGGATGCCTACATCAAATGGGACGAGGAGGTCATCATCGACTGGCTGATCGGCTATTGGGAAAAGGCGCGCCGCGCAGGACTCCCGGTGCATGAGGATTTCGGTCAGTTTTACCGGGATTTTGAACTGATGGGAGCCCAGCGCCACATCAAGGTGCTGGGTATCTTTGCCCGCCTGTACCACCGCGACGGCAAGGACGGCTACCTGAAAGACATGCCGCTGGTGATGGGCTATCTGCGCGCAGCCTGCGCTCGCTATATCGATCTCAAGCCTTTGTTCAATCTGCTCAACGAGCTGGAGCCGCCGCAGGAAGCACCTACAGGGTACGGGTTTTAAGAACATAAAAGGTATAAAGCATGATGCCGCGCTTCCCCTCTCTTCAATCCTCTCCCGCAAAGCGGGCGAGGAGGCAAACGTGAAAGACGTAACCCCATGATTGCAATGATTCTTGCGGCGGGACGCGGCGAGCGCATGCGCCCGCTCACCGACCACACCCCCAAACCGTTGCTCGAAGCAGGCGGTCGCGCGCTGATTGTCTGGCATATCGAAAGGCTGGTGGCGGCCGGCATCACCGAACTGGTCATCAATCACGCCCACCTGGGTGCGCAGATTGTACACGCATTAGGTGATGGCAGCCGGTTCGGTGCAAAGATTCAATACTCCCCCGAGGCCACAGCGCTGGAAACTGCAGGCGGTATCGCCTGTGCGCTGCCCATACTCGCAAGAGATGAGGGCAAGCCTTTCGCCGTCATCAACGGCGACATTTATTGCGATTACGACTTTTCCCGATTACCGGCATGCGCAGAAAAACTTCAAGCCAACGGCGACACCGCCCACCTGGTGCTGGTGGACAACCCGCCGCACCACCCGACTGGCGATTTTGCGCTGAACAACAACAACCGCATCACCGCATCGACCCAGAATCCCGAATCCTCGATCCTGAATCCTGAATTGCTCACTTTCAGCGGCATCGGCGTCTATCATCCCTGTCTGTTCCGCCGCATCGCACGCGGCAGCGTCGCACCGCTCGCCCCGCTGCTGCGCGAACAGATCGCTCTGGGCAAAGTCAGCGGCGAACATCATAAAGGTGTCTGGGTGGATGTCGGCACGCCGCAGCGCCTGAACGAGCTCGACAGCCAATTACGCAAGGAAACCCATGTTTGATCCCGACATCTATGTTCAGCGCCGCGCCCGCCTGCTGAGTAAAATGCAGCACGGCATCGCGATCCTCCCCAATGCGCCTGAACAACGGCGCAACGGAGACGCCGATCACGCCTACCGTTTCGACAGCAACTTCTACTACCTGAGCGGCTTTGCCGAACCCGAATCGGTGCTGGTGCTCATTGCAGGCGATGCGCCGCAATGCATTCTGTTCTGCCGCGAAAAGGACATGGAGCGCGAAATCTGGCATGGCTATCGCTCCGGCCCCGATGCCGCTCAGGAAAAATTCGGCTTCGATGCGGCATACTCCATAGCGCACCTGGATGAGAAGCTTGCCGAATTGATGGGCAACCAGCCCACGCTGTTTTGCCCCTTGGGCGCGGATACCACCTGGGATCAACGCATCCTCAGGATACGCAATGAAGTACAGGCGAAATCGCGCAGCGGCGTCAAAGCCCCCGACGAGATCCGCGACATACGCGCCTTACTCAATGAGATGAGATTATTCAAAGTCTTGCACGAACTCGGCATCATGCGCCGGGCCGCATCGATTTCAACTGCAGCGCATCGGCGCGCGATGAAATTCACCCGCGCAGGGCAGTTTGAATATCAGGTCGAGGCCGAGTTGCTGCACGAATTTCACCGCAACGGCGCGCGGGATCCCGCCTACACCACCATCGTCGCAGGCGGTGCGAATGCCTGTGTGCTGCATTACATCGAAAACAATGCCAAATTGCAGGACGGCGATCTGCTGCTGATCGATGCGGGCTGCGAACTCGAAGGCTACGCATCCGATATCACCCGCACCTACCCTGTGAACGGCAAGTTCAGTGCCGCGCAAAAGGAAGTGTATGAGATCGTACTGGCCGCGCAGGACGCTGCGATTTCCGCATCGCTTCCCGGCAACAACTGGGAAGCACCGCACGACGCCGCATTGCGAATTCTGGCGCAAGGTTTCATCGACCTCAAACTATGTCGCGGCACGGTGGACGGTGTACTGGAGAGCGAGAGCTACAAGAGGTTCTATATGCACCGCACCGGCCACTGGCTGGGAATGGACGTACACGATGTCGGCGATTACAAGATCGACGGTCAGTGGAGGGATCTGATACCCGGCATGGTGCTGACCGTCGAACCCGGTTGCTACATCCGCCCCGGTGACGACGTGCCGCTGGCCTTGTGGAACATCGGCATCCGCATCGAAGACGATGTGATGATCGCGGAAAACGGCTGCGAAGTATTGACTGACGCGGCACCTAAAACAGTGGCAGAAATTGAGGAGTTGATGAGACCATCATGAACGCACAATCTGAACAGCGCTTCGCCGGGCACCCCTATGACATCGCGATCATCGGCGGCGGACCGGTAGGCGCGGCACTCGCACTTGCCCTGAAAGACAGCCGACTTAAAATATGCTTACTCGAAGCGCGGCCGTTGAACGCCGCCAGCACGGATGCGCGTGCGCTTGCCCTGTCCTATGGCAGTCGCCTGGTACTCGAACGACTGGGCATCTGGGACAAACTTCAGGACATCTCGCTCATCTCCACGATACATATCTCGCAAAAACAGAGCTTCGGCCGCGCCGTGCTGCGCTCGACTGAACTTGCGGTGCCGGAACTCGGCTACGTGCTTCCCTACCCTGAACTGCAAGACGCGCTGACCTCTGCACTGCAGGACGGCTCAGTTGAAATGATCTACGGTGCGAGCGTCACGCGCCTTACAGGCGAGTCTGACCATGCTGTCGTCAGCTATCAGCTGGACGGCGCTGAACACACCATCAAAACCCGCCTCGCGGTGGTTGCCGATGGCGGGAAGTTGCTGGCCGAACAGCATCCGCCGAAACTGCGCGACTACCACCAAAATGCGCTGATCACCCATGTGACCTGCGCGAATCCTGTAAAAGGCACCGCATTTGAACGCTTCACCCCTCAAGGGCCTGTTGCGCTGCTGCCTTACAAGGATGGATACGAACTGGTATGGACTGCCTCGCCTGAACGCGCGGAACAGATGATGGCCTGGGATGACGCGACCTTTTTGACCGAACTGCATCAGCACTTCGGCGACAGGGTAGGTGAATTTTTAACGGCAGGCACGCGCACGACTTTCCCGCTGGGTTTAAAACGCGCCCCGGAACAATCGCCAATGCCGCACACCGTATTGCTCGGCAATGCCGCACAGACCATGCATCCGGTGGCAGGACAAGGTTTCAACATGGGGCTGCGCGATGCGTGGGAGCTGGCGCAGGAAATACTGGATGCTGCGCCCGAAAATCTGGGCTCGGAACACATGCTCGCCGACTACAAGCGTCGCCGCCGCACGGATCGCGAAGCGGGCATCCGTTTCACCGACACTCTGGTGCGTCTGTTCTCCAACGACCTGCCGCTGGTGGGTTTTGCCCGTGCAGCGTCATTGACCGCACTGGACTGCCTGCCGTTCGCGAAAAAATTCGTCGCGAAACGGATGATGTTCGGTGCAAACGGCTAACGTTTGAATTGGGTAGGTCGCCTTATAAAATAAGGTTAGGACTACAGCCCGATTGGAGGACTATTATCTGTACTTCGATGATTTTCACGCAATCGTTCCGCTATAGCATCATCAACAATCTGTTCGATCTTTGTCTTATCGATTGTTTCAGTTTGGCTTCCCAACCAAACACCCGTTCCGGCCAGCATACCCAGTGCAGTTAGTAGAATAGCTACGAAAGCATAGAGTTCCGTACGAGTGCGCGGCATTATGTCCGAAAACTTTTTTAGTTCGGGCACTTCCTTTGATATTGCATCCCGAAATTGATCCGGCTCTAGGTTGCGACTAGCGATATTGCTCAATCGCAAAATAATTTCTCGAATATCTTTGGCACCTTGAACGGACGTCGCAATAACCTCTACAACATCGCCAACAAAGCTATAGATGCCATCAGGGATGATCCCTGTTCCACCGCATTCAGGGCAAGGTCCAACCTTGGTTCCACCGAACTGCGTGTTTTTAATAATTGCAGACGATAATCCAGCGCCGAATATCGCTCCACAGTCTGAACAAATTGCGGGTACATCTGGCATTGCTGTTACCCCCTTGTCTCTAAGTGTCTTGTGCATGCTAACACGGCAATCGCTCCGATATAAATCGAGAGGACAGTCATTAATTTGCGATGCACTTTTTACACACTGCCCAATTCCCCTGTGCGCCGCCGAAGATAGTCGCAAACAAGCGGTGAAGTTAGGCGAGCACTGTCTGAGCTCCGCAGCAGGGTGCGATGTTTGCGCACTGCCAGGGCGAGTTGCGCAGCCCCGTTCGTTTGCGACTATCGAGGGCACCCCAAAGGGGCGGCAAACCGGGGGCGACTTCTTTCAGTGACCTTTCTTGGCAAGACAAGAAAGGTCACCAGCCGCCGGGCTGCCCCCGGCGAAGTTGGGTTTTTCGGCCTGTTTCGACAGGCTCAACGCGAACGGCTTAGTAACGAAAAACTATAACTCCACCACCACCGGCGTGTGATCGGACGGGCGCTCAAGTTTGCGCGGGGCCTTGTCGATGATGCAGCTCTTGCACTGCGGCACCAGCAGATCGCTTACCAAAATATGGTCGATGCGCATCCCCATGTTGCGGCGGAAAGCCATCATCCGGTAATCCCACCAACTGAATGTTTTTTCCGCCTGTTCGAACAGACGGTAACTGTCCTTGAAGCCCAGCAACACCAAGCCACGGAAGGCATCGCGTTCCGGTTCGCTGACCAGCACATTGCCCACCCAGGCTACAGGGTCATGCACATCGCGGTCTTCCGGCGCGATGTTGTAGTCGCCCAGCAACACCAGCTTCGGGTAGCGCACCAGCTCGTCCTTTAACCAATCGTGCAACGCGGCAAGCCAGGCGAGTTTATATTGATACTTGTCGGAGTCTAGGCTCTGGCCGTTCGGGATATAGACACACACCACGCGCACATCGCCAAAAGTGGCGGCGATCACGCGCTTCTGTTCGTCCGCAAAATTTGGAATGCCGAACTGCACATCGAGGCCTGGCTCACGGCTTAAAATCGCCACGCCGTTATAGGTCTTCTGTCCGGAAAAAACGCTGTGATAGCCTGCCGCTTCCAATTCCTGCTGCGGGAAATCGGCATCCTGCTGCTTGGTTTCCTGCAGGCACAACACGTCGATCGGGTTGGCTGCAAGCCAGTCCAGCACCTGAGGCAGACGCACTTTCAGGGAGTTTACATTCCAGGTCGCTAAACGCATATTATTCCATTGGTATTTTCAGGCAGAGGACATCTCCGCCGGTCAGGGTTCGATCATATCAAATACAGCGTTCGGGCTTGCGATATGACAACAAATAAATGGACAATCCCGACCAGGCTAATTATGCTGAACGCATCGTATTTTTTGCGGAATTATCATGGCACTGTTCAAACTCACTCATCTGTTATCCGTGCTGATCTGGGTCGGCGGCATGTTTTTCGCCTATATGGTGCTGCGCCCCGCCGCCGTGGAAATACTCGAACCGCCCGAGCGCCTGCGCCTGTGGGATGCCGTGTTCGGCCGTTTCTTCAAATGGGTGTGGGTTGCCATCGGCACGCTGCTGGCAAGCGGCTTTTTTATGATCAGCCTGTATGGCGGTATGGCGCGCGTGGCGATGCACGTGCATGTGATGCTTGCGCTGGGACTTGCGATGATCGCGATCTACGCTTACGTTTATTTCGCCCTCTACCAGTCACTGCACCGGCATGTCGAAAATCAGCGCTGGAAGGATGCGGGAGAGGTGCTCGGAAAAATACGCAAACTGGTGGCAGTCAATCTGACGCTGGGTCTTTTGACCGTGTGTGTCGCACTGATCGGAACAGCCTGGCTGTAAGGTATTAGGTTATTCGTCGCCCGAATCGATCGCTGCTTCGCGCACCTCGCCCAGCAAGTCTTCGGCATCCAGCTCGTTTTCTGCATGGATCATTTTAACTGATACGCCAGATCCTTCAGGCAACTCGGCGCGCAATCTTTTGACGCTAGCCGACGCGTCCCGGTAACTTTCCTGCTGATCCAGTTTTTTTAACAGCCGGATCGGTTGCTGCGTAATGCGATAAATATAGTAGGGCATGGCAGACTCTGTGTAAGTTATGCGTCGGGGCGTTTCATGAACGTGATCACGCTGTAATCCGGCGCGTTCTTGCTGGTGCAACTACCTTCACCGACGCCGGCCAACTGCTCCGCCTCGTGCAACAGGTTGATCACATCGACATAGTGTTTCCGCTTGACCATCATCAGCGCGGTATATCCGCCTTCATTGCGCGCCAGCACATCCGCACCCGCGCGGAGCAGCGTATCGACGACTTCGGTCTCGCCGTAGCCTGCCGCGAGCATCAGCGGTCTGACCCCGTAGCCGATGGCAGCCTCGATGTTTGCACCGGCATCGATCAGCACTTTGACCACGTCCGGAAAGCCGCATTTAAACTCAGCGCTGTACACGGCTTTCGCCAACGGCGTCCAGCCTCGCTCATCCGCAGCGTTCACATCCGCACCCGCGTCAATCAGCGCCTGCACCAGTGCCTGATTGCCGACACCGGCGGCCAGCATCAGCATGCCTTGTTCATCGCGAAGGATTTCTCCACCCGACAACATGGCCTGCACTGCGGCCAGATCGCCGGCCTTTACGGCTGACAGAAATGCTGTAGACATACGACTCTCCCTGATGCGCTCAACGGTTAAACTGCGGGTAAATCCCTTCAGGATTTTTGCGGATGGAACCACTGAAGCTTTTCTCTCAACGTCACCACCCCGCCGATAATGATCAGCGTCGGTGCCTGCGGTTTTTCAATCGCGGCGATGCCGGGCAGCGTACTGAGTGTGCCGGTGATGACGCGCTGGTTGCGCGTAGTGCCCTGCTGCACGATCGCGATCGGTGTAGATTCAGGCATGCCGTGCGCCACCAGATCCGCGCACAGGGTATTGAGTCCGTGCAACCCCATATAGACCACGACGGTCTGCTTCGGACGGGCTAACGCATCCCAGTCGAGATTCATCGTGCCATCCTTGAGATGGCCTGTGACAAACAGACAGGACTGCGCATAATCGCGATGGGTCAGCGGGATGCCGGCATAGGACGCCACACCCGATGCTGCCGTAATCCCCGGCACCACCTGAAACGGGATGCCCTCGGCTGCCAGCGTCTCGATTTCCTCGCCGCCGCGCCCGAAGATGAACGGATCACCGCCTTTGAGGCGCAACACCCGTTTTCCCTGTTTCGCCAACCGCACCAGAAGCTCGTTGATTTCTTCCTGACGCAGGGTGTGATCCGAACGCTTCTTGCCGACGAAGATGCGTTCCGCGTCGCGCCTTGTCATATCGACGATCGCGCTGGCCACCAGATTGTCGTACACCACCACATCGGCTTTTTGCATCAGGCGCAATGCGCGGAAGGTCAGTAAATCCGGATCTCCGGGGCCTGCACCCACCAGATACACTTCGCCGCGCCGGATGTTGTTCTCATCCTTGAGCATCTGCTGCAGCATTTCTTCGGCGCTGTTCTCATCGCCGGTCAACACCTTCTCGGCGACCACACCTTCGAGCGCATTTTCCCAGAAGATACGACGCTTCGCGGGGTTGGTGACCTGCGTCTTTACCCGTTCGCGAAAGCGTTCCGCGAAGGCCGCCAGACGGCTATAGTTCTGCGGAATCAGCGCTTCGAGCTTGCCGCGCATCATGCGCGTAAGTACAGGCGAGGCACCGCCGCTTGAAAACGCCACCATCAGCGGCGAACGGTCGAGTATCGCAGGCATGATGAAGCTGCACAGCGCAGGATCATCCACCACGTTCACCGGAATGTTTTTTGAACGCGCAAGCTCTGATACCTCTTTATTGACGCGCTGATCGTCAGTCGCTGCGATCACCAGCACAACATCCTTCATGTGCTGCTCCACGAAAGGCGCGCGGACAGCATCGACTCCGGCCAGCTCAGTCAAGGCGGCCTTGATTTCAGGCGCGACTACACGCACCAGCGCGCCCGCTTCCAGCAACACGCCTGCCTTACGACTGGCGACTTCACCGCCGCCCACCACCAGACAGAGTTTGCCCTTTAAATCCAGAAAAACCGGCAGAAAGTCCATGCTATTTTCCCGGATAGTCGCGGCGTCTTGCCTGCCACAGCGCAGCGGCCAGCTTCTCTGCATCCTCGATACTTTGTGCTTTACCCATCGCACGCAACGCAATCGCAGCGGTCGATTGCACAGCGGCTATCCCGTATTCGTCCTCTATCTCGCCGCGCCAGAGTTTTCCAAGACGCGAGATATCCATGATTTCATCCTTCATGTGGCGTGAATCGAACAACGCAGGCCATACCTCGTTCTGCATTCCTCCATCCGCCAGCAGACGCAGCTTGCAGGGGGCATCCGGATTGCGCTCGGCCTCACCGCCATCGCCCTTGAATACCGCCAGGGCTTTATCCCCCATCAGCTGGGCAGCCCCCTGATGCGTCTCATCGTAGCCCGGGTGAAAAACCCCCATGATCGAGGTTGCGGCGCGTCCCGGATTCAACATGCGCACCACCGAATGCACCGGCGAGCGCAGCCCGAGCGTGTCTTTCAGATCGATAAAGTGCTGCAACATCGGGTTCATCGTAGCGAGTGAAATGAAGGCAAAATTGCGCAGCTTTAATTGCCCGGCGGCCGCATCGAACGACTGACAGCTTGCTATCCCTAAAGCTGCCAGCGCCTCTGGGGTGTAAACGCGATCTTTCGATTCGACCTGCATGCCGTGCATCAACACTTTGTGGCCGTGGCTTGCCAACAGCAGCGCGGACAGGATGAACCAGGGCAGTTGACGGCGCTTGCCCGCATAAGAGGCCCAGTCCAGATCGACGTGAGGAAAATCCTGCGGCACATTCAGCGAACGTCTGGCCGCCTGTGCCAGCCCCGCCATCTCGGCCGCAGTTTCCTCCTTGATCCGCATCAGCATCAAAAATGCACCGGTCTGAATCGACTCAACCTCTCCGTTCAAGATCATCGACATGGCCTGCTCGGCTTCCTGCTGGCTCATGTCGCGTGCGCCGCGTCGGCCCTTACCCAGAATCTGAATATATTGCGCAAATGGATGTGTCATTATTTTTCCTGATCGTTAAGTTGTAGCGCACATCTCGCAGGCGCCTGTTTGACGCGCCGGATGAATGCGACAAAACGGGTAGCCCAGTAGCAACTCCCTATCGTCCGCAGGTGGGTATAAGAAGCCAGCAGGTTATTGACGACCAGTCCGTCGCGTTCGCCGTCTATACCGTAACCGCGCTCGACATGGTAAGCGAATCGGCTGTCAGCGGGTAGGTTCTCAAGACTCGAATAGTGAAACTCGTGCGCAAAAATTAACGGTTGATTTTCACGTTCGCGTCCTCGCCCGCTTGCGGGAGAGGATTGTAGAGAGGGCTTCGGAAGACGATTCGGACGCGGCCACGGATGAGATTCGTCTTCCTTCAGATGCACATAGCCGCGGCCGATCGGCCTGGCATGCATCTTCACGTCCCCCGGTATCGCGCCGACCATCCGGTAGCTATGCCCCTGATATTCGATGCTGCGCGAAAGGTACATCAGTCCGCCGCATTCGGCATAGGCCGGCATGCCACCCTCGATAGCCGCTCTGATCTGTCCGCGCAGTGATACATTGGCTTCCAGCTCGGCCGCACAAGTCTCGGGAAAGCCGCCGCCGATATACAGCGCATCGACGTCAGGCAGATTCTCATCGCGCAGCGCATCGAACGGCACCAGCTCCGCACCGGCAGAAGTCAGGGCATCCAGATCGTCCGCATAGTAAAAACCAAAGGCGCGATCCTGCGCAATGCCGATACGCACCTTGTTGTTGCTTTGAAACGGGATGACTTCGGCCAGGAATGGAAGATTGCCTTTCACGGTTGCCTCCTCTCCCGCCTGCGGGAGAGGATTGAGGCGAGGGGCTTCAGGCGAAAAATTGAGCCGATCCTTTTGCGACAGCGCGAGCAGTTTGTCCAGATCGACCTGCTCCGTAATGGCCTCCCCGATCTGCCTGATCTTGGCCGCGGCGACATGAGACTCGTTGCTCGGCATCAGACCGAGATGACGCTCGACGATAGAGAGGCGCTCATCGTGATGGATCGCGCCGATGACAGGCACGTCAGTGTAATGTTCGATGACGGCCCTGAGCTTCGCTTCATGGCGGCTGCCGCCCAGATTATTGAGGATGACGCCCGCTATATTGATGTCCCGATCGAATGCCTGATAACCCAGAATCAACGGCGCAATGCCGCGTGTCATGCCGCGCGCGTCGATCACCAGGAATACCGGCAGATCGAG
>JBAZCE010000057.1:0-5319 GCA_041671105.1 Gallionella sp.
GCTGACCACTGCACGGTGTGCCACAAGTGCCTGAACCCGTGCCCGGTGAACATCGATTTCGGCGATGTCTCCATTGCGATGCGCAATTTTTTGCGCAAGCAAGGCCAGAAAAAATTTAATCCTGTTTCACAGATTTCGATGTTTTACCTGAGTGCGACAGACCCGGTTACCACGAAAATCCTGCGCAAAGTCATGATGGAGTGGAGCTATAAGATTCAGCGTGCAGGCTTTCAGATCGTCAAGCGTCTGGGGCTGTTCAAAAAACAGATTGCGCATCCTCCGGCAACCGTCGGTAAACCGCCGATCAAGGCACAGGTCATTCACTTTTTCAACAAACCGATGCCGGGTAACTTGCCCAAGAAAACGGCACGCGCGTTGCTCGACATCGAGGACAATACGATAGTCCCTATCATCCGAAATCCGCAAAAGGTCAATGAGGACTCCGAAGCGGTGTTCTATTTCCCCGGTTGCGGCTCGGAACGCATGTTCTCGCAGGTTGGGCTGGCAACCCAGGCGATGCTGTATGAAACGGGTGCGATTACCGTATTGCCGCCCGGCTATTTGTGCTGCGGCTATCCGCAGACCTCCACCGGGCACGAAGACAAGGGCAGTCAGATCACCACCGACAATCGCGTGCTGTTCCATCGCGTTGCCAACACGTTAAACTACCTGGATATCAAGACGGTGATCGTGTCGTGCGGCACTTGCATGGATCAATTGCTCAAATATCAATTCGAGAAGATATTCCCCGGCTGCCGCTTGCTCGATATTCACGAATATCTGCTGGAAAAGAACGTTACCCTCGCCAAGGGTAACGTTCTTTCGGCGGAGGCCAACGGCCAAAGCCAAAATGGTGTGAAACTAAGCGACATAAAAGGTACGCGCTATATGTACCACGATCCTTGCCATTCGCCGATGAAGACCTATCAGCCGCAAAATGTGGTGAACGAGTTGATGGGTATGGAAGTACCCCTCAACGAACGCTGCTGCGGCGAAGCGGGTACATGGGCGTTATCGAACCCCCACATCGCCACGCAGGTGCGTTTCCGCAAGGAAGAGGAAATGCGTCACGGGGCGGATGCGCTGCGCGCCGACGGCTTTGACGGTGAAATCAAGATCCTCACCTCCTGCCCTGCGTGCCAGCAAGGATTGTCGCGCTACAACGAAGACAGCGGCACGAGCAGCGACTATATCGTGGTGGAAATGGCCAAATATCTGCTCGGCGAAAACTGGATGGCGGACTATGTCGACAAGGCTAACCACGGCGGGATCGAGCGAGTGCTGTTATGAGGATACAGGATGCGGGATTCAGAGTTCAGTGGAATATCAAAAACGGCGCATCGGTTTTCCCTGCAGCCAGCATCCTGAATCCTGAATCCTGAATCCTGAATCCTGAATATATGCTGACTCTGCCGCTAGACCCCACCGATGACCGTGCCGATCCGATTTTCAAGGATGCGGCGGGTTGCGGGCAATGGTTAGCTCAATTGCAACTGACCAATCTGCAACTGGCACAAGGCCGTCTGCTCGCTCAGATCAACGAGTTAAACCGCTATCCGATGCGCGCACTGGAGCGGCTCAATACGCTGGAATTACTGAGAGAAACCGTCGAACATCTGCAGGGTGAATTAGCCAAAAAGCTTGCCGACAAACCGTTGCCGCTGAATGAAAATGAATTCAACACCTTTCAATTGATCGTGCAGCTCTGGACGGCGATGGCTACGGGTTATCAACGCTGTCTGCAGGCTCAAATCTCAGGCGAGATCACAGGCTACGGCGCACTGTTGTGTCAGCGCTGCCTGAATTACAGCGGCCTGGTAATTTTGGAATACCAGCGCACAGGCTATGAGCTCAGCCCCGAGCTTTGGCGTCGTCTGCACGAGCTCTATGCCCACGCGGAAGAACAGGATTTACATCAGACGGAGGTTGCAGACCCGGTCAACAATTTTTCGACGAGCTGCACTGCCTGCTATGCCAAGACGCTGCTCGCATGCTATGCAAATCCCGCCCAGATGACGCGCTGGCAGTTTTTACACATGGATCGCTGGCTCACGACATGGAGCAATGCGACGACCCTGGATGACAGCTACAGCAAAAGCCGCAACGACGCTCAGCCGCTCGCAATCGACTTGTCCGGCAGCAGAGGATTACAGCCGACGGAAGGATTGCCGCATCACCATGCGCTGCGTTATCTTGCGATGGTTCCCATCAGCAAGCTGCTGCGTGTAAAAACCATCCTGCTGCAGCAGGGCCAGACGCCATCGCAAGCAGGACTGGGCGAGCATTCCGACACCGGCGCCTGCCTTGAATTGCTCGCATTTTTACATCAAATCTGGTGCGAGAACAGGCATAAACGCACCACTGCACGACGACCTTCTACCCTTACGACAGAGCTTTGCTGCAAACCGGATACGATCTATGCGCATCTGACCGGAACCCCCTTCAAAGACAGCGGCATCGGCGAGTTGGCGATAAAACAGATTCAGACACTGGGCTATGCTCAGGCCGGCAAGAATCTGGCAGAAATGGGCTATCCGCTGGAAAAATGGCGGATACAAAATGAAAGCATCATGGGTGCCGGCCTGAGCCGTATTGATGATACCGGCGCAAGTCTCAGATGCAGACAATTGATCGCGCATCGCCCCGAAAATTCGCCGTATTTCATGCTGGGCACGATCGCATGGGCCAGGGTCAGCCAAAACGGCAAGCTGCAAACGGGGGTCAGATACCTGCCCGGGCGAGCGGTGGCTGTCCGCATCCATGTATTGAGCATCAACCCGTCCGTCTCGACGATCTACGCGCCGGCTTTTGTGCTGCCGGAATTACCCTCAATCAAAACGCCTGCCAGCCTGATCGTTCCGCGCGACTGGTTTGAGGCTCGCCGTGTCATTGAGATAGCGTACCCGAACGACGAAGTTCAGACGGTCAAAATGGGCTTCAGCGTGGAACGCGGACTCGACTACGAGCGGATCAGTTTCACGACGCTATAAAGCCAGTTTACGATTTACAGTAAACTGTTTTTACGCCGCGATGCGTTTTTCCGGAAACACCAGCAAAAAGGTACTGCCGTGCCCTTCTTCGCTCACCACCTCAAGCTTGGCCTGATGCCGCATCGCGATGTGCTTGACGATGGCCAGCCCCAGTCCGGTGCCGCCCGTTTCGCGCGAACGACTGCGATCCACCCGGTAAAAGCGTTCGGTCAGACGTGGAATATGCTGTGCTTCGATGCCGATGCCGCTGTCCTGCACCGAAAATACCGGCTGACCAGCTCGCACTGACCAGCGCAATTTGATCGTGCCGCCGTCCGGTGTATAGCGCACCGCATTGCTGACCAGATTACCGAATGCGCTGCGCAACTCTTCGCGGTTGCCAGATAACCTGGCCGGCCCTGCCATTTCCAGACTGTGCTGATGGCGTCCGCCGCTCAACATCTGCCCGTCCTGATAGACTTCACTGAGCAGCGCCTGCATCTCGACAGTCTCAGTTCTGACCGGACTCTGATCGCTTTCCAGGCGGGACAGCGTCAGCAGATCCGACACCAGACTATCCATGCGACGCGTCTGTTCCGCCATCAAATCCAACGCGTGGTGTATCTTGTCGTGAGACAGATCCGACATATCCTGCAAATTTTCGACGAAACCGCTCACCACGGTCAGCGGCGTGCGCAGTTCATGCGATACATTCGCGACAAAGTCGCGACGCATGGTTTCGATGCGCTCCCATTGAGTGATGTCCCGGCTGATCAAAAGACGCTTATCGCCGCCGTAATGCACCAGCTTGATGGACAACACCATGTCGTCGTGGCGCGCCGACTTCATCACCATCGGCTCGCCCAGATTGCCTTCATGCAGATAGTCGATGAATTCCGGCTGACGCACCAGATAGGTGATGTCCTGCAGGATATCCCGCTCGGCGTTGATGCCGAAGTGATGTTCGGCGAGCGGATTACACCACTCGATACGGTTTGCCTCATTAAGACTCACCACGCCCTCGGGAAAGGCGGCGGTAGCTTGCTCGATATTCAACAACTCGGTGGCCAGCTTCTGCTTGGTCTGCTGATGCCGCTTGACCATCTTGTAGAGACTGGAGAACACCTCATCCCAGATACCATCGGCTTCAGGAATGGTTTCCAGACGCGCATCGTTCAGCCACAACCCCAATTTATACAGTTGCCGGGCACGGTAGCCCATCACCAGCAACAACAACAGCAGCATGAACGCCAGAGCCCAGATCGCCGAAAACATGACCCATAACAGCAACGCTGCCAGCGCGCCGTAAATGACAGGCAGACTCACTCGGAACCAGAAATCCTGCAAAGCTCGTCCTTTAAAAAACACAGTTAATCAATCAAATAGCAACGTACGCTACGTGAATTTAATTGATCGAAAAGCGATAACCGCTGCCGCGCACGGTCTGAATCAGCTGATCCAGGTCGGTGGCTTCCAGCGAAGCGCGCAGACGGCGGATATGCACATCCACCGTGCGTTCCTCGACGAACACCTGAGTACCCCATACCTGATCGAGCAATTGCGTGCGACTATACACGCGCTCCGGATGCGTCATGAAAAAATGCAACAGGCGAAATTCAGTCGGCCCCAGCTCCACAGGAATACCTTTGGCGGTCACACGGTGCGATTCAGGGGATAATTCCAGCCCTCCTGCCGATACCGCATCGCTAGCCAGCGTTGGAATGTGGCGACGCATTACGGCGCGTATTCTTGCCATCAGCTCGCGCGGCGAGAACGGCTTGGTGATGTAATCATCCGCACCCGATTCCAGCCCCAACACCTTGTCGCGCTCATCGCCGCGCGCAGTCAACATGATAATCGGAATGTCACGGGTTTGCGCTTCGCTGCGCAACTGACGGGCCAACACCACACCGCTGGTGGAGGGCAGCATCCAGTCGAGCAGGATCAGATCGGGCGAATAATCGCGTATCTGTGGCCAGGCTGTTTCCGCATCCGATGCGCGCAGCGCAATAAAACCGGCCTGCGTGACGTTGAATACCAGCAATTCCTGTATCGCAGGCTCATCTTCCACAATCAAAATCTTCGCACTCATTCATGACTCCTTCAATTGAGGATACAAGAGTATGAAGAATTTATGACAGGAAGATGACAAAAAACCTAAAAAAATATTTTCGTCCACGAAAAGCACGAACAATCGACACAGCGGAGTCTTTTGACGATTAGGAAATCGCACGTTTTGTTTTAGTAGTTCCGATGCATCTTATGAACAGCCCTCATAAAGCATGTCCCGCTATACATCAACCACAGCTTCTTAATCGAATAAATGAATTTATCCAACTTTTTCGTGCCT
>JBAZCE010000057.1:5329-12202 GCA_041671105.1 Gallionella sp.
CTTGGACTGCTTTTTTTGCTTTTGATGGGGTCGGCGTAACGTCATGCCCCAAGTGCGAAGGGCGATGGCGGCGCACCAGGGCGGGCGATAAGGAGCCTGCCAGCATACCCGCCACGCTGAATATAAACCCCACCAGTTGCGGCGGCCAGATAGTGCCGGTGTAGAATTTTTCCATCAGCAGCCAGGAAATCAGACCCAGCGCGATCGATGCCAACGCACCCTGATTATTGGCGCGCTTCCAGTAAAGCCCGAACGCCAGCGGCACAAACGCGCCGACCAGCGTGATCTTGTAGGCATTCTCCACCATCTTGAAGATACTCGCACTGGAGTGCAGCGCAAACCACAGCACGATACAACCGAAGGTCACCACGATGATGCGCATGGTGCGCAGCATCTGCGCGTCGCTCATGTGTTTCAACGCAAAGTGTTTGAGAACATTCTCGGTAAACATCACCGAAGGCGCGAGCAGGGTGGCGGATGCCGTACTCATGATCGCCGAGAGCAGCGCACCGAAGAAAAACACCTGCGCCACCAGCGGCGTGTGATACAGAATCAGATTGGGCAAAACCATCTGAGAGTCGGTCGCGATCAGATCGCCAAACACCTTGGGATCGATCAGCGTCGCGGCATAGGCGAGGAACATCGGCACGAAGGCAAAGCCAAAATACAGCACGCCGCCCAGCACCGAGCCCCTGACCGCCGTATTCTCATTCTTTGCCGAAGTCATGCGCTGAAACACGTCCTGCTGCGGAATTGAGCCCAGCATCATGGTCATCATCGCACCTGCAAAGGGTATCCACACCTGATAACCGCCCTGCGGCAACAGTTGCAGACGCCCCGATTCGCTGGCGTGACTGATCACATGTGCTGCCCCGCCCGCATCATCGCTGACCAGCACCGCGATCAGCAACATGCCCGCCATGATGACACTCATCTGCACGAAATCGAGCAAGGCCACCGACCACATCCCGCCGAACATGGTGTAGGCCAGCACAATCGCGGTTCCGATGATCATCCCGGTGGACTTATCCACCGCGCCGCCGCTCACCAGGTTGAACACCAACCCCAGGGCCGTCACCTGAGCCGACACCCAGCCCAGATAGGAAATCATGATGCAGATGGTCATGATCAGCTCTACCTCGCGGCTGTAACGTGCGCGGTAATAGTCGCCGATGGTCAGCAAATTCATGCGGTACAGACGCCGCGCGAAAAACAATCCGGCGATGATCAGACAAAGACTCGCGCCGAACGGATCGGCCACCACACCGCTCAAGCCTTCCTTGACAAACGTGGCCGAAATACCCAGCACCGTTTCCGCACCGAACCAGGTTGCAAACACCGTCGCGGTCACGATGGGCAAAGGCAGATTCCGGCCCGCCACGACGAAGTCGCGTGCGTTATGTACCCGCGTCGAGGCATAAATCCCGATTCCGATGGACAACAACAGATAGAGCACGACGAACGCGATCAACATATAAAAAACAATTGATAATTGAGAATGGACAATGCCACTGATTTTAACGAAAAAGGCCATCTTGCGATGGCCTTTTTCTGTCTTACCCCGGCAATAAACGGGTTAAGAAATACTGCTTACAGCTCCTGAGCGTGCTCTGCCAGGTATTGCGCAACACCTGCGGTAGTGGCATTCATGCCGGCCTTGCCTTTATTCCAGCCGGCCGGGCAAACTTCGCCGTGCTCTTCGTGGAATTGCAACGCATCGACCATACGCAGCATTTCGTCTACGTTCCGGCCCAGCGGCAGATCGTTGACCACCTGATGGCGCACCATACCTGCCTTGTCGATCAGGAACGAGCCGCGATAGGCAACGCCGCCTGCGGCTTCCACATCGTATGCCTTGCAGATTTCATGCTTGATGTCGGCAACCAGCGGATAGCCAACCTGACCGATACCGCCCTTGTTGACCGGCGTATTTTTCCACGCCAGATGGGTGAATTGAGAGTCGATCGAAACGCCGATCACTTCGACGCCACGGCTCTTGAATTCAGCCAGACGATGATCGAAAGCGATCAGCTCTGACGGACAAACGAATGTAAAATCAAGCGGATAAAAGAAAATTACCGCGGCTTTGCCGGCAATGTAGCTTTTCAGATTGAACGATTCGTTGATTTCGTTGTTGCCCATTACCGCAACAGCACTAAAGTCGGGTGCGTCTTTGCCTACGAGAACTGCCATGATTATCTCCTGATGGTGGTTTTACTGGGTGACGCAATTTAGGGCATTCGCCCCGTCACGTCAACCTTGAGCAGTTTGTGGTATTACCTTTCAAGGCTGCGACAATTTGCTGTTTCAGTCTGCTGCAAGTATCACGCCGACCTTGTGATGCCCTGCTCAAAAGAGCGGATTTGCGAAATATCGGATGTCCATGCCAGGCGGCTCTCGCAATAGATATTCGCAGTCGGGGTCAGATCATGCTGCGCATCGATGACACCCAGCTGAACCATGCACAACCCGGGATATTTGGCATTTTTACTGTAAAGCGGTGTGCCGCATTGCCTGCAAAAATGCTTATAGCCATTTTCTGACCAGCCAAAAACAGCTAAAAAGTCCTGCCCGCAGGTGATTTCCAGTGCCGATTCGGCAACCACCGCATAAGTCGAAAAAGCAGCGCCGTTATGTTTTCTGCAAAAATCACAGTGGCAATTCACCACTGCGCGGGGTTCGGCGTTCAATTTAAACTGTATCGCTTTACAACCACATGAACCGGAAATATCCATATCTGTATTACAACTCGGTCGCAACCGCGAACTGAATGCTGTGCAGCTGCGCATACACGCCGCCCTTTGCCAGCAATTGAGCGTGCGTGCCGATCTCGGCTATCTCGCCTTTTTGCAGCACGACGATCCGGTCGGCCTTTTCTATCGTGGACAACCGGTGTGCGATGACCAGCGTGGTGCGCCCCTGCATCAGGGTTTCCAGCGCTGCCTGCACATGGCGTTCGGACTCGGAATCCAGCGCGGAAGTCGCCTCATCCAAAATCAGCACCGGCGCATCCTTTAATATCGCCCGTGCGATCGCAATGCGCTGGCGCTGTCCACCGGAGAGCTTCACACCGCGTTCGCCGACCAGCGTATTGAGTCCTTCCGGCCATTCGCTGATGAATTCCATCGCGTGGGCTGCCGTTGCCGCCGCGATGATTTCTTCCTCGGATACGACTCTCACCTGACCGTAGGCTATGTTTGCCGAAATCGTGTCGTTAAACAGCACCACCTCCTGACTGACCAGCGCGATATTGGAGCGCAGACTGGCGAGCGTAAGCTCGTTGATATCGTGTCCGTCCAGCGTAATCCGTCCGCTGCCCGGCAAATAAAAACGCGGCACCAGATTGGCCAGCGTACTCTTGCCGCTGCCGGATGCGCCCACCAGCGCCACCGTTTGCCCTGCGGGGATGTTCAAACAGATGTCGCGCAAGGCCAAACGGTATGCGCCCGATTCATCTCCGGCAGGCGAATCGCTTTGATAGGCGAAGTTGAGATGCTCGAAATTCAGCTGGCCCGAGACGCGACCGATAGAGACCGTGCCGGCATCCCGTTCGCCGGGTGTATCGAGCAGTTCAAATACACTCTCCGCAGCGGCAAGGCCGCGCTGCATGTACTCGCTAACGCTGGTGAGGTTTTTTATTGGCCGGGTCAGCATCAGCATGGCGGCAACAAAAGACAGAAAACTGCCCACACTGGTGGCATCTGCCTTGGCTTGCGCCGTGGCGAGATAAACGATAATCGCCAACGCTACTGCTGCGACCAGTTGCACCAGGGGCACATTGGCAGCGGCGGCGGCCGCCTGCTTCATCGCATGGCGACGCATCCAGTTTATCTCCAGAGTAAAACGTCGTTCCTCGTAGTGCTGTCCGCCGAATAGCTTGACCACCTTGTGCGCGCTCACACTTTCCTCGATGACTTGCGTGACGTTGCCCATCGCGCGTTGCGAATCGCGACTGGAATTGCGCAGGCGACGATTGATGATATAGATGACGAGCGCCACCACAGGCGTAACGATCAGCGACAGCAGCGTGAGTTTCCAGTTAAGATAAAGCAGCCAGCCCAGCAACCCTGCGATAATGATGGAGTCGCGTATGATGACCGTCACCACACTGGTCGCCGCCTGCGTCACCTGGGTAACATCGAAAGTGAGTTTGGAAATCAGGTTGCCGGTGGCATGATTGTCGTAATAATGCGTCGGCAGCGTCAATAGCTTGCGAAACATCTCGTCGCGCAGATCCATCACCACCTTGTTGCCGACCCAGTTGATCGCGTAAGTCGCCACGAATCCGGCGATGCCGCGCACCAGAAAAATCAGGATGATGATGAGCGGCGCCCAGCGGATCACAAAATCATCCTTCTGCACGAAAGTCCCGTCCAGCATGGGCTTGAGCAGCGCGGGCAGGAGCGGCTCTGTAGCCGCCGCGACGGCAGTGCCGAGTATGGAGGCAGCGAACACACGCCAATAGGGTTTAACGTAGGACAGCAGGCGTAAATAGAGTTGGGTGTTGGTCAGAGTCATGGCGCGCACTTTATCAGAAAAGTACCCCATCCGGCACGCGGCTATGGACAGTCGGTGTTACCGCTGCTAGTCTGACGGGCATAGCAACAAACCACTCTATGATAATGAAGCTGCATTGCCCGTTCCCCTCACCTCAATCCTCTGGTGAAACAACTAGCCAATCGACTAAGCCCGCAAGCGAGCAAGTCGCTGGCTATCCCGCAAGCGGGCGAGGAGACAAACGAACGCTTGCGCGAATTTCACGCTAATTCGCTTTCATTCCGGCTATCTGTCATGTTGCAAGAACTGCGCCTGTTTCTCACCGCTCTCCAATTCTTCACGCGCATCCCGGTGCCTGCGTGGGTCGGGCACAGCCCGCAGCAATTGAATCAGGCGGCGCGCTATTTCCCGCTGACAGGCGTGCTCGTCGGCGCACTTGCCGCCGCCGTGCTGTTGATTGCGGCACGCATACTGCCGCTGCCGCTTGCAGTCGGGCTTTCCATGGCTGCAGGAATACTGATTACCGGCGCATTTCACGAAGACGGCTTGTCCGACTTTAGCGACGGGCTGGGCGGCGGTTATACACGCGAGAAGGCGTTGGCGATCATGAAAGACTCGCATATCGGCGCATACGGCGCCATCGCGCTGATACTGGTGCTGCTTTTGAAATACCAAGCGCTGGTGCTGCTGTGCAACACGCATACGCTGCTGTTCGTATCCGCCGCGCTGATCGCCGCACATGCCGTCAGCCGTTTGATGGCGGCAAGCCTGATAGCTACCCAGAACTATATCCGCGATGACGACAGCGCGCGCGCGAAACCTGCCGCACAGCGGATCAGCCCGGCAAGTTTTATCATCGCCCTGCTCACCGGCGCCATTTCCCTCGGACTCTTATTTGCTGCGGGAGCCGGCGGATTGAATCTCCTTGCCGCGCTCATTGCCGCATTGGCAATGCGCGCCTATCTTGCCTGGCGTCTGCAAAAGCGCCTGGGCGGCTACACCGGCGACTGCCTGGGCGCGGTGCAGCAACTCACCGAACTTTCTTTCTATCTGGGTTTGCTGGCAGCCCTCTGATGAAAACCCTGTATCTGATTCGCCACACCCTGCCTGACATCGCACCCGGCATCTGTTACGGACAACTTGACATCGATGTTGTCGACAGCTTTGAGCAGGATGCAGCCGAAGTAACTGACTGGCTCACGCCGCCTGATCTGATCATCACCTCACCGCTGCTGCGCACCCGCAAACTGGCCGAATTTCTGGCCAAAACGCTAAACTGTAAACTGCGAACTGATCTTCGCCTGATGGAAAAACACTTCGGCGCATGGGAGGGGATCGCATGGGACGATATCGCACGCCGCCAGATTGATGCATGGGCCATGGATATCATGAACTACCAACCCGAAGGCGGCGAGTCGGCGCAACAGCTATTGGTGCGCGTACAGGCCCTGCTGGACGATCTGGCAAAACTGCCGCAGCGGAATATCGCACTGGTGGCGCATGGCGGCAGCATCCGCGCGATCCTCGCGCTGGTCGCCCGCATCCCGCTCGCCGACACCCTTAACTGGCAGATCGATTACGGCGCGGTGATTACCTTGAGAATTTAATCCTCACTGTCTTGCTAATAAATTAGAATATGCTAATATTGTCACATTGACAGATTCCGGACGGGTAAGCGCATGAAATCCAAACAACTATTATGGGCAATGACGCTCGGGCTGATCGTATTTTCAGGCATGCAGCTGTTCAGCGGCGGCATAGACGCAAAAGCTGCGCAGAGCATGAAGCAGCAAGGCGCATTGTTGCTGGATGTGCGCGAACCTGAGGAATTTTCAGCCGTCCACGTACAGGATGCGAAACTGATCCCGTTAGGAGAGCTGGAAGCGCGCCTGCCGGAGATCGCCACATACAAAGACCGTCCTATCGTGGTGATGTGTCGTTCGGGCCATCGCTCTGCCCGCGCCGTTTCGCTGCTGAAAGAGGCGGGCTACAGCCAGGTCAGCAATATCAAGGGCGGCATTACCGCATGGGAAAAAGACGGGTTGCAAGTCATCCGCCTGTGACCCTGCACTGAAAATTTTTGCGCTCCGGCGCGGCTAGCTTTGAGTTCCCGCATATAAACGACAGGACAGCCATGACTCAAACACTTTATGAAGCGGTCGGCGGCCTGCCGACCTTGCAGAAGGCGCACAAAATCTTTTACGACAAGATTTATGCCCACAACTGGCTGGGGCAGTTTTTTGCTGGGCACAACCAGCAGGCCATTGAAGACAGGCAGACCAGCTTCATGGCCGAAAAAATGGGCTCCACTGACCGATACCTGGGCAAGGATCTGAAGATGGTACACGAGGCGATGTACATCACTCGCGAGCTGTT
>JBAZCE010000058.1:0-11596 GCA_041671105.1 Gallionella sp.
AAAGACACCAGCGATCCGTCCGGCAATTCGGTGATCGCCGTGATCAGCGCCCCCTTATCGGACAGCATCCCTTCGGCTGCGCGCACCTTATCCCAATCCACGCGGATAATGCGATCGACGCCTTCCACAAGAAACCCCAGAATGTGCGTGTTGTATTCAGCGACCATCATGGTCTGATGAGGCGATGCGGGGGTCATTCCCATAAACTCAGCCAGATTCAGTACCGGCATCACATGTCCGCGCAACGACACGATTCCGTCCACGCCGCGCGGCATGTTCGGCGTACGCGTTATTTTTCCGGCCTGACTTACTTCTTTTACCTTGAATACATTGATGCCGAATTTCTCATCGCTGCCCAGACTGAACAACAGGATTTCCATCTTGTTGGTTCCGGCCAGATTAGTTCTGGCATCGATACTGTCGAGCAAACCATCTTCACTACTGCTCAGCATTTCATCCGAATATGACATTTATTTCTCCTTGTTTACCCCAGGATTGAGGAGTGTGGAGCGAGGATCGAGCCAAAACTGCCCGATGGTTTACCTCAATCCTCAATCCCTTATCCACAATCCTCACTTAAGCCAACAATCTCGCCAACGTCTGCGACAGCTTTTGAGGTTCGAATTTCGGCACATATTCATCCACTCCGACGGACTTACCCATCTGCTGGTTTGAAGTGCTCGACAGCGACGAATGCATCAGCACAGGAATGCCGTTAAAGCGCTTGTCTTCCTTGATCTTGCGCGTAAGCATATAGCCGTCCATCTCCGGCATTTCCACATCGGTCAGAATCACCTGAATCATATCCTTCAGGGGAATGTTCGAATGCTCGGCGTAATCCGCCATCTTCGCCAGTTCTATCCATGCCTGACGACCGTTGATCGCCGAAATATACTTAACACCCATCGCATCCAGCGTGCGGGATATCTGATTGCGCGCCACAGAAGAGTCGTCGGCAAAAAACACAGTACGGTTTTCCTTGCCCAGCGGCTTTACCGCGTTGAAGATGACCTCATCGGTACCAAAGTGACCTGTTTCAGCCAACACCTTTTCGACGTCGATCATCATCACCAGACGTTTGTCCTTCAATTCGGTAATCGCCGTGACCAGACCGCCCAGCTCAGCCACCAGCATGGCCGGGGGCACACGCATGGCGGACCAGTCCAGGCGCAAAATATTATCCACAGCCTTGACCAGAAACCCCTGAGTATGGCCGTTGTATTCTGTAACGATCATGATCTCCGGCTTACCATCTGTCACAAGACCGATGTATTTTGCCAAATCGATTACCGGCACCAGCGCACCGCGCAGACTGACCATCCCCTCGACCGATGCCGGCATTTCGGGAGCACGGGTTATCGCAGGAATACGCATCACTTCGCGCACCTTGAACACGTTGATTCCGAATGTTTCTTCACGACCGGTACGCGTATCCATGCCAAGCGAAAACATCAGAATTTCCAGCTTGTTGGTACCCGCCAGCTTGGTTCTGGCGTCAATATTTTTTAACAGGTCAGACATTTATTTCTCCAATAAAAACAGCCATTAGTCGCGAGTCGTTGGTCGTTAGTTGGTGCAGTCGCTACGCGGTTTTAACTGAAGTCTAACGACTAGCTACTGCCTTTAACTGCTTCTCACACCCTGAACCGGCTCACCGCACCCTGCAATTCGCGGGCCAATTGTTCCAGACGCACAATTTGCTGCGTATTCGATTCCACCGCGGCGTGATTCTCTTCGGACATCTGTGCAATTTTTTCAACATTGCGTGCAATTTCATTGCTGGCGATACTTTGCTCGCCGACCGATGCGGCAATGTCGCTTACGCCGTTGCTCGACTGCTCGACCGAAGCACCCGCATCGCTCAACACGGTTGAGACATTCTCAACATGCTCCTGCGTCGCCTGCAAGGAGCGCAAGCCGCTTTGCACCGTTGCCTCGACTTCGCCGGATTTCTGGTTCAACGAATTGGTCACCCGGTCGATTTCGTTGGCCGACTGCGCGGATTTTTCCGCCAGCTTGCGCACTTCATCGGCCACCACAGCGAAGCCGCGTCCCTGCTCACCGGCGCGCGCAGCCTCGATGGCAGCATTGAGCGCCAGCAAATTGGTCTGATCAGCGATATCCTTGACCTGCTGGGTCATGCCGGCAATCGCACGCGTGCTCTCGACAAATTCCTTGACCGAGCCTGCGATCAGCTTGACCGCATCCTGCACATGGGAAATTTCACCGATCAGACTGGTGACATTCTGATTGCCCTGGCGAGTCTGCTGCAAACTCTTCTCCGACAGCTTGCGGACATCCTCGGTATTGGTCGCAACCGAACTGATGCTCACGGTAATTTCCTCAATGGCTGCAGCCGTAGAGGCAGCGGCTTCGCTTTGCAACTGCGAACCTTGCGAGATTTGCAAGGAGGCGCTGGACAGATTGGCCGCCGTCGTGGACACCGTATCGGCACTGCTGCTCACCTGGCGGATGATATTGGCGAAACCGTCGATAAGACCGTTGTAAGCCGTGGCGGCTTGCGCCACCTCATCATTGCCATACACCTGTATACGACGCGACAAATCGCCATCGCTTGCCGTGCGTGTCATCGCATCGCGCATCTCAGCCGTAGAACGCGCCACACCGGTGATGATGGAATAACTTAAACCCAAGGCCACCACCACCATCAGCAAGGTACCGCCTAACAGAATAGTTTCCGAGGCATGCGCTGACGCCATGGCTGCTGCAAATGCTTCTGTCGAGCCATTGTTTTCATGCTCTGCAATCTCATGACCTTTGGTCAGGAGAGAGTCCAGCATCGGATTGACTTTAGTCGCGAGCAGTATCTGCGCCTCCTCAAATTTGTGTTCTTTTATTGCCTCTACAGCGGGGTGCAGGGCCTCACTGGCGAAAGCCGTGCGGTCATCCATAAACTCCTTGAGCAATTTCATGCCCTCCTCGCTATGAGTGTTTTTTACCATGTCGGCAAAATATTCATCGATCCTGGTTTTATTCTCAGAGATCGCATCTGTATGCTTGGTGACAGGATGATCATGCAGCTTCGATGCGGGATTTAGCGGATCATGCTGCACCGCCCGCAACACCTGCGATCGTTCATCCGCAATGGCATACATGACCTTATTGACTGAACGTATCAAAAGGATACGTCGCTCGGCGATATCCTGCGTTGCACTCTGCAAACTTGAAATACCGACATAAGCCGAGGCGGCAACGATGACAGCGATTGTCATGATCACGCCTACCAACAAAATCAACCGCGCCTTGATAGTCATATTGCTCAACATTTTTATCGCCCCCTGGACAGCTTGTTTATAATTTTTACCGAGACACTGTGTGCCTCAACAGCAAGTCCTCTACACCCTACCCCCGCATCCTTCACGCAACAACTTGGGGCTTAGCCCCTTAGTTGTGCGGGGAAGACCCTTGCGGTCTGAATCCTGAATCGTGCATCCTATTTCTGTGCACACTTGGTCAAAGGATAGCCGGCACGGCTCAACTCATCGGCGGATTTTGCCAGTTCATGAGTAGCCGCTCTGGCATCCTGTACAGACTGTACATTGTTGTCCACCAAATTTGCAATCCGTTCAAGACTTTGCGACACACCGAAACTCGCAGCAGACTGTTCATTCGATGCCTCTGCGATGTGCTCAATACATTGAGCCACATTGACTGCAGCCCCCATGATTTCCTTCAGCCCCTCGCCGTTCTTCCTGATCAGTGCGATGCCGGTCTCGACTTCACCCACTGCGCCGTGCATCGAACTCACCGCGGCATCTGAAATAGAAGTAATCTCGCCGATAGTTGCGGCGATATCCTTGGTACTGCTGGCCGTGCGTTCAGCCAGCTTGCGCACCTCATCGGCCACCACGGCAAAGCCGCGCCCCTGTTCGCCTGCACGGGCCGCCTCGATCGCCGCATTCAAAGCAAGAAGATTGGTTTGCTCGGCGATATCCTTGATCGCATTGGCGATCGTACCGATCTTCTGGATGGACGCCCCCAGATCCGAGATATTTCTGCTCGATGCCTCCACGGTTTCCGCCACTTTACCGGTCGCGGAAATACTCAGTTCCATGTTGCGGTTGTTTTCTTCGACAACGGCCTGCATCGCACGGGCATTTTTGAGCGAATCGGCCGCCATGCTCGCCACTTCGGCGACTGACTGACTATACTGTTCCATCGTTGCAGCGATGCTCTGGATATGGCCTTGTTCACTTACCGCATTGTCTGCCACGCCGATCACACGACCATCTACATCCTTGATACGCCGCTGAATGCTGTCGACCGGCGTGACGATCTCATCCACCATGGTGCGCAAATAGATCTGCATGGTCTGTATCTCACACAGCAGCTTGCCCATTTCATCCTGAATCGTCACATCCATTTCGGTATCGAGGTTACCCTCCATGATATTGCGGAACTCGCGGTCAACCTCATTGAGCGGACGGCGTATAAACCTGTCGACGCAGAAGCCGATGAAGAAGAATAAAAACACCTGCAACAGCAACTGACCGGCCACCATTTTCATTTTCATCTGATGGATGCGTGCGAAATCGGGCTTGAGATCGATCAGAATATCGGACGCACCCACTACAGCGTTTTCTGCAACCGTATGACATGCAGTGCAATCCGTGCCATGGAAATTTTTACTGGCAAGATAAGGCGTTACTACGCGCAACACGGGACCACCTGCCGCATCACTGGCGATTTCGACATTCTTCTTGCTGCTTTCCAAAACCAGCCGCTGCACCTCGTCTGTGACATGCTCCTCGGGTAGTCCTGCACCGTATTGCTCCACAACCTGTTGCGTGCGTATCATCTTCGCCGTCTTGACACCACCCGATGAAGTCACTTTCTCGATGAGCAACTTGCGATTAGCCACATCTCCGACCGATCCGGTAACCATCAACATATTGGAACTGTCGATGAGCTGACTCGCGATCAAATCGGCCTTATCTGCCGCACCTTGCAGGGCATTCTGTTTCTGCTCATCGGTCACATACAGCTGGGCTACGGTCAAAATCAACAGCAGCGGAATCTGTATCGCAGTCTGCAGCTTGCCCTTCATAGACCAGTTTTTGACCTTGAAGCGCTCATATTTTGAAACGATCTGATTACCCGACTGATTCAAACCGCGGTATAGCGTTTCGGCCTCTGCAATCTGGCTGCGCGTTGGTGATTTGCGCACCGACACATAGCCGATAATTTTTTCGCCTTCAATCACCGGCGCAACAGTCGCGCGCACCCAGTAATGATCGCCATTCTTGCAGCGATTTTTCACCAGGCCCCGCCAGGGTCGCTCTGTCTTCAGGGTATCCCACAACCATTTGAATGCCTGAGGCGGCATATCGGGGTGCCGCACGATATTGTGATTTTTGCCAATCAGCTCAGCGCGGGAATAGCCCGAGAGCTGCACAAATGCATCATTCGTGTAGGTAATAATGCCACGCGTATCCGTCTTGGTGATCAACACCATGCTATTTGGAAAATTCACTTCCTTTTGCGTCACATGTGCGTTCTTATTCTGCATGGCAAATCCCTAAATTATTTACGGGGCGCAAGGTGCAAGGTACAAGAAAAACTTATCCCTTATCCCTTACCCCTTACCCCTTATCCCTTATCCCTTATCCCTTGTTCCTTGTTCCTCTATACCCTGAACACTTCAACCGCATGCCTGACTTCGCGGGCACGTCCCTCCAGGTCATTGGCAAGACTCAGTAAGCTTTGCGCCGCACCGGCGTTTTCCTCAGACATCGAAGAGATACGCTCGGTGCTTTGCGCCAGGCTCGCAGCAGCCGAGTTCTGCTCGGCAAGCGAACTGGAAATTTCATCGATGGCATCGGCAACCTCAGTGAAGCTGTGCTGGATCTGCGTATTCGAGCCCTGTGCCGATTCGGCATCAGCCACACCCTGCCGCGTGGTGCTCACCACCTTATCCATGCTGTTCAAAGCATGCGCCGCCACCTGAGCGATCTTGCCGGACATCTGGTTGATTTCCGTGGTTGCGTTGGCGGTGCGCTCTGCCAGTTTACGCACCTCATCGGCAACCACTGCGAAACCACGTCCCTGCTCACCCGCACGAGCGGCTTCAATGGCAGCATTGAGAGCGAGCAAATTGGTCTGATCGGCAATTTCCTTGATCACCTTGACGACTTCGCTGATGCGCGATGCATCTTCTCCCAGGCGTGACACCTCAGCCGATGCAGCCTCAATCTCCTGTGCTGTCGCCAACAATCCAGCCACGGTTCTGCCCACCACATCCGCACCCAACGTCGCTGTCTTGCTCGAACTGTGTGCGATGCGCTTGGCACTGATACCCTGATCGCTGATGTTGGCAATGGAGGCGCTCATTTCTTCTATAGAAGCCGCCATACCGCAGACAGCATCCGATTCGTGACTGACGTTTACGGATATTTGCTGCGCGGAACTCGCCAGCGTGTGCGCCATGTCACCGACCTGATTAGCCTGACTCTTGACCTTCGCAATCATATCGCGCAGATTGCCTTGCATATGATATGCATTTGCCAGCAAACTACCTCCATCCGGCAGTTTATTGGGTTGCTGGGAAAAGTCGCCGTTGGCCATGACATTGACCACATCGGCGACGAACTTCGGATCACCGCCAAGCTGAGCGAATACTGAACGAATAATCACGGTCACCAGAAACAACGACAGCGCCATCGCCAGCACAACCCCAATAATGACAATTGTGCGACGATGCTGAAAGCCTTCATCTGCGAGCCTGATTTTTTCAGCGCTCTTGGCATCGACAAACTTGACAAAGATATCACGCAACTCATTGACATGGGCGGTGAGCGCACGATCAATGCCCGTTACAGCCGCATCGGATGCGGCGACATTGCCGTTATGCAAATCGATTTGCGCCAGATATTTGCCACTGACGAGCTTATGTTCCTCGGCCAGTGCGTTCAGTTTGGCGATATATTCATCAAACCCCTTGTGACCTTCTGCGAGGGTTTTCAAACTGGTCAGCGCCTTCTCGCGATGTTCTTCGAAATCTGCCGCATGCCCGACAAATTCACCGCGATATTTTTTTAGTTTCTCGGCATCTGCGCCGCGTATCCACACATCCTTGGCGATCTTGACTTCCTTTAAAAACACGATATTCATCGTATCGATGTCACCCATCACCGCGATGTCCATCTTCAGTCGGTTCAGATTATCCCTCTCGTCCTGCACGGATCCGGCAAGTTGCAGCAACCCGAAAATTGCCACGCTCATAAGCATGACAAACGAGACGGATTGAAGCACCAGAAATTTACTCTTTAAAGACAAGCTACTGAACATATTAAAACCCAATTGATAATTGATAATTGGCAATTGATAACTATCAATCGTTAATTAAACTTTGAATCTGCCTACCGTTTTGCTCAGGTTTTCGGAAATCAACTCCATATGCAACGCTTCATCCACGGAGCTCTTGACGACCTTATTGCTGTTGTTCGCCATGGTTGCGATGCGTTCGACGTTGCGGGCAATTTCATGACTGGCGTCGCGCTGCTGATTGATCGAGCACACGATTTCTTCAAGCCCCTGATTCACGCCGTCCACCGAGGCATTCGACGAAGACAGCACACTGGTTACCTCGCTGATATGAGCCTTACTGCTTTGCAGGGCGCTGATACCGCGCCGCACAGTCTTATCAACCTGCCCTGACTGCGCCCCCAGGCTCTGCGTCACTTCGTCGATACGGGATGCGGAAAGGGCGGATTTTTCAGCCAGTTTGCGCACCTCATCCGCGACCACCGCGAATCCGCGTCCCTGCTCGCCGGCACGCGCAGCCTCAATCGCCGCATTCAGCGCCAGCAGATTGGTCTGTTCGGCGATATCACGCACCTGCTGCGTCATACTGGTAATGCTCTGGGTATTATTGACGAATT
The DNA here is from genome assembly GCA_041671105.1 of Gallionella sp. Lineage (GTDB taxonomy): Bacteria > Pseudomonadota > Gammaproteobacteria > Burkholderiales > Gallionellaceae > Gallionella. The sequence goes on from JBAZCE010000058.1 coordinate 7,902, forward strand.
CGCTGACAGAACTGGCAATTTCATTGACGGCTCGCTCGACCAACTCCAGCTCCTGCATCATTTCATGCAAGCTGTCCTGACCGCGGTGAGCGCGCTCGGCGCTCTCCTCCGACAACTGAGCTACAATCGCTGCGCTGTCGGCTACGCGATTGATGCTGACGCTCACCTGACTCACAGCGGAAGAGGTACTGACCGCTGCATCGGTTTGTTGCTGCAAGCCCTGCGCAATTTGCGCGGCGTTTTCCGACAGCCGGTGTGCAGCACCGACAACCTGCTCTGCATGCCCTTCAACCTGACTGACGATCACCTGAAAACTCTGCGCCAGGTCGTTAAAAGCCTGAGCCGTCTGTCCAATCTCATCACCGCTGCGCACGATGGCACGCTTGGACAAATCGCCGGAGCTTTGCATGGTCTGCATGACCTGCTGCAATTCACGCGCAGGACGCGTCATGAAATTGATCAGCCAGCCGATCACAAAGTACAGAAACAGTTGCACAGCAAACTGTGCACCCCAAATCACGTAATTCGCCCGCTTCATCAACGCAAATTCAGCGGTCAAATCCAGCGTAATGCTCGCCGCTCCATTCACTGTTCCTTCTGCAACCTGGTGACACATCAGACAGTTGGTACCGCGAAACTCCTTGTGGGCAATAAAGGGCACAACCACGCGCAATGACTCCTTGCCGGAGAGTTCGGATAGTCTGGTCTGCACTTTAGCGGTATCGAGTGCCGCGTGGTCCATTTCATCGACCGGCTGCTCGGACGGAAGACCCGGGCCGAATTGAGCCTGCACAGGCTTGTTGCGCATCACGCGCAGCTCGTTAACCTTGTCCGATGCACCCATTTTCTTGATATACAGAATGCGCTGATCTTCCTGACTGATGATACCGTTGATCATCAGCATATTAAGGCCATTCAGCACACCGTCGGCGGACACCAGCGCCTTTTGTTTCGCCTCATCCAGCACATTGGTTTCGAACCTGTCCAGCGCCACGCGTTGCGCCATTACCATCACCACCAGCAAGATAAGCTGTATAGGAAGTTGCAATTTGTTCTTCAGCGAGAGGTTGCTCCACCAATTATTCATATTCATATCCTGAACGATCTGCATTTAAAAATCTGCGACATTGGTACTGTAACGGCACAAACACAATTTACTTTAGACGAACAGATAAAAGAAACCCCGCCAATTCGCGGGATTGAAGTTTGGAGTGCGGCGGCAGGACGCCGCATTTTCAGACTGCGCGAACAAATCAACGCGCCGGACGAGCAGCTGGAGCGACAGGCAATGCCTGTACGCCGTTGCTGACGGTCTCCTTGATATTTTCCGCGTTTCCCTCAGCATCCACACCGACGATACCGCCGTCGTGACTGGCCGCCTCCTCTGCCTTTTTATTCATTACAATCAGACTAATACGCCTGTTAGACGGGCTGAGCGGATCATCTTTCTTGAACAAAACTGCAGAAGACAAACCGACGACACGCACGATTTTTTCTTCACCCATACCACCCGAGAGCAACTCGCGGCGCGAGGCATTTGCCCTGTCCGCCGACAACTCCCAGTTGCTGTACCCCTTATCCCCCCCGCCATACAGCGAAGCGTCGGTATGCCCCGAGATACTCACCTTGTTCGGCACGTCATTGAGTGTCTGGCCAATCGCATGCAATATCTCACGAGTGTAGGGCTCAAGTTGTGCACTTCCGCTTTGAAACATCGGACGATTTTTTTCATCCACGATCTGGATACGCAGCCCCTCGCTGGTAATATCGAGCAATATCTGGCTCTTGAACTGTTTCAGCTTGGCGTTATTTTCGATGGACTTCTCGATATTAGCCTTCATTTCCTTGAGACGAGCCAACTCAGCCTCACGCTCCTTGCGCTCAAACTCTTCCTTAGCCGCCTTTAAATTGATGGTTTTCTTCTCTTGCGGGGTATCAGCCGCCTTGACCTGCCCTGAGCTTCGGGTCAGATCCTTACCCCCGCCCTTGACGATGCTTGAACTGTCGCCGCTGCCCGACCCGCCCGCCATAGCCACCTTGAGCGGCGTCTTGAAATATTCCGAAATCCCTGCCAAATCGCCTTTGGCAGTCGACCCCAGCAACCACATCAACAGAAAAAAAGCCATCATCGCCGTCACAAAGTCGGCATAAGCAATTTTCCACGCACCGCCGTGATGGCCCGCGGCCACCTTTTTAATGCGTTTTATAACGATGGGGCGTTTATTCTTATCCTCAGCCATATTTTGGAGCCGTTAGTCTTTAGTCGTTAGTAACTAGCAGCTAATAACTAGCGACTAGCAGCTGATTGTTAGCGTTTTTGCTTGACGTGTTCTTCCAGTTCGGTAAATCCGGGACGATCTGCAGAACTCAGAGCCTTACGCCCGAACTCGACAGCCATCGCAGGCGCGTAACCATTCAGGTTGGCAAGCAAGGTCACCTTGATCGTCTGAAACATCTTGCCGCCCTCTTCCGCCTTCTGCTCCAGCAAGCTTGCCAGCGGGCCGACGAATCCATAAGCCAGCAAAATACCGAGGAAGGTACCGACCAGCGCGTGCGCGATCAAAATACCCAATTCTGCCGGCGGCATACCGACCGACTCCATGGTATGCACCACACCCATCACGGCGGCGACGATACCGAACGCCGGCATACCGTCGGCCAGCTTGGCGATGACGTGAGAAGAAACCATCGCCTCGTGATGATGCGTCTCGAGTTCGACATCCATCAGGTTTTCGATCTCCATCGCATTGAGGTTGCCACTGACCATGATGCGCAGGTAGTCGGTGATAAACTCGACCACATGGTGATCAGACAAAATCTTGGGATACTTGGAAAACACCGGACTATCATGAGGCTGCTCGACATCGTTCTCGATCGACATCAACCCTTCCTTGCGGACCTTAGTCAGCAATTCGTACATTAGAGCCATCAGCTCCATGTAGGCTTCTTTGGTATATTTAGAGCCCTTCAGCACTGTAGGCAAATCCCTCAAGGTAGCCTTGATGGTAACCATGTTGTTGCCAACGAAAAAAGCGCCCGCAGCCCCGCCGAAGATCATCAATAACTCAAGCGGTTGCCACAACGCACCCAAGTGACCGCCTGACAGTGCAAAGCCACCAAATATCGATGCCATTACCACGACATAGCCTACGATTACAATCATGCAGCGCTCCTTAATTTTAATTCCGCCGCTACATTCTAAAACAAATCAGCCCCGGCAGTCATGCCAGTTTGTAACAGGCTTTGCAATTACTCATCCAATCGATTTTTATCAGCACCCGCGGCAGACAAAACACGGGCCAAAAACAGCCGGCCTATTCCGATGTGAAGCAAGCTAAGGAAACGCTGAATAAATCACCCGTTCACCCTGATAACCAGCGGCTTGGCTGGTGTTTTTTAGCAGCCTAGTCGAGTGGCTAGTCGTTTCATCAGCCCTTCGACTCCGTTCGTCCTGAGCCTGTCGAAGGAACGAACGTTGCTCAGGGGAGCCTTGTCGAATGGATATTATAACAATATGATTGTAATAAATTTAATCCGATCATGGTTCGACAGGCTCACCACGAACGGATTAAATCAGCGTTTCCCTAAATTGAATATTATCGTCGTGATTTATGACAGGAAGTGCACGGATCAGATAATAAACGATCGACTATTCTGCCTGTTCGATAAGCGGCTTGACCTTGGCGTTGGTTTTC
>JBAZCE010000058.1:11606-12199 GCA_041671105.1 Gallionella sp.
ACATAGTTCGTATGCAACTCGTTGGTGTGGGTGACGAAATGGCCGCTGCATTCGCGACAAGTAACCATCTGCATCATGCCGGCGTTGAAGAAACGCACCAGAAACCACGCACGCGTGATGCTCAACACCACCTCACCGCCCTCAATTCCCTGCACCTGATCAAGATATAAGCGATAAGCGGTGATCAACGCCTGAACGCCCTCCACGCCGGCATTTTTAACCAGAAACTGGTAAACCCCCATAAACAGGGATGAGTGTATGTTGGGCTGCCAGCTGATAAACCAGTCAGTCGAGTAAGGCAACATACCCTTGGAAGGTGATTCGCCTTTAACCTCTTTGTACAGCTTGAGCAAACGTTCGCGACTCAGGCTGGTCTCTTCCTGCAAGACTTGCAGCCGCGCGCCCATCAAAATCAACTCGGTGGCGATTTTAACCTGCTGCGCTTCACCCAATACTGTCTTGGTTGCCACGTCAGACTACCTGCTGTTACGCCATTTCTTCTATGGTTTGTGAAGACATCAGAATGGCTGCGTGCATTTGCGCCATCATGCGACTCTTGCTGTAATCCGTGACCATATTGAGCAATATGTTTT
>JBAZCE010000059.1:0-12114 GCA_041671105.1 Gallionella sp.
TTTTCTCTTCGAATCACACACTGTCGGGATAAATCCCGACCTACGACTTAATCAGCAAAGCACCGATATTTTAAAACCGGTCACGTCGTTAACATGGACAGCCTAAGGATAATTGCCATTTTTAGTCCGACAACCACAGGAAACACCCTCATGACGGCATCAGCTTATCCAAAAATTTTATATAAAGATTATGGGACAACCCGAACTGCAATCGGAAATCAGCTCATTCCGGCAGGAACATATGCACTTCGGCGTGCCCACTATCTTAACAAGATTGAGCAGGGATTGCTGCTGAGCGCCGAACAGCAACAGGTTTTCATAAACCTGATATAAGGGTGAAGATTCAATACAAGACAATTAAACGATCGCCCGCATCGTGCATCGGACAGCCGGGATCGCCTGGCGTTATGTCAGACGCAGCGTGAACTTCCGGACAGGGTCATATTGCCGAATATACACAATCTAAGCCTTAAAGGTGCGCTATGAATAATAAAGGCGTTGAGCTGGATACACTACGCATTAAAGCCGAGACGAGAGTCTCCGGCTCACTGCCGGTGGAGGAATCGACCCGGCCAGCCGGAGTTTTACTGCACGAACTCAGTGTGTATCAGATCGAGCTGGAGATGCAAAACGATGAGTTGCGTCGCACGCAGATCGCCTTGGAAGAGTCGCGTGATCGTTATCTGGGTTTGTACGAATTAGCACCGGTCGGCTACCTTACCCTCACGCGCACAGGCCAAATCTCCGAAATCAATCTCACCGGCGCCGAGATGTTGGGCGTCGAGCGCAAAAAATTGCTCAAGCGCCGCTTCGCCGGCTTTATCGCCGCCGGGGACAGTGAGCGCTGGTATCACCATTTTTTAAACGTGTTACAGCACGATGGGCGGCGGAATTGCGAATTGACGTTCAGGCGCGGCGATGATTCCAGCTTCCATGCACGACTGGATTGTATGCACGTGAAAGACGGCGGTGAACCCTCAGTACGCATTGCGCTCAGCGATATCACCGAGAGCCGGCTAATCGAGGAGGAATTGCGTATTGCCGCCATTGCCTTTGAGTCACAGGAAGGAATGATGGTGTCCGACGCTAACGGCATTATCCTGCGCGTCAATCAGGCATTCACCCGGCTGACCGGCTACAGCGAAAAAGAAATGGTAGGCAAAACACCGGCGATGTTTAAATCCGGGCAACAGGACAATGCGTTCTACCAGCGCATGTGGGCAACGCTGAACCAGGAGCATTACTGGCAAGGCGAGATATTGAACAAGCACAAGAACGGCAGTCTCTACATTGAGCAGCTGACGATCTACGCTGTCGTTGCCCCCAACGGGAATATCACTCATTACATTGGCGCCTATTTAGATATGGCCGCGCGCAAACAGATCGAAGCAGAGAAGAAAAGGCTCGATCAGGTACTGCAGGATAATAATGCCGAGTTGGAACGCGCCAAGTCTGCGGCGGAAAAAGCGAATCTTGCCAAATCGGATTTCCTGTCCGGCATGAGTCATGAGTTGCGCACCCCGCTCCATGCGATCCTGGGTTTCAGCCAGTTATTGGAGGCAGGTTCCCCCCCGCCGACGGACTCGCAGGCAGCAAGGCTGCAACAGATTACCAGGGCAGGATGGTATCTGCTGGAATTGATCAATGAAATCCTCGATCTCGCGGTGATCGAGTCCGGCAAGGTATCGCTGTCGCTAGAACCCGTGTTGTTGATCGATGTCATGCGCGAATGTCAGGCAATGATCGAGACGCAGGCGCAGCGGCATGACATCAAACTGACCTTTCTTCCGTTCGACAACAGCTGGTTTGTCAGTGCCGATCAAACCCGGTTAAAGCAGGTTCTGATCAATCTGTTGTCCAATGCAATCAAATACAACCGCAAACAGGGAACAGTCGAAATCGAGTGTAGCGAAATCATCCCGGAACGCATACGAATCAGCATCAGAGACAGCGGCATGGGATTAGATTCGGAAAAACTGGCGCAACTATTTCAGCCGTTCAATCGCCTGGGGCAGGAAAACGGCAGCGAGGAAGGCACCGGCATCGGCCTGGTGGTCACAAGGAAACTGGTTGAACTGATGGGGGGCTGCATCGGCGTAAAAAGCACCGTCGGCGCAGGCAGCGAATTCTGGATCGAACTTATCCGGGAGGTTAAGCCGCAACTTTCCGCTGAAAATACCCTTCCCGCAGAACCGGCACTGCCACATCAGGAAAATGCAAAGCAGCACACCCTGCTCTATGTGGAAGACAATCCGGCCAACCTGATGCTGGTCGAACAAATAATTGAAGCCCGCCCGGACATACACATGCTGAGCGCCCGCGACGGGAATCTCGGCATCGCGTTAGCGCGCACCCATCTCCCTGATGTCATCCTGATGGACATCAATCTGCCGGGAATCAGCGGAATCGAAGCGCTGAATACCCTGCGCAAAGACACGGCTACCATGCACATCCCGGTCGTTGCCATCAGTGCCAATGCCATGCCCTGCGATATTGAAGCGGGAATTGAGGCGGGATTCTTTTGCTATATCACCAAACCTATCAGGATCAAAGATTTTATGAGCGCCCTGGACGCTGCGCTAAAATTTTCTGAAACAAAATTGGATGACACAAACAAATAAAGCGGACAAATACGATGATTTGCGTATGACCGCGTCTCGATTGCCGGTACGAACGAACGACGGGTTCAGTGTAAAACAGGTTAAACGGCAGTCATATTGACGACGATGCTGGGTTGCGCATCGACGCCAAAAAAGGAAGGCACAGGGGAATACTTTGACGACAGCGTTATCACGACCAAGGTAAAGGCGGCAGTCTTTAATGAACCGGGTTTGAAATCTGCTGAAATAACAGTCGAAACCTTTAAGGGCGAAGTTCAGTTGAGCGGTTTCCTGAGTTCAGAGGCCGACATAAATACGGCGGTAGAAGTTGCAGGCAGCGTCAAGGGAGTGACATCCGTCAGAAACGACTTACGGGTTAAGGGTCGGCAGTAAACGGGAATTTTCGTCTATTTAACAGGCACCGAGGCATCGATTACTGGGATTATCAATGACTCGGTCAACGACCTGAATCACTTCCAGCACAACCTTTTCGAGTGGCTTTGACGCGTCAATTACAACGAAATGAGACGGGTCATTTTTTGCCTGTTCAAGATAACCTTTGCGCGCGTTGTGGAGGAATTCGAGATTTTCCGCTTCCATGCGATCCAGCTGGCTTCCTCGCGAATTTACGCGAACCAGTCCCGCTACAGGATCAAGGTCAAGAATAATGGTGATATCGGGGCGAAACCCGTCAATGGCGATATTGTTAAGTTGAATGATGAGATCCAGCGGTAATCCTCTGGCGTAGTGCTGAAAGCTGACCGTTGCGGAATCAAAGCGATCTGAAACAACGATTTTGCCGGCGTTAATAGCCGGGATAATTTTCTCTCTGACATGCTGCGCACGCGCGGCGGCGAATAGCATTAATTCCGTAACGCTGCACATTTCCGAAAAGTCACGATTCAGTAGAATCTCACGTATTTTCTCTCCGATGGGCGTCCCGCCCGGTTCGCGAGTCATTACCAGATCGTGGCCTTGTTTGAGCAAATGTGCTTCGATTGCTTTCAGTACCGTGCTTTTCCCTGCACCGTTACCGCCGTCGCAGACAATCATACAACCTTGCTTCATAACCAACTCCAGTGCAATTGAGCGACTTTCACGCCTTGATGTTTACGTTTTATCACAAACAAAGATAATATCGCTGTTCAGGTTTAACCAATAACTCCCTACTAACGACTAACGACTATTTTTGAAATTGATTCACCGCCCGGTTATGCGCATCCAGATTGCTGGAAAATTTGGAACTGCCGTCGCCGCGCGCTACGAAGTATAAGGCATCCGTTTTAGCCGGGTGCAGCGCGGCGTTGAGGGCTGCCACCCCCGGCATGGAAATCGGCGTGGGCGGCAATCCTGCACGGGTGTAAGTATTGTACGGGGTGTCGCTAACAAGATCGCGACGCCTGAGATTGCCGTCAAAATTTTCTCCCAGACCGTAAATCACGGCAGGGTCGGTTTGCAGCATCATGTGGATGCGCAGGCGGTTTACGAAAACACCGGCGATCATCGGCCGGTCGCCGGGCGTGCCGGTTTCCTTTTCCACGATGGATGCAAGAATCAGTGCCTGATAGGGTGCTGCCAGCGGCAAATCCGGACTTCGCGCAGCCCAGGCTTCATTCAGGCGCTGCTGCATCATCCGGTAGGCATACTTCAAAAGCTCGATATCGCTGCTGCCGGCGGCAACAAAATAGGTATCCGGAAAAAACAACCCTTCGGGATGACTCTCGAATGCACCGATGCGCTGCAATATCTCGGCATCTGTCAGTCCTTGCGTGTCATGACGAATATTGGGGTTCGCGTCCAGCTGCACGCGCAACTGCCTGAAACTCCAGCCCTCGATGATGGTAATCTGGCTCCGGCTCACATTGCCCTGGGTGATCATATCCAGCAGTTCCATTTTGGATACCGCGTGATCCAGCTGATAGATTCCGGCCTTGATTTGTCCGGCACGACCAAGGAGCCTTGCAAAAATGACGAACAGACGTGGCTGCTCTATCAAACCGGCCTGTTCAAACTGGCGCGCCACCGAGGTCAGACTGCTGCCCTGATTCAATGTAAATTCGAAGGGAAACTTAGGCGGCGTCATCGGGTTATAGACGTAAAACGCAGCCCAACCGCAAACTGCCAACAACGATAATATAAATAGCTTACGCATTAAAATCCCTGTCCTGCAAGCGCTTCGCGAATTTGTGTAGTGCCGGAGTAATCCGTCCAGCGCCGCGCGTCCAAACTGGCTACCGGCCACAGACCGAACACACTGTTTGTCAAAAATAGTTCATCGGCGGCCGACACCTCCGCAAGTGCTACATCCCGCACCACTACCCGCATGCCAAGCCTTCCGGCACAGGCGATCACGCGGTCGCGCTGCACCCCTGCCACGCCGCAGCGCGATAAATCGGGGGTAACCAGACAACCGTTCAAGACTAAAAATACGTTGCTGCGCACACCTTCGATGACAAGGCCATCGCAATCCTGCAACAACCCTTCGTCCGCATCGCTACACTCGGCGGCGGCCAGCACGTTTTCCAGACGATTCAGATGTTTGATTCCGGCGAGCAGCGGCTGATGCCCGAGACGCAACCGGCAAAGATGCAGTTTCAAACCGGCACGGCTCTGAGAATAGTCGGGCAGCGGGGACACATCCCAGATGTGGGTGGGATGAGACTCGACGGGAGGGGCATAACCGCGTGCGGAGAGGCCGCGCGTGACGATAATCTTGAAAACGGCGTCCGGATGCGCAATAAGCAAACCGCCCAATTCGGCGGCAAGCAGATCGAAATCAGGACAGACTATGCCCAGCGCCGCGCAATCATGCTCAAGTTTTTTGTAGTGCAAAGGCCAGTGCTGCGGTTCGCCCGCACATGCGCAAAAGGTGCGAAACACCCCGTCGCCGTAGAGCAGACCGCGGTCACGGATACTGATCATATTGCCTGCTGCGCCGTTGATCAGCATTATTAAAAATCGTCAGATTTTGCTGAACACCAGCGTACCGTTGGTTCCGCCAAAACCGAAGTTGTTGTTCATCGACACATCTATCTTCATGTCGCGAGCGACATTGGCGCAATAATCCAGATCGCACTCCGGATCCTGCTCGAAGATGTTGATGGTCGGCGGTGAAATCTGGTGATGGATGGCCAATACCGAGAAGATAGACTCGATACCGCCGGCTCCGCCCAGCAGATGGCCTGTCATCGACTTGGTCGAATTGACCACCAGCTTGTTAGCATGGTCGCCGAAGGCCAGTTTGATCGCCTCGGTTTCATTCTTGTCACCCAGCGGGGTCGACGTGCCGTGTGCATTGACGTACTGCACCTGATCCGGATTCAACTTTGCATTTTTAAGCGCATTCAACATGCTGCGTTTCGGGCCATCGCTGTTGGGGGACGTGATGTGATAAGCATCGCCGCTCATGCCGTAACCTGTCAGCTCGGCATAAATTTTGGCGCCGCGCGCCTTAGCATGCTCGTACTCTTCCAGCACCAGCGCACCAGCGCCTTCGCCGATAACGAAGCCATCCCGGTCCTTGTCCCACGGACGGCAGGCAGTCGCAGGGTCATCGTTACGCGTGCTGAGTGCGCGCGCCGACGAGAATCCGCCAACCGCCAGCGGGCCCAGAGTCGCCTCTGCCCCGCCCGCAATCATCACGTCCGCATCGCCGTATTCGATCATCCTTGCTGACTCACCGATGCAATGCGTACCGGTGGTGCAGGCGGAAACCATCGCCAGATTCGGGCCTTTGAGCCCGTACATCACTGACAAATTGCCAGAAATCATATTGATGATGGTGCCGGGAATAAAAAACGGCGAAATCTTGCGAGGACCGGCGGCCAGATAATCGTTGTGCGTATCCTCGATCATCGGCAAACCGCCGATACCGGATCCGATGTTCACGCCGATGCGTTCAGCATTCTGCTCGGTCACTTCAAGACCCGAATCCTTGAACGCCTCCATGCCGGCCACCAGGCCGAAATGAATAAATCTTCCCATGCGGCGAGCATCTTTTGCAGGCAAAAATTGTGTGACATCAAAATCTTTGACTTCGCCTGCGATCTGGCTGGCAAATTGACTCGCATCGAAACTGGAAATTTTGACGATACCCGACTTGCCCGCGACGATGCTCTGCCAGGCAGCGGAAATACCAATACCGACCGGAGAGACTATCCCCAGCCCGGTCACGACGACTCTACGTTTAGACAAATGAACTCCGCCGACTGTGAATTGAACTAATTACTTTTGATGTGCCAGGACGTAATCAATGGCTTGCTGCACGGTTGTGATCGTTTCTGCGTCTTCATCGGGGATTTCGCATTCGAATTCTTCTTCCAGCGCCATCACCAGTTCAACGGTATCGAGGGAATCAGCACCCAGATCATTCACAAAAGACGATTCGTTCTTGACTTCGGACTCGTTCACGCCAAGTTGTTCAGATACGATCTTTTTTACACGTTGTTCAATAGACATTTGAGACTCCCACCCTGGTTGTAAGTTTATAAAGCGGATTGAATTGTATCAAAGTTGCCGGAATTTCCCAACAACATCCGCACATTGAAAAATAATTCAATACAATCAAACTATTATTCACTACGCAAAATGCGCAAAGGCGGAATTTTACCTAGTCTTCGTATATTTAGCCAGCCCGTCAGCATAACCAGCAGCACGCCGCCCGACACACCGAACAGCCAAACCAGGCCGTTTGAGCCATACGGTATCTCCAGAACATAGCGCGCCAGCACCCAGCCCAGCAAGGCCGAACTGGCCGCAGAAATCACTCCTGACAGCATGCCGATCACGGCAAACTCACTCAAATAAAGGCGGCGCAAATAAGTGCTGTCGGCGCCCAGCGTGCGTAAAATCGCCGCCTCATGCTCCCGCTCCGTCGCCAGCATCGCCGCATAAAGCACCAGCAGCCCGCTCAGCAGGGTAAACATGAATACCACACTGACGGCCTTTGAAACCCGATCGATGATGCTGCGCAACTGTGCTATCACCTCGTCCGTGTTGATGAGCAAAAGATTGGAAAATTCACTGACCAGCTCCTCCCCGCTTCGCAGTTTGCCGGGCGGCAAATAAAAGCTCGTCAAATAACTCGCCGGGTAATCCTGCATCAGTTTCGGCGTGCCGATCACGAAAAAATTCACTTTCATCGAATCCCACTGCACGCGGCGCAAGCTGGTGACGGTTGCGGTAAACCGGCTCCCTGCCACATCATAAGTGAGCGTATCGCCCAGACGAATTCCCAGGGTCTTGGCAATCCCCTCCTCAACGGAGAGCTGGCCGCTATTTGCTGAATCCTGATTCCTGAATCCTGAATCCTGTTTTCCGCTCCACCATTTACCACTCACCAGCGTATTCCAGCCGGGCATGTCGTCGCTATAAGACAGATTGAATTCCCGTTCAACCAGACTGCGCGCGCGAGGCGCAGGATAGCTATCAGCGCCGATAGCCCTCTCGTTGATCGCAACCAGACGCCCCTTCACCATCGGCAGCAGCGCCGGCACTGGCAATTGTTGCCGCGCAAAAAAATCAGACAAGGCCATCCGTTGATCGGGCTGAATATTCACCACGAAGCGGTTCGGTGCATCGACAGGCAGCTTGCCCTGCCAGCTTTGCAACAGATCGCCTTTAACCAGCGTCAACACCAGCAGCGCCATCCCGCCCAGACTGAGCGCCGTCACCTGCACCGCCACTCCCGTCGCGTTGCGCGCAAGATTATTGAGTGCATGCCTCGAATACGACCCGAACAAGTACGCATACCGCGCAAGTAACTGCAACAACAGCCATGCGAGGCCACCTGCCGCCAGCAAGCCCGCCAGCAGGCCGCCCAGCACAACAACCCCCAGCCTCACCGAACCCGCCTGCCACAGAAACAAGACTGCCAACACCAGCACGGCCAAACCGTAAATCAGCCATCCGGACATTTGAGGCAGTCCCAGCTCGCGACGTATCACCCGCAAGGGGGATACCTTGCGCAATTGCAGCAGAGGCAAAAAAGCAAAGCCGATCAGCAACACATACCCGCTCAGCGCCGCCTGAAGGGCGGGCAATATCCCGGGTTGCGGCAGAGCGGCATCGGACATGAGCTGACCTGCCAGCACCGCCTGAGCCGCGTAACCCGACAGCAAACCTGCGCATACCGCAAGCAATCCCGCGAGCAGAAATTGAAATAAAAACAGCCGCAACACCTGCCCTTGAACCGCACCCAGACAGCGCATCACCGCACAGCCGTCCAGATGGCGCACCACATAACGCCTGGCCGCGAGGGCAATCGCCACCCCGGCTAAGATCGCCGCCGTCAGTGCGGCAAGCCCCATAAAATGCTCGGCACGCTCCAGCGCGGTACGGATTTCAGGACGCGCATCCGTCACATCTTCCAGCTTTTCGTTATTGGTAAGATGGAGCGCCGCACGCAACGCTGCCACCTGCTTTGCTTCACCTGCGACCATCAGTCGGTATGAGATGCGGCTGCCTTCCTGCAACAAGCCAGTCGCTGCGAGATCAGACTCGTTCATCAACACGCGCGGCGCAAAACTTGCAAAACCGACCGACTGATCGACATCCTTGACGATACGCGCGGCGACAACGAAATGCTGCGCGCCGATACCTACTTTATCCCCCGCCTGCAAATTCAGTCGGCGCAACAGACGTTCATCCGCCCACACCGTACCAGGCAGAGGAATAGAATAATTTGAGGGATGTCGGGATGAATCCCGACCTACGAGTTCCCCTTGAAATTCCTCGTCGATTTCGATCTTGCCGCGCAGCGGATAGCCGGCCTCGACAGACTGAATCTCAGAGAGCAATACCTGACCATCATTTGACACCATGCTGGGAAAAGTGAGGCTCTCGATTGCACGCAAGCCGCGAGCCTCTGCCATCTTGCGATAACTTGCAGAAATCGGCCGGGTCGACGTGATGCGCATATCCGCACCCAAAAGGCTGCTTGCCTGCTGGCCCAATGCCTGCCGTACCCGATCGGCAAACAGGCCTACCGTCGAGAGGCTGCCCACCGCCAGCACCAGCGCCAGCATCAGCACGCGCCACTCCCCGGCCCGCCAGTCGCGCCGCAACAGATTGAAGGACAGGCGCAGGAGATTCAACAAAACCACCCCGTCATTCCACCCCCCGAGACCCGCATCCGAGGACAGGCTAAGGCCGAAAAACGAACCGTTTGCAATGAGTTTCGAGGAACGATTATCCATTCTCGCTTCGTCATTCCGGCGCAGGCCGGAATCCAGTCATAACAATGATTCATACAAATCATTCCAATCCGGATTGATTTGCTCGATCAATTTTAGCTTCCACGCTCTTTGCCATTCCTTGATCGCCTTTTCTCGTCCGATGGCCGATTCCATCGTTGCATGCACCTCATACCATACCAGAATGCAAACATCATATTTTTTGGTGAGCCCATCGACGACGTGAGTCCTGCGCTCCCACACCCGCCTGACCAAGTCCGAGGTTACGCCGACATACAACGTGCCATTACGTTTTCTGGCCAGCAGATAGACACAAGGCTGCTTGCTCATTTCACTGTTTTACTTACTCCGTCATTCCAGCGTAGTCAAAAATACAGACAATAATTCCGCGCATTGTGCAGACGAAAATCCTTTACGACAAAAGCACTGGATTCCGGCCTTCGCCGGAATGACGTCAGTGTAGAGTGCCGTTTACACCACCCTTCCGCCGGACAGGCGCAACTGCTTGCCGCAACGCGCAGCCAGTGTTTCATCGTGGGTGACCAGGATCAGCGTCGTGCCCTGCAAGCGGTTCAATTCAAACATCAAATCGATCACCTGCACACCCGTTTCGGCATCGAGATTGCCGGTCGGCTCGTCTGCAAACAGTATCTTGGGATACACGACGAAGGCGCGGGCCAGGGCTACGCGTTGCTGTTCGCCGCCGGACAGGTGCTTGGGCAGGTGATGAGCGCGGGCTGACAGCCCTACCTCGCGCAGAGACTCGGCAGCGCGCATACGCGCATCGTTCACGCCTTGCAGTTCCAGCGGCAGCATGACGTTCTCCAGCGCAGTGAGCGCGGGCAACAACTGAAAGGACTGAAACACGAAGCCCGCCAACTCGCCGCGCAGACGGGCGCGACCGTCTTCATCGAGGGCAAATATGTCCGTATTATTCAGCAAGACACGACCGCCTGAGGGCACATCAAGGCCTGCCAGCAGCCCCAGCAGGGTCGACTTTCCCGAGCCCGAGCTGCCTGTGATCGCGAGACTCTCGCCCGCGATGACGGTGAAACTGACTTCGTGCAGAATGACCAGGGGTTGCTCACCACTTAACACTTGCTTAGAAAGGCTTACCGCCTGCACAATTGCTGTCATGAAAAATATATCCTTGCCAAGTTGGACTGCCTTAACAACGCTGATTCTGATTGCCGCACTGTGGCTTCCGCATGCCGCGCAAGCGGCCCCCCCCGCCGCAAAGCCTGTCGCAAAAAATATTCTGGTATTCGGAGATAGCCTGTCAGCAGGCTACGGCATCGACCTGTCTGAAAGTTGGCCCACCCTGTTGCAGCAGGAACTCGAACGCAGCCGGGTCAATTTCAAAATCCTGAACGCCAGTATCAGCGGCGAGACTTCGCTGGGAGGACGCCAGCGTTTAGCCAAATTGATGGAGCAATATCAACCGGCAATCGTGATCGTGGAACTGGGTGCCAACGACGGCTTGCGCGGCTTCAGCACGGCGGATATCGAAAGCAATCTGAACGAGATACTGGTATTAGTCAGCCAGGTTCACGCCAAAACCCTGCTGATCGGCATGAAACTGCCACCCAACTACGGCGAACCTTACATCACGCAATTTCAAAGCATGTTTCCAAGACTGGCGGAAAAACACCGCGTCAGCCTGCTGCCATACCTTTTGGAAGGCGTGAGCGCGGACCAGTTTCAGGCCGACAACATGCACCCCGCCGCCACCTCACAACCGCAAGTCATGCGCAATGTGCTGCAGGCCTTGAAACCGCTGCTGCGCTAATCACGAATCCTTCACGCAACAACTTGGAGCGTTGCCCCTTAGTTGTGCGGGGAATGCCCTTGCGACATGAATCCTGTATCCAGCATCCTGAATCCTGATCAGCGCAACGTGATTCCGCTCTTTGCCGAAAAACCTGCCGCACTCATCACACCCGCGCCGAAGCGTTTCGCCAGCCTGTCGGCAATGCCTTCTTTCACTGTAAAGTCCACGACTTCTTCTGCCTTGATCACATCGCGCGCCACCGATTCCACACTGCCGTAACCATCCGCCAGCCCCATTGCCACGGCGGCCTGTCCGTTCCAAACCAGCCCGCTGAAGGTATCCGGCGTCTCCTTCAGACGCTTGCCGCGCCCGGCTTTGACCACGTCGATAAACTGCTGATGTATCTGAGCCAGCATCTGTTTGGCATATTCTTCCTGGTCAGGGCGAACCGTCGAGAAAGGATCCATGAAACCCTTGTTTGCGCCGGCAGTCACAAGACGTCGTTCCACACCCAGTTTTTCCATGGTTCCGGTAAAGCCGAAGCCATCCA
>JBAZCE010000060.1:0-11821 GCA_041671105.1 Gallionella sp.
TCGCGCCCATGGTCAAAGCCTTCCGCGAACGCCATGTGTTCGTGGTGAACGCGTTGAATAAGATTCCCGGCCTCTCCTGCCTGATGGCAGGCGGCGCGTTCTACGCCTTCCCCGATGCACGGGTCGCCATTGCCACATTGCACAGCAAGGGGATCATTGCGGCTGCCACCGACATCGCGTTATCGGAATACCTGCTGATTGAAGCGGGGGTCGCGGTCGTGCCGGGTTCTGCCTTCGGCAGTGAGGGCTATATCCGCCTGTCATTCGCCACCTCGATGGAAAACCTACGCGAAGCACTCAAACGCATATCGGCTGCACTTTCCTGAGGTTTCGGCGTAGCCAAAACCTACGCGAAGCACTCAAACGCATTTCAAAAGCGCTTGCATAAAATTTTGGCGTCGTAAAAACTTGCAGAAAGCAGCGCAAAGGCGCCTGCTTAAATTAAAACCCGACGCGGGGTGGCTTACGCCATCCCGCGCCACGGTAAACCAGCAATAAGCTGAACTCATCCTCACCAAAACCGGTGCCATTCACGACCTCCCGAATATTCCGGCAGCTCGCTGCTTATTTCAGCGGACAGGCGATATTCCTGTTTTTTTAGGTACGTTACCGTACAGATCAGCCACAGAGTTTCCTTCAATCTCGCGTTTGTGAACCGCCGCTCGCATCGAGTCGGAAAATTTCAGTTCACGACTTATACGACGTAAGATTTATAATCGAACCGTTCATTTTAGCGCTATAGAAAAATGCCGATCTCAAACCTGACCAGGATCGATAGACGTATCAGAATCGTTCACGATACGCGCAGGTATTCCGGGACTTCCGGATTTATGGAAGCTGAGTTGTCGTGGACAGGGCAGGAACGCGGACAAATTGATCCGGCAACATACAAACTATGAACAGCTTCAATCGACACCTGTGGCAACGCTTCAGGGCCATCGCCGCCCCCTACTGGTTCCGGGAAGAAAAATGGCAAGCCCGTGGACTGCTTGTCCTGCTGGTGCTGTTGCTGCTGGGACAGACGGGATTCGCCGTGCTGTTCAACCAGTTGACCGGGGAATTCACCTCGGCGCTGGCGGCAAGAGACGCGGACAGGTTCTGGACTGCGATCCAGAAGTGCCTGATCATCCTGGTCGTGGCCGTGCCGATTTATGCGTTTTACTACTATGTGCGAGACAAGCTCGGCATTTACTGGCGGCGCTGGCTGACCCGGCATTTTCTGGGCAGCTATTTCGGAAATCGTGCTTATTACGAACTGAATACCAACACCGAGATCGATAACCCGGATCAGCGCATTGCCGAAGACATCAACACCTTTACCCAGAAATCCCTCTATTTCCTGCTGGTGCTGATCGGAGCACTGCTGCAGCTCGTGGCTTTCTCCGGCGTTCTCTGGTCGATTTCCACAGAACTGGTGTTTTTTCTGATTATTTATGCGATTGCCGGCACGGCGATCACTGTGCTGGTGTTTGGCAAAGTGTTGATCGGCGTCAACTTCTACCAGCTCAAACGCGAAGCAAATTTCCGCTTCAGCCTGGTGCGCATACGCGAGAATGCAGAAGCCATTGCTTTCTATCGCGGCGAGGCGCAGGAGTCATGGCAGATCGGCCAGCGTTTCAATGAGGCCTTCAGAAATTACAACAGACTCATCCGGGCTCAACTGAATCTGAACCTGTTCCAGTATGGCTACAGCTTTATGACCATCATCCTGCCCAGCGCGATCATTGCCGGTCGGGTGTTATCGGGAGAGCTGGAGGTCGGCCGTGCGATCCAGGCTGCGGGCGCTTTTGCGGCGATCTTGAGCGCGCTGACGGTGATTATCGATAACTTCGAAAGCTTAAGCAGATTTGCGGCGGGGATAGACCGTCTCGACAGTTTCGCAAAATTCCTCGCCGGGAAAGCCGGCTGCCCGCAGAAGATAGGGGATGGCATCACCCTGGTGGAGGATACACGCCTTTCCATCGAGAATCTGACCTTACAGACGCCGAACCACGAGAGAACCCTGATCAAAGACCTGACCCTTGCGATCAATCCGGGCGCGGGGGTGATGATCGTGGGCACCAGCGGCTGCGGAAAAAGTTCGCTGTTGCGTGCCATTGCCGGCCTGTGGCGCTCCGGAAACGGTCGCATCGTCAGGCCTGATAGCGGTGAAATGCTGTTTCTGCCGCAGCGGCCCTATATGCTGCTGGGTAGCTTGCGCTACCAGCTGTTGTATCCGAAGCAGGATCGGGTAATCAACGATGAGGAGCTTCTGGATTTACTGGGGCGCGTCAACCTGCCCGATATCGCCGCCCGGTTTGGCGGCCTGGATGCCGAACGTGACTGGGCAAAAGTGCTGTCGGTGGGTGAACAACAGCGTGTCGCCTTTGCCCGCGTGCTGCTCGCGGCCCCCCGTTACGCCATCCTCGATGAAGCGACCAGTGCGCTTGATATTGCCAACGAGGACAGCCTGTACCGGCAGTTGGCGGGCACGACCACGACGCTGGTCAGCGTCGGCCACCGGGCCTCCATTCTGAAATATCACCCGCAGGTGCTGGAACTCGACGGAAATGGCGGATGGCGGCTCTATGCGGCGGACGACTACCGCTTCAATCAGTAAATTCCGACCTGCCGCTTCGTTATGCCATGTCTGCTCGAACTTTAACCCGCCCGTGCGGTCAGTCGTAAACGCGCCGCCGTTTAATAACTTTGGAGAACTTTCATGAATAAAAGCCTCGCAGCCTTAGCCATAGCAGGATTGCTTACAACAGGTTGTGTATACGATCGTGACTATGATCGCCGTAACTCATATCCTGTCCAACATCGCGGCGAAGAACGTCAGCCCGTGCGTCAATACGAGCCTGCTCGCCAGCCAACACGCGAATATCAACGGGATCATGACAATACCCAACGGCGAGACAGGGGTGAGCGGCGTCGTGAAGAAAATGATTGATTCGAAATGATGAGTTCCACCCTGCACCAGCGGGGTGGAACCACAGTCATTCACGAAATTTACACCCGATACGCACAAGACGCCCGCGCTGCCGGCTCTCGCCGCAAGCCAGAGGCTCAGCCATCGAAATCCATGTGTTCGTTACCGCATTCCCCTGCCTGAAAAGAGTATGATCGCAACTCATGGCGAGCAAAACACGCCACACCCGCAGGAGGTACGTTGCATGCAACAGCCGATTCCAACAAGTTGTCCCGATTAAACGATCCATCGAAGGAGAACAAATTGAACTCACTCAAACACTCAGGAACCGCCATCATTGCCGCTACCCTGCTGGCAGCAATCAGTCTTGTCTCGGCCTGCTCCCCCAAGCCTTCCACCGAAGATACCGCAGCACAAACCAAAGCAATCGTTGAGCAAGCCGTCACAGAAGCGAAAAAGGAAATAATTGCTGAACAAGCCGCGACTAAAGACAAGCAGGATGCTGCGGCAGTGGCTCAGGCCGAAGAAAAAACCAGACAGGATGCAGCCGTTAAAGAGGCAGTTGCAAATGCAAAAAAAGACTTCGCAGCGGAACAACGTGCGACGGCAGAAAAACGCCTTGCAGAGCAACGTGTGAGTGCGGCCAGACCTCACACGTCAAATCAACCCGCTGAAAATACATGCGCCCGTTGCGGGGTCGTGTTATCTGTCAACGAGATTGAAACCGAAGGCGAAGGATCCGGCCTGGGTGTGGTTGCCGGAGGTGTGCTGGGAGGCGTATTGGGTCATCAGGTTGGCGCCGGTTCAGGGCGCGATCTGGCAACTATCGCAGGTGCGGTTGGCGGTGCATACGCCGGAAACAAGGTCGAGAAAGCCTCAAAAAAGACCAGGAGTTACGACATCGTCGTAAAAATGAACACCGGTGAGGAACGCACTTTCAATCAGACTGGCGCTGGCAATCTCGCAAGCGGTGACAGGGTCAAGATTGAAAACGGCGTAGTCGTCAGAAGGTAAGGTCGCACAGGTCGCGTCCGGCAAGTGCATTCAGGACGCTTACAGGCTTGCCGGTCGGATTTAGTGCGCCGCATGCAATGACGGGCTTTCGGTTGTACCGCCAATTTGCAGCGCTACCGAACCCGAGCCTGCCCGCAGCGCCAGATCGGCGATCACATTCCCCGACAACTGCTGATGGTTTACGGTCAGCGCACCTGCGACCTTCACCACGCTGTCATTCATCTTCACCGGCCTGAACTGATAGACATCGTTGGCATAAAACAACTCGCCGCTCAGCTCCTCGAAATGGGTTCTGCCGCCGGGCAAACTTTCCCGGCTGCGCAGCCGGGCGGTTTCGACGACATCGACGCCGCTGATGAGCCCCTTCCTGACGTTGAATACGCCGTTCAATATCGCCGCATCGGCAAGCTTATCCAGGCTCTTCGCCTGCATCTGGAAACGTGCCGTACCGTCCAGATCGCTGCTGAGTAACTTATTGATGTTCTGCAATGGAATCACTTTTGCCGCAAGCGCCCCCTGCACGCGCCAACCGGCGCGCCAGTTAATACGCACATCCCCGGTCAGTGCACCGCCCATGATCCGTCCGTCCAGATCGGTGATACGCAACTCATCCCGGCTCAGCTCACCCGTGGCCTTCAGGTCTTCAAATACCCAATTCGGCAGTGACGGCAAGGCCCCTTCGTGCAGCGAGAAAACCAGCTGCAATTTTTGTTCCGGCGTGGCGTGAATTTCCAGTTCGAGCTTATGCGCGTTGGCATTGAGTTTAGCCCCGGAAAACTTACCCGCGGGATCGAAGTCAAGCTGGCCATTCACACCGGTTAATCCGATTCCGTCAGCGTCAAGCGTCCCTTGAGTCAACAAAATACGCGCAACCGGATATTGATGATCGCCTGCGAGCTGTTGCAGCCAGCCTGAAACCTCTGAAAAAGCATTGACCTCCACGCCGTCAAGTTCGAGGCTGCTGACGGGCTTGACCTGACCAAACAACGCAGACAGAGAAAAGCCCACCTGAGCCTGTTTCACCTTGATCTGCTTCATATCGCCGATTGAAACGTCGGTCAGCAGCAGACGCGGCGCAGGCAGAATGCGCCCTTCGAGATGCCCGATATGCACAGGTTGTTTTAATTTGGCGGACAGCGACTGCTCGATGCCGGTCAGATAAGCTTGCATGGGCAACACGGCAGGCACGACGAACAACGCCGCAAGCAGCAACACGAACAAACCGGCCCCGAGACGGCCCCAGGGAAGCGGCTTGCGGGGCGGCAGCGCTACCGGCTTTTCAACGATCGCAGCCGCAACAGGCGGCTCAAAAACCTTACGGGGAGCCTGTCTGGCATCAGAGGCCCGCAGCTTGGCTTCTTCCCATTTCCTGGCCTGCGCATCGGCCAGCTCTCTTGCCTCTGCCCCGGTGTATTGAGGCTCTTCGGCAGGCAGATCGATGACCGGTTTCTCGACATGTTCAACGACCACCTCTGCCTGATAGACAGGAACGGACTCAATCTGAGCCTCACCGGTCAGGTTAACCGCATCCAGCAACAGTTGATCGGCAGCCTCGGCAGCCTGAGGCGCTTCCGGCTCCTCTGTCATCGATAAGGCGACGTTGAAAGCATCGAAATTGAAGTCGGCCAGTTCATTCGCAGATGCAACCGGCTTCACTTCCGGAGGAAGATCGGCGCCCAGCAATTCATAAACCTGATGCTCGCGTCCATGCTTGTCCTGTTGCGCACCGCGATAGCGAAACGAGTCGTTGTATTCATCGCTGAGATTCGACACAAACTCGAAATAAGCCCGTGATACGAAGATCTGAGTCTGTCCGGCAAAGCACATCACGCGCTGTGCGCTGTTAATGCCATCGCCCAGCATGTTGATCTGCCCGTTCATATCCTTGACCAGACTGACAGGCCCGAGGTGTATGCCGATACGCACCCGCAGGGCATCGTAATGCCTGTCGGACACCAACGCCTCACGGAAATGCATCGCCGATTCCAGCGCATCGGTCGGGTGCTGCAAAAATCCGATTGCGGCACCGTCGCCAGTATCCAGAATAATCCGCTCACCGGCATCCAGCGGATCAAGACTGTCCGTTACCAGCTGATTGAACTGTTTTTTCAGTTCGATCTGGCGGCGGTCAGACTGTTTGGTATAGCCCACGATATCAAAGAACAGCACCGCCGCTGTAGTTGTCCTTCTTTCCACGACAGGGATGCCGTTGTTGCCTCCCCGACTGTCGCAACCTTGTACTACAGCAGCGGTTTTTCTCCTGTCCATGACATCCGGCGAGTCGTCACGTGTTACCCACTGACCGGGATCGCGCGGCGCGGCAGCTTCGAGAGCTCGTCTGGCTTGCAGATCCTGATTCTGCGCAAGCAGGAGGCGCGCAGCCTCCGCGCGAACGGCTTCACTGGCGACGAACTCGGCCTGCGCCGCACCCGCACGAGCCTGCTCTTCAGCCCGCACCCTGATGATCGCAGCATCATGCTCGGCCTGAACACGCGCGGCTTCTGCCTGCATTGCCATACGCTCTGCATCGACACGCGCAGCCTCTGCGGCACGCATTTGCTCCACCGCCTCACGAGCGGCTTCCTGTTCAACTTTGGCTCGCGCAGCCTCGGCCTTTGCCTGCGCTGCGGCTTCGAGACGCGCCTGTGTTTCAGTCTCGGCCAGCGCCTTCAACTTAGCCACTTCCGCTTCCAGCTTATCCTTCTCCTGAGCAACCACCTTTGCGCGCAGCTCTGCCTCAACGCGAACCTCTGCAGCATGCTGTTCTGCTTTTGCACGGGTCTCAGCAGCTTCTTTGGCATAACGTTCAGCCTCGACACGAACCCTTGCCTCGGCGGCCTCCTGTTCGGCCTTGATACGAACCGCCTCACGGGCCAGCTGTTCGGCCTGCAAACGCGCGGCCTCAGCAGCTTCCTGCTCTGCCTTGACGCGAGCAGCCGCCTCACGCGCCACCTGTTCGGCCTGCAAACGCGCGGCCTCAGCCGCCGCCTGTTCTGCCTTGACACGAGCAGCCGCCTCGCGAGCCACCTGTTCGGCCTGCAAACGCGCAGCCTCAGCAGCTTCCTGCTCTGCCTTGACGCGAGCAGCAGCCTCGCGAGCCAGTTGCTCGGCCTGCAAACGCGCAGCCTCAGCCACCTGCTTTGCCCGCTTTTCGGCATCGATACGCGCGCGCGCCTCGGCCTCCGCTTGCGCTTTTAAGCGGGCCACTTCGGCCTCCAGTCGGGCTTGCGCTGCGGCAGCCTCAGCACGGGCCTGTTCAGCAATGCGAGTCGTTTCAGCAGCCGCCTTTTCACGACGTGCCGATTCTGCCCGCACCCGGGCCGCTTCCTGTTCAGCAGCAAGACGTGCAGCCTCCGCAAGCGCACGAGATTTTACAACCTCCTGTTCGGCTTTGAGACGAGCGGCCTCATCTGCGGCATCCAGTCTGGCGCGCTCCGCTGCCTGTGCTTGTGCCTGTGCCTGTTCGGCTTGACGTGCCTGACGTTCAGCCTCCACACGCGCTACCCGGGCCGCTTCTTCCGCAAACATGGCTTGCGTGGGAACGCGGAAAGCGGCGGTGAAATCCAGCTCATCCACCTCATCGCTAGCCGGATTTTTCGGGGTCAAAGGCGATGGCGTAACGAGCGCCGATGATCGGGGCGCTTTAGCCTTATCCTTAATAAAACCACCCTTGACCAACTCATTGAACATGTCTTCCAACATGCCGCGCAGGCTGGGTGATGAACGCCTCATGATTTCAGCAACGGTGGCCGTACCATCCACCATCAGCAGGGCGCGCTTGATGTCCTTCGATAAATGCGCAGTCCTGCTGCGCACCTCATCCTCGCCGCTGCTCGTTCTGACAAAAACAATTTTTTCGTTCATTGCATATTCTAACTGATGGCGGGCAGGTTTTTGAATTGAAAATTACATTTTGACAACCTTTCATATGCCCTGTGCCGCGACATCACGCAACAACATCCATCCCCGGCCTGTTTTCAGCAAGGTTATTGACAACAGAACGAACGTTCTTTATATTACACAACACTATCTGCGAGGAAATATCATGACCGACCATAAAGACAACGAGTATCTGACCCGACTGCAGGACTACTACGCCGACTGGAAAAACATCCCCTCCTACGCCAGACTATGCGAGGTATTCGGCATTGCGTCCAAGTCCTGGGTAAAGGCGATTCTGACCCGTCTGGAGGAGGCCGATTTCATCGAGCGCACCCCGGATGGCGCGTGGATACCCACCCGGCAATTTTTCGCACGCCCGCTGGCGGAATCGACCGTTCAGGCCGGCATGCCGGTATCGGTGACAGCCACCCAGGGCGAATACTTCGTGATCGACGAGATGTTGATAGACACACCGTCCAAAACCACGCTGATCACGGTCAAGGGCGACTCGATGATCGATGCCGGCATCCACGACGGCGATGTCGCGGTGGTGGAAAAACGCATGACTGCAAATATCGGCGATATCGTGGTCGCGATCGTGGACGACGACTTCACCCTCAAGACGCTTGATAAAGAAAACGGCAAGTTCATCCTGCGCCCGGCCAATCCTGCTTTCCCCGTGATCCGCCCGCAGGGCACCCTGGAAATATTCGGCGTGCTGACAGGACTGGTTCGCAAATACCGGAGATAATCATCATGCAACTTAACTCATCCCGAAAAAACACCCCGCTGCTGTCGATGACTCACCCGAACCGGGATCTGTTCTATCGCCAGCGCGCCCTGCTGCGCCGCGCCGTACCCGCAGGTTTCCCCTCGCCTGCCGATGATTATGTGGAACAACGCATCAGCCTGGACGAACATCTGATCGGGCGTCGCGAATCCACCTTTTTCATGCGCGTCGCGGGAGAATCGATGCGGGGACTGGGCATCTTTGACGGCGACCTGCTGGTGGTTGATCGCGCCCTGCACGCAACGTCCGGCTGCGTGGTGATTGCGGTCGTCGACGGCGAATTCACCGTCAAGCAACTGATCAACACGCCAAATGGCCAGATATTGCGTGCGGCTCACCCTGACTATCCCGACATGCACATCAAACCCGAGCAGGATTTTACAATCTGGGGCGTGGTGAGCTGGAACGTACACAAGCACTAACCTCCCCGCACCAACCTATAAAATACCATCTCACGCGGAGGCGCGGAGACGCGGAGAAAACAGATAAAATATAAAAATCCAGATCTGCTTTAATGGAATAAATAGGGCGAGCTGGATTATAAGTATTTGTTTTTAATTTATTTCTGTTTTTGGTTTTCTCCGCGTTCTCCGCGCCTCCGCGTGAAATTAATTTCTGAATTTATAAAAAATAAATACGATGAAACGCGCTATCGCCCTGGTGGACTGCAACAACTTCTATGTATCCTGCGAACGCCTGTTCCGGCCCGACCTGGAAGGAAAACCCGTCGTCATCTTAAGCAACAACGACGGTTGCGTGGTATCGCGCTCACAGGAAGTCAAGGATCTGGGGGTTTTGATGACAGCGCCCTGGTTCAAGCTAAAGGACATTGCGAAGAAACACGACATCGTCGCCTTTTCTTCCAACTACACCCTGTATGCAGACCTCTCAAACCGGGTGATGCAACTCTTGTCCCGATTTTCGCCCAATCAGGAAGTCTATTCGATAGACGAATGTTTTCTGGAGCTGACCGGCATGAGCGCATTGACAGAGCGTGCGCAACACATGCGCAACAGCGTCAGACAGTGCGTCGGCATTCCGGTATGTGTCGGTATCGGGCAGAGCAAGACGCTGGCGAAGCTTGCCAATCACGTCGCAAAGAAACAGAAAACCGGCGTATGCAATTTCAACGATCTGCCGGAATTAGAATTAAATCAAATATTTGCAAAAATAAACGTCGGCGAGGTCTGGGGCGTTGGACGCAACACTGCCAGTCGACTGCAACAAATGGACATCACCTCCGTCCTGGCCTTGAAACACGCACAAACCGGGCGGATCCGCGCCGAATTTGGCGTCGTGATGGAGCGCACCGTGGCTGAACTCAACGGTTCCGCCTGCCACGAGCTGGATAATGCCCCGTCGAGTCGTCAACAGATCATCTGTTCGCGATCGTTCGGTGTGCCCGTAACTCAGCTTGCCGAACTGGAACAGGCCGTGATCGCGTATACCAGCCGTGCCGCCGAAAAATTGCGCCGTCAGCACTCAATAGCCGGTTGCGTGCAGGTGTATCTGCGCACCAATCCGCATAAGCTGTCGGCACCGCAATATCACCCCGTTCTGACCCTGCCGCTGACCGAACCCACCGATGACACGCGAACGCTATGCCGCACGGCCATAGCCGGCCTGCACAGGATCTATCGCGACGGACACCTTTATCAGAAAACCGGCGTGATGCTCTCGGGCATCATCGCCGCCTCAGACAGGCCCAGGACGCTGTTCGACGATGTCGCAGCGACGCAAAAGTCCGGCGCATTGATGGCAACGATAGACGGGATCAACCGGCGCATGGGCAGCGGAACGGTGCGGCTGCTGGGAGAGGGATACAAAAAAAACTGGGCGATGAAACGGGGGAATATGTCGAGTCGTTATACGACCGAACTGGGTGAGATTGCCGTAGCACACGCCTGATATCCCGGATATCTGGCGCATGCCATGGCTCGAAGCTTAGTGTTGCATGTACATCCTGTGCATCTTGCCGCGAAATTCCTTCATCTTCGCACGTTGCTCCGGTGTCAGAACATCCTCGATGTGGTTCTGCACATCCAGATAGGCCTCGATCATCTGGCGCTTCAGATCGAAAATCTTCTGGTATTCATTGCCAATGGCCGCCGGATCACGCCTGTCGGCCTGATAAAGATCGCGCAATTTGGCTGCTTCATCGTTCATCAAGCCTTGTCTGGGCCAATTGTCGTGCCTGAACTCATCGGACAATTTAGTGATTTTAGAACGCTGCTCTTCACTGAGATTTAACGCACCGAGCATGTGCATATCAGGCTCCATCATCTGCGAACCCATCATACCGCCCATACCACCGCCCATACCACCGCCCATACCGCCCATCATGCCGCCGCGCTGACCCATTGCGTGATCGGCATCGCATTTTTGACCTGCGGGGTGTGACGGCATTGCAGCAGGCGTTTTTTTGGCCGGGGTCTTAACCGCATCATCGGCAAAGGCCGGTACGGCAACGACAGTGCACAGCATTGCAACAGCAATCAGTTTTTTCATGATTTAGCTCCTCAATTTAACAAGCCGATTTACTTACGGGAAAAGCGTAGTCTATCACTATCAAATTGCAAATTGAAACAGCCACCCCGATTGAGTCGCGCTTTTTCATGGCCCCGAATGCAAACTGCCCGGACGATTACTCGCCCGGGCAGCCCGATTCGTCAATGACGGCTATTAAGCGCGCTTCTTGAACTCGTTGGTGCGTGTGTCGATTTCGATCTTGTCGCCGATTTCAACGAAAGCCGCAACCGGCAACTCGAAACCGCCGTTAATCTTGGCAGGCTTCATCACCTTGCCGGAAGTGTCGCCGCGAACAGCAGGCTCCGTGTAGATCACTTCGCGCACGATGGTGTTAGGCAGCTCAACAGAGATCGCCTTGTCGTTGTAGAACACCACTTCGCAGGGCATACCGTCTTCGATGTAGTTGAGCGCATCGCCCATACACTCGGCTTCGATCTCGTACTGGTTGTATTCCTCGTCCATGAACACATACATCGGATCGGCGAAGTAAGAGTAAGTCACTTCCTTGCGATCCAGGATGACCTGGTCGAACTTGTCGTCGGCACTGAACACGGTCTCCTTCGCCGATTCTGTCAGAAGATTCTTCATCTTCATCTTGACCACCGAACCGTTACGGCCGGAGCGGCTGTACTCTGCCTTCAGGATTACCATCGGATCAGTACCGACCATAATAACGTTGCCGGCGCGTAATTCTT
>JBAZCE010000061.1:0-11740 GCA_041671105.1 Gallionella sp.
GATCATCGCGATGTTGCCAGGCGAGGCCGCGCCTTATCCGAAAAACGACACGGGGCTGTATACCATCCTGCGCGACTTCGACACCATGTACACGATCTATAACGAGTTCCAGCGCAACATGGAGCGTTACTGGTGTCTGCGCTGGCTGCAACAGGAACAGGCCGCCCTGAACCATGAGAACCCCTCTCCTCAATCCTCTGATAAAGCCACTAGCCAATCGACTAGACTGCCCAACAACGTCAGCCAAGTCGCTGGTTATCCCGCAAGCGTGAGAGGAGACGAACGAGAACAACCCTTGTCTACCCCTGAATCGCAGCGCGAGCTTTTCGTCACAGCCGTTGTGCTGCGCGAAAATCTGGTGAAGATGACCGAAATTCCGCTGGTGTTCCGTGCGTCTTCATTACCTGAACAGCTGCCTTCCCACACACGTGTGCAGCTGGCCGTCACGTCTGTCGATTTGCTCGATCTGTCGTTGCAGACGCGCTATGTCGCCACGCTTGCAGCGGAAGCGGGAGAAATAGCGGATGTGGACGAAGAAGAGGAAATAGCGGACTTGCTGGAAGCTGAAAAAACGGCGGCAGCAACCGAAACGAGTGTAGTGGCGGCAGGCGAGGTGCCTGCTTGCTGAACACGATGAAAACGAGCATTTCGCTGGCGATGCTGTTCTCCATCGCGGTGCACGCTTTCGCGCTGTTCGGCGTCACGCTGGTATTACCCGCCCCGCACAGGGTGGCAGACATGATGCAACCGTTGCATGTGGTGCTGGTCAACAGCAAATCGGCATCAAAGCCGTTGCAGGCCGATGCATTGGCGCAGGCCAATCTGGATGGCGGCGGCAATACCGAAGAGGACAGGCAGGCCAAGACCATGCTGCCGAATATCGGCGACGACCAGCAGATCACCCCCGAGCAGGCAACCCGTCATGTCGCGCATCTGGAAGAAGAGTCCAAACGCATGCTGACCCGGCTCAAGAGCGATTACCACCTGACGCCGCAGCAAATCAAGAAGCAGGCCGATGTCGCATCCGTCAGCGCGGACGATCTGGTGCAACGCAGCCTTGAAATCGCCCGTCTGGAAGCCCAGATCAATAAGAACAACGATTATTATCAGAAGATGCCGCGCCGCAAATTCATCGGCGCACGCACTCAGGAATACCGCTTCGCCCAATACATCGAAGACTGGCGCGTCAAGGTGGAACGCATCGGCAACCTGAATTACCCGGAACAGGCAAGACGCGAACAGGTCTATGGTAAATTGCAGCTTTCCGTCTCGATCAGGGCGGACGGCAGCATCGAGAACGTCGAAGTAAGCAAGTCCTCAGGATTCCGGATTCTGGATGCGGCCGCAGTGCGCATCGTCAAACTCTCAGGCCCGTTTTCGCCGCTGCCGCCTGATATAACCCGTGATGTGGACATCCTGACCATCACCCGCACCTGGTCGTTTACACCGTCCGACAAGCTGGAAAGCGAATAAACTCACAAGGTATGGGCTGGCCGTTCAGCCAGCAGTGTTTGCCAATCCGAGCATCAACGCGGGCGCGACTAACCGCCACTATCCTGATCGTCGCGGCTCAAAAGCCGCTTGTTTTCGATGTAGGCTGTAATCGAATCAAACACGCCGGACACAAATGCGGCTTCACGAATAAGACTGTTGAGCTTATCGATTTGATCGCGACTTTCCTCCGGGTAGTGATGCGCAAACTTATTCCTGAGCACGGCAGCAACACCAAAGTCGGCAGCGGATTTAATTGCGCCCAGTTTTTCCATCAAAAGTGATTTGTCGCGATTGGATTTATCATTGATATCCTCCTGCTCGGCAATCGCAATCCCTTTAAACAACTGATCCTGGATCATCGACACGCACTGCGAATAACGAAGAATCATCGCATCTATCGACTCTTTTTGATCTTCCGAAATGTTTTTTAACGAATCCAGACTCAATGGAAAAACAGGCGCGTTTTTAGCAACTGAATATTGAAGGGAAGCAATTCTTTCCTTGCATGCAGATACACTTCTTGCCAATAACTGAGTTTCATCGCGGCTCATAATCTGACTCCATTTTTTCTGGCAATCCGGTGAATTGGCATGTCCTCGTCTTCCGGTGACTTGATTAACAGATCGACCCTGGTGTCACATGCCGATGAAATACGATATTCAAGCAGCAATCGCTGCATCAGCTCGATGCGAAAAGAGGATTCGACAAACAAGTCGATATCCCCGCCACGGCGATGATCATCGACCCTTGAGCCGAACAGATAAATCCTGCTTTCAGGATCGACGGCGGACACCGCCGCACGGATACTGTTGATTTCATTGTCTGCAAGACGCATGGTTTTCTTCGTCAGTTAAATTGCATCAAATCAGGCTGAGGTGGAGCACCATCCGGCGCAGCGCTATCATCGCCGTTTCAGAACACGGCTGTGCACCGCCCGTCTATACACCTGAGGCGATCTCACCCGGAAACCGTTATTCAAGTGAGTGGTCAATCCTATCATGACCTTTCTTAAAATTACCGGCATAAACTGTGCAACCTGTAATTTTTACTCAAAAAAACAGCGTCTAAGCCACGATTTACTCAGGGCAACAGTTTTTCCAAGTTGACCGTTCGGGGTTCGCTGGTTAAAGTGCGCACCATGCGTCGTTCCCTGCCCATCCGTTTGCTGCTGATTTTCGCCCTGCTGTTCTCGCAGATGGGCGGGTTAGTGCACGGCATTTCGCATGCGATGGCCGAACAGGATCAATCGCTGCCGCACGACAAGCTGTGCGACCTGTGCGAAGCTTACGCACAGCTGGGCTCGGCGCTGGGCAGTCATGCCATTTCATTCACACCGACCGAACAGCGGCCAGATTTAGTTGACGCATCGTTCGATACCTTACACACCACAGCCGCATTCGCCGCCTTTTCGGCGCGCGCCCCGCCTTACTCCGCATAAATTATCTCTTTCCAACACGCTTGTAGGTCGGGCTTCAGCCCGACATGTCGGGCGGGTGCCCGCCCATATGTTTGTCGGGTTAAAACCCGACCTGCGAATTATTGTTTCATTGCGGAGTAATAAATGTTCAACAAAACGTCTTTGAGCGTGGCGATTGCCGCGCTGTTATGCCATCCGCTGGCAGCCTCTGCTGCCTCTGATGCCGATCTGCAAGCCATACGCTTGCAGATTCAACAATTGAAACAAAGCTACGAGCAGCGCATCTCGCAACTCGACCAGCGACTGCAACAGGCAGAAACCAAACAGACGGAAGCAGCAGCGACTCCGTCATCTGTACCACAAGCCGGCATCGTTCCCGTACCAGCAGCCGGCGAAGGCGCATTCAACCCGGCCATGTCGCTGATCCTCTCCGGCACCTACGGCAATCTGACGCAAAATCCATTAACCCCCGCAACCGGTTTTGCGATGAGCGCCAATCCCGGACATCAACAGGGATTCAATCTGGGCGAGTCAGAGCTCGGCATCGCAGCCAACATCGACCCGGATTTTCGAGGCGTGGCAACCCTATCGCTGCTGCCGGCCGGCGGCGTGACGGTCGAAAACGCCTTCGTGCAGACCGCCTCGTTAGGCAACGGCATCAACCTCAAATTCGGCCGCTATTTCTCGGGACTGGGCTATCTGAACGAGCAGCACGCGCACGCCTGGGATTTCGTCGATCAGCCGCTGGTCTACGCCGCGCTGTGGAACAATCAGCAGGGCGAGGACGGCGTGCAGGCAAAATGGCTGGCACCTACCGACACCTTTATCGAAATCGGCGGCGAGCTCGGACGGGGGAGAGGCTTCCCCGGCTCCGATCGCACCAAGAACGGCGCGGGTTCAGGCGTGCTGTTCGCCCACATCGGCGACGACATCGGCATCGAACACAGCTGGCGCGCGGGCGTATCCATGCAGCAAACCCGGCGCGTCAACGCGACCAGCACGGGCGTACCCGATCTGCCGGGTACCGTGGGTGGTGTCAGCAACAGCTTCTCAGGCGACAGCAAGACCGCGGGTCTGGACTTCGTCTGGAAATACGCCCCCGACGGCAATACCGCCAACCGCTATCTCAAGGTGCAGGGCGAATATTTTCAGCGCACGGACAACGGTCTGCTGACGTACAACCTGCTGACCACCGATAGTTTCAGCAACACGCAAAGCGGCTGGTATCTGCAGAGCGTGGTTCAATTCATGCCGCACTGGCGCACCGGCTTGCGCTATGACCAGCTCGATCCGGGTGTCGCGGCGGTCGGCGCACTGAATGCCGGCAACGTCATCGGCAACTACGGCTACCTGCCATCAAGAGCTACCTGGATGCTGGACTACAGCCCGAGCGAATTTTCGCGCTTAAGGCTGCAACTGGCGCGCGACAATTCCAGACGCGGCCTGCCGGACAACCAGCTGTTCATACAGTACATCATGAGCCTGGGCGCACACGGTGCGCACCAGTACTAAACCGTTTACCGTTCGGATAATTTCGGAATCGAAAGGAAAAATAATGAATAAGATCATACTACTGGCATTATTAATGCTCAGCAGCAATGCCCACGCTGCGCTCAGCGTGTTCGCCTGCGAACCTGAATGGGCGGCGCTTACCCAACTGCTCGCAGGTGACAAGGCCGTCATTTACACCGCGACCGGTGCGTTGCAAGATCCGCACCGGGTCGAGGCGCGCCCCAGCCTGATCGCTAAAGCCCGTCGCGCCAATCTGATCGTATGTACCGGCGCGGAGCTTGAAACAGGCTGGCTGCCGGTGATCCTGCGCGAATCCGTCAACAGCGCGATCCAGCCGGGCGCTGCCGGCAATTTCGAAGCGGCGAAATACGTGCAGA
Organism: Gallionella sp.; assembly: GCA_041671105.1. Classification (GTDB taxonomy): domain Bacteria; phylum Pseudomonadota; class Gammaproteobacteria; order Burkholderiales; family Gallionellaceae; genus Gallionella. The sequence continues at coordinate 4,801 of JBAZCE010000061.1, forward strand.
TGCTGGAAGTGCCGGGACATCTCGATCGCAGCGATGGCGATGTACACGCCGCGGGAAATCCGCATATCCAGACCGATGCGCGCAACTTCCTCCCCGTCGCCGATGCGCTGTCCAAACGCCTGATCCAGATCGATTCTGCCAACGCAACGTATTACCAGCAGCAACTCGCCGCATTCAACCAGCAGTGGCGAGCCGCAATTGCTCGCTGGGAAAAACAGGCAGCGCCGCTCAAAGGCGTAGCTGTCGTCGTGCAGCACAGAGGCTTTCCGTATCTCAACAACTGGCTGGGGCTAAAGCAGGTTGCCGAACTGGAAGCCAAGCCCGGCATGGAACCCGGTGCGGCGCATCTGGGACAGGTGCTGAACGATCTGCAACAACACCCTGCCAAAATGGTGCTGCGCGCCGCCTATCAGGATGGCAGGCCGTCGCAGTGGATCGCCGAACGCGCGCACATCGCGGCGGTCACGCTGCCTTACACCGTGGGCGGGACACCACAATCGAATGATTTATATGGATTATTTGACGACACGCTACAGCGCCTGCTGGCGGGACTTAAATAACAAAACAACAAAGGACTCACCATGAACAGCAGCGAACTCGACATCCTGATACCCGCGTTGATCGCGGGCCTGCTGGTGCTATCCACCCATATCCCGCTGGGCATGAAGGTGCTCTCCCGCGGCGTGATCTTCGCCGATCTTGCAGTTGCGCAGATCGCAGGCCTGGGCATCATTCTGGCAGGTCTGCTGAATCTGACCGGCAGGCCGCTGCTGGTGCAGCTCATCGCAGCCGGCAGCGCCTTGTGCGGTGCGGCGCTGTTAACTGCAATCGAACGCCGCTTTTCCGAGGTCAAGGAAGCGTGCATCGGGCTTACCTTCGTGTTGGCTGCCAGCGGCGGCATCCTGCTGATGAGCCGCGATGTGCACGCGGGCGAGCATCTGAAGGATTTGCTGGTAGGCCAGATCCTCTGGGTGAGCACGGCTCAGCTGATCGCCACCGCGATCCTCAGCGCGGCAATCCTGATCGTCTGGTTATCGCGGCAGGCGCGCCTGAGTCATTTCGGCTTCTACGCGCTGTTCGCGCTGGCGGTCACCGCCTCGGTGCAGCTGGTGGGCGTGTATCTGGTCTTCGCCAGCCTGATCCTGCCTGCGCTGTCCACTTACCGCATCGAAAAGCACCGCATCATCTATGCGTTTACCGTCGGCATCAGTGGTTATGCTGCCGGATTGCTGCTCTCCGCCTGGCTCGATCTGCCCAGCGGCGCCGCGATCGTCTGGGCAATGGCGTTAACCGGCGGGATCACCGCCCTGACAACGCGAAACAGCGAGGCATCCTCCAGCGCATGACAAGTGCGCGTCTCGGTTACAATGCGCGCTGCGATTCCCCCTGACTTCTGAACATGAAACTCTTAAATTCAGAATTTTGGGATGAAGCGCAAGGAGCCGCGCAGCGAATGACGCAGGCATATCAGATTGATAGACTAGGAATGAGCGAGCACGCGACACCGCGATTCGCCCAAAAAATGAATTGTTCAACATGACTGACCGCTACGCCGTCATCGGCCACCCCATCTCGCACAGCAAATCCCCGCTGATACATACCCTGTTTGCAGAGCAAACCTGTCCTGAGCAGGGTCGAAGGGCCGGTGAAGACATCAGCTACGCAGCAATCGAAGCGCCGCTGGACGGCTTCGCCGCGACGATAGAACGGCTGCGCGGCGAAGGTTATAAGGGCTGCAATATCACCGTACCGTTCAAATTCGAAGCTTTCAGGATAGCGACAGAACTGAGCGATCGTGCGCAAGCCGCGCAGGCCGTGAACACCTTGAGTTTTGAGGGTGAAAAAATCATCGGCGACAACACTGACGGCGCGGGTCTGGTGCGCGACATCGAGCAAAATTTCGGTGTTTCATTGCTAGGCAAACGAGTCTTGTTAATGGGCGCCGGCGGCGCAGCTTACGGTGTGGTATTGCCGCTGCTCGCAACGGGTGCAACCCTGTCCATCGCAAACCGCACGCCTGACAAGGCGATCGAGCTGGCAAATAATTTTCCGGATGCAGCGATCAGCGGCGGCAGTTACGCCGATCTTGCCGGTTTGCAGTTCGACCTCATCATCAATGCCACTTCAGCAGGCCTTACCAACAGCGAAGTTCCATTGCCCAAGGGCATCTTCGCGCCAGGCGCGCTGGCCTACGACATGATGTACGGGCGCGAAACGCCGTTTATGAAATTCGCCCGTAGCGAAGGCGCGCAGCTAGCAGATGGGTTGGGCATGCTCATCGAACAGGCAGCGGAGGCGTTCTACATCTGGCGCGGCCTGCGTCCCGATACCGCACCGGTCATCGCTCAATTGCGGACAACTAAATGAAAAAACTCTGGCTCTGGTTCTGGCGCGGCGTCGCGATCCTTATTCTGTTGCTGGTCGTATACCAGCTGTGGATTTTTGCGCATGTGCTGTGGTGGATCAAATACAACCCGTCCACCAGCGCGTTCATGGAAACCCGTCTGGAGATCATGCAGGATGCCAATCCGGACGCAACCTTGAAACACCAGTGGGTTCCGTATGCCAAAATATCGAACAATCTCAAGCGCGCGCTGATCGCCTCGGAAGACGCCAATTTCGTCGATCACGAAGGCTTCGACTGGGAAGGCATCCAGAAAGCCTACGAGAAAAACATGAAGAAGGGCAAGATCGTCGCGGGCGGTTCCACGATCAGCCAGCAACTCGCCAAGAACCTGTTCCTGTCGGGGCGGCGTTCGCCTTTCCGCAAGATCGAAGAGGCCGCGATCACCGTGATGATGGAAGCGGTGATGGACAAGCAGCGCATCTTCGAGATTTATCTGAATGTAATCGAATGGGGCGACGGTGTATTCGGCGCGGAAGCCGCATCCCGTTATTACTACCACATCAGCGCAGCGCAGCTCAACGCGGCTCAGGCCGCCAAGCTCGCCGCGATGGTGCCCAATCCGCGCTATTACGATAAACACCGCGATGCGAAAGGACTTGCGCGCAAGACCGGCATCATCATGAGCCGGATGAATTCGTCGGATATCCCTTAGCGCCCCAACGACTAGCTACTAGCGACTAGCTACGCAATGATCTTTTCGCCGGCATACAGCTGTGCCACGGTTTCGCGCTCTCTGATCAGATGCACGGCTGATCCGTCCACCATTATCTCGGCAGCTCTGGGGCGGGTGTTGTAATTGGAACTCATGCTCATCCCGTAGGCACCGGCCGACATCACCGCCAGCAACGAGTGCGGGGCGATCGCCAGATCGCGTCCGTGACCGATAAAGTCGCCTGTCTCGCAGATCGGGCCGACCACTTCGTAAATTGCAGAACTGATTTTCTCGGTTGCCCCCTCGCCCGCGTGCGGGAGAGGGTTGGAGAGAGGGACTGCATGCTCTTCGCGCACCACCGGCACGATGCCGTGGAAGGCGTCGTACAGCGCCGGGCGCATCAGATCGTTCATCGCCGCATCCACGATCGCAAAGTTCTTTTCCTCACCGGGTTTGAGATATTCCACGCGGGTGAGCAGTACGCCGGCATTGCCGACCAGCACGCGTCCCGGCTCCAGAATCAGTTTTTGCGTGCGCCCCTGCAACGCGCCCAGCAACGCCGAAATATAATCCGCGATCGCAGGCGGGGTCTCATCGTTGTAACAGATCCCCAGGCCGCCACCCAGATCGAGGTGTTCGAGTTCGATGCCGTCCTCCGCCAGTTCATCCACCAGCAGCAGGATTTTCTCGACCGCGGCGATAAACGGACTGGTCTCGGTCAGCTGCGAGCCGATATGACAATCCATGCCGGTAATGCGCAAATGCTTCAGGCCATGCGCCTTGCGATACAACGCAACCGCCTCCGTATATGCCACGCCGAACTTGTTCTGCTTTAAGCCTGTCGAGATGTAAGGATGCGTCTTCGCATCAACATCCGGGTTCACGCGCAAACTGATCGCGGCAATCTTGCCCATGCGGCCTGCCACGTCGTTCAGACGATCCAGCTCGGCGGCAGACTCCACGTTGAAACACAGGATACCGACTTCGAGCGCCATGCGCATCTCGGCTGCGGTCTTGCCTACGCCTGAAAAAACCACCTTGCGCGCATCGCCGCCGGCTGCCAGCACGCGCTGCAATTCGCCGCCCGACACGATGTCGAAACCCGCACCGAGTCTTGCAAATACGTTGAGAATAGCGAGGTTGGCATTGGCCTTCACCGCATAGCAAATCAGGTGCTCGCGCCCTTGCAAGGCGTCCGAAAACTGGCGAAAACCATCGGTTAACGCTGCGCGCGAATACACATAACAGGGTGTACCATACTGATCTGCGATATCGGACAGCGGCACTTGCTCTGCATGCAACTGGTTATTTTGAAATTTAAAGTAATTGCTCATGATTATTTGGCAGGAGAAGCAGCAGGCACGGAGGACGCTGCTGAAATTGAGGGAACGGCTGCGGGCGCTGCAGACTTTTGCACGGGCGCCACAGGCAGGGTCAGCGGGCCTTTGCGGCCACAGCCTTGCAGCGACATAGCAAAAGCCAGCATAATAAACAGGCAAGTTTTAAGCCACATGGATACTTCCCGAAAATTAAAAGTACGCAATTATAAAGGTTTCCGATGGACGAAAGCGAATTCAACCAATTAGCCGATACCGCGCTGGACCGGATCGAGACCGCCGCCGACGCATGCGGGGTGGATGTCAACCGCAGCGGCAACCTGCTGGAGGTTGAATTCGACAACGCCTCAAAGATCATCATCAACCGGCACGACATCAACCAGGAAATCTGGGTTGCGGCCAAGTCGGGCGGCTTCCACTACGCCTGGCGGGACGGCGCATGGCAAAGTTCCCGCGACGGCAGTGAACTGTATGCCAGATTGCAGGAACTGTTTGCGCAGCAGGGCGAAGAAATAAACCTTTAACGCTGCCCTTTGCCAACGGACGCCAGAGCCCTGAGCCGATGACGAAATTTTGATGGACTTGCACTGCCCGGGTTAGTATTGTACAAACCTGTTGCACGAGGCTCACCCGACATCCTGACCAAGTGGATTCCATGAAAGTTGCCCTGCGCCGTAAACCGGACAAGTCTTACCTGCCGCTGCTCGACACCCTGCGAAACTACCCTCGCAGCTGGATACACAAGGATGTGGCGGCGGGGCTTTCCGCCTGCATCGTGATGATTCCGTCGGTGATCGCGTATGCCGAACTGGTGCATCTGCCCCCGATCACCGGCCTGTATGCCGCCCTCGCCGCTTCCATCGGCTATGCCCTGTTTGCCAGCTCACGCCACGTCATTGCAGGACCGGATGCGGCCATCGGCCTCTTGGCAGGCTCTGCGATATTGCCGCTGGCTTTTGGCGATCCGGCGCGCATGGCGTTGCTGGCCGCTGAACTGGCGCTGCTGTCCGGCGTGGTGCTGCTGGCCGCCGCGCGTCTGCACCTGGGAGTGATTGCCGACCTGCTGTCGCGACCCGTGTTGATCGGCTATCTCAACGGCGCATCGCTGGTGCTCATTTCCACCCAGCTTGGCAAGATGTTCGCGATCAGGACGCAAGGGGAAGAATTCTTCCCGCTGCTCGCCACCTTGATTCAGCAATTACCCGGCGCGCATCTGCCCACCCTGATTTTCGGCATCTTGCTGATCCTGCTGCTGGCCGCCCTCGCCCGCTGGCTGCCGCGCATACCCGGCGCCCTGGCGGTATCCGGCGCAGCCATCCTGGCGACGGTCCTGTTTCACCTTGACCAGTACGGCATCGCCCTGGTCGGGGAGGTTCCCTCAGGCATTCCCAGACTGGTCACGTTCATACCGCTCTGGTCGGACATTGCCGCGCTGGCACCGGCTGCGGTCGCGGTCGCCTTCCTGACCTTTTCCGACGGTATATTGCTGGCACAGACTTTTGCCGAGAAGCACGGCTATCGGGTCAATCCAAACAGGGAGCTGGCCGCACTGGGATCTGCCAACATCCTGGCCTCGATGTGGCAAGGTTTCCCGGTTTCTGCCAGTCAATCGCGCACCGCGGTAGTCGATGCCTCGGGCGGACACTCTCAGGTGGCACAACTGGTGGCGGCCGGCGGACTGCTGCTTTTCCTGCTGTTCCTGACCGGGCTTATCGCGCTGCTGCCCAAGGTGGCGTTAGGCGCTATCCTGATCGTGACGGCGGTCGGCATGCTTGAAATGGCATCCTTGCGCAAACTCTACAAAATCGATCGCAACGAGTTTGCAATCGCCGTGGGCGTGACGCTGGCCATCCTGCTGGCAGGCGTCGTGACAGGCATCATCGCAGGACTGCTGTTGTCGCTCAGCGCCGTACTGGTAGAAATATCCAGGCCGCGCGATGCGGTGCTGCGGCGCCTCGTCAAAGACGGCAAGTTTCACGACTGTCTGGAAGACGATGAGGCGGAAGACGTGCCCGGCGTGATGGTGTATCGCCTCTACGCTCCGCTGATTTTCGCCAATGCCCGCTATGTGATGAGTCGTATCGTACAACTGGTAAATGATGCAGGTGAAAATCTCGAATGGCTGATCATCGACGCGCAGGCGATTCACGACATGGACGTCACCGCCGCACAGCGTTTTGTCGAATTGCACAGGGAAATGCAGGAGCGCGGCATACAGATCAAGATCGCCGACGCGCCCCGCCCGTTTCTCGAAGAGCTGGCCAAAGTCGGGCTTTCCGAAGCACTGGGCAGCCAGCAATTTTTTGTGTCGGTAAAAAAAGCGGTCGAGGCCTTCGAACAAAAATCAAGCTGAATACGTGTCCCGCATCGCTTTCTTGTCCAGCTTGCCGACGCTGGTGCGGGACAGGCCGGCAACAAAGCGGATCTGGATCAATCTGGCATAGCGCGACAGCCGCCCCTCATCGACGCGACGATTGACCGCTTCACGCAACTGATCGGCGCCGGCGTCCAATCCCGCTTTTAACACCACCAGCGCACAAGGCC
>JBAZCE010000062.1:0-11700 GCA_041671105.1 Gallionella sp.
CGTATTCCGTCGATATTTCTGTCGGCACGCGACGATTTTGCCGCACGTCTGGGGGCTGTGCAGGCGGGCAGCGCGGCCTATTTCCATAAGCCGGCACGTGCTATCGATCTGGTGGCAACGCTCGATGAATTGACCTGCCGGCAGCAGCCGGAGCCTTATCGCATTCTTATCGTCGATGACGAACCTGAAATCGCTAGTTATCATAGTATTATTTTGCAGGAGTCAGGCATGGTCACGAATCAATTGAGTGAACCCGCCCGGGTGCTGGATGTACTGCAAGAGTTTCGCCCCGATATGGTGTTGATGGATATGTACATGCCCGGATGCAGCGGCCATGATCTTGCTAAGCTGATCCGCCAGGTTCCCGATTATGTCGGTTTGCCGATCGTCTTTCTGTCGAGCGAAACTGACCGGAAGAAGCAATTTTCCGCGATGCGCATCGGGGCCGAGGGCTTTTTGACCAAGCCAGTCATCCCCGAGGATTTGGTTGCGGCCGTGGCGATCCGCGCCGAACGCATGCGCACATTGCGCTCACTGATGGCGCGCGATAGCCTGACCGGTTTATTCAACCATACCACGACCACTCAGTTTCTTGAAAATGCGGTCGCCAGAGCAAAACGCAGCGCGGGTACCTTGTGTTTTGCCATGATCGACATCGATCACTTCAAGTCAGTGAATGATACGCGCGGGCATCCGGTCGGGGATCAGGTTATTCTGGCTTTGTCGCGCGTATTGCAGCAGCGGCTGCGCAATACTGATATCGTCGGTCGTTACGGCGGCGAGGAATTTGCCGTAATTCTGCAGGATGTATCGATCGAACGTGCCACTAAATTGTTGGACGAATTGCGCCAGGATTTTGCCCGTGTAGTTTTTCATTCTGACAGCGGCGAATTTTCCTGCACATTCAGTGCCGGGATTGCCCGCTATCCCGCGCACAAAAGCATGGAGACTTTGCGCGAGATGGCCGACAAGGCGCTGTATGAAGCCAAGCATAGCGGCCGCAATCGCGTAGTTATAGACAAAGGCGAACAGACATAAAATGAGCGAAACAACTCTGGATCAGGTATTAGCCCGGCGGCATGAAGCCCATCAGAACATCATAGATGTCGATGAGCCGACGACAAAACTGGTGATTTTCGCGCTGGGCAATAAATGGTTTGCCTTTCACGGCGAACGTATCCGCGAGATCCTTGCCCATGCAGATGTGTTCTTCGTGCCGGGCTGTCCATCCTCGCTCGAAGGGGTCATCAATGTGCGCGGTGATATTGCTTCTGTTATTCGTTTGCATGAACTGTTGCACTTGCCGGAAAGTGATGCCGCCAGTTCCTCGATTCTGCTCGGATACGGCGGCGGCATCAGCAGCGGCATTCGTGTTGACCGCATCGTCGATGTGATTGATGTGCCGCAAAACAGCATCCAGCCGCCCCCCGCCACGTTGCCAGATCATATGCGCGCACTGGTGTTGGGTGTCTTGCGGTTTCAGGAACAGCCGGTGTCGCTGCTTGATCTCGACCAGATGTTTGCCGACTACGCGCGCGGGTTGGGATGAACGAGAAGCCATCGACCACTTCGCAGTTTCGGCCAATCCTGCAAGTCGTGTCATTCACCGCAGCGGGCCATCGCTTTGCGGTTGAAGCGGCATCGGTGCGCGCCCAGCACTCGGCAACGGATGATGCAATCCCTGCGGAAGAGCTGCTCGGTTTACCTGACGCCTGCATCGCAGATACTATAACTCGGCGGGTTCTGATTATCAGGCACGCAACCGGCGACTTGCCGATACGGGTAGCCGGGCCGGTTAGCTTATCCGAACTGAGCCTTGACGATCTGCATCCGCTGCCGGACTTGCTGGCAGCACGCTGTAAAATCAATGGTATTCGGGCGCTGTCCGCAGGTCTCGATGGCATCACAGTTCTGATCGATTTTTGTTTCCTTAATCAGAATGAGGCTTGATCCCGGAATAATCGCTTGTCTGCAGCTGTTCGCATCATCAGATCAAACGGATCAAGCCAGGGCAAGTTGCAGTATTTGCGCCAGATGATGTGATTCTCGCTGCGTGCCGTCGAGAATCTGGTGGCGGCAACTCGTTCCGTTGGCGACTAGCAGCGTGTCTGCACTCGCTGCGCGCACCTTTGTAAACAACGAAAGTTCGCCCATTTTCATCGATATTTCATAGTGCTCGGCTTCCATGCCAAAGGAGCCTGCCATGCCGCAGCAACTCGACTCGATAAACTCGACCTGTAGTTCCGGCACCAGTCCCAGCACCTTGCACATCGCATCCATCGCGCCAAAGGCTTTCTGGTGACAGTGTCCATGAACCAGCATTTTTTGAGCCAACGGTTTCAGCTGTAATTCAAGACGCCCTGCGTCGTATTCGCGGGCGAGAAATTCTTCCAGCAGCAATGCGGAACCAGCAACCGCCGCCACACGCTCACCCAGCCCCAGCGCGTAATATTCATCGCGCAACATCAGCAGGCAGGAAGGCTCCAGCCCGATGACAGGAAGTTTTCGATCGGCAAAAGGCCAAAGCGCATCAAGCAGACGTGCGGCTTCGGCGCGGGCCTCGTCTATCAGTCCGTTAGACAGGAAAGTACGACCGCAGCACAGCGGACGATCGCCTGTTTCCGCCTGCGCTATATGCACCGTGTAGCCCGCCGCTTGCAGAACATCCAGCGCTGCATGGGCGATTTTCGGGTCGAGATGATTGGAAAAGGTGTCCACCAGCAGTACCACTTCGCGTGCGTTTACCTGTGCGGTCTGCGGCGTCGCTGTTGACAGAAAATCGCGTGCCGCCGCTTTGGGCAGCGAGCGACGGGCGGCAATGCCCAGCCAGCTTTGCATCGCACGCGCGCCAAGCGGAATCCGGCTTCGCAACGCAGTCATCCAGTTGAATCGCTTCAGATGCATCGCATAGTGCGGAACATGGGCAAACAGACGCTCGCGCAGCGGGATACGGCCCTGTTCGATCCATCGCTGCGCCAATGCTTCGGTGCGCAGCAGCGCCATATCCACGCCGTTCGGGCATTCGCGCTTGCATCCCTTGCAGCCGACGCAAAGTTCCATCGCAGCGGCAAGCTCAGCGCCGAGAAATGGCTGCGGAGCGTATTCGCCGTTGAGCGCGGCCAGCAGCGTGGCGGCCCGGTGCTGCGTCGAATGCCTTTCGTCACGGGTAACCCTGACACTCGGGCACATCACCTGATTATCGTTTCGCTGACACTGGCGCTTGCCGGTACATATTGCGACAGCCTTGCCATATGCGCCGCCCGTCACCTGCGTATCGCCCGTGCTGTCAAAGCTGCCGAAACTATCGAAATTATCGCTGCTGTCGTAGGCTGACCAGTCGAGCCGGGTTTTTAACGGTGAGACTTTCATTGCGCGTATCCATATATGTGTCGCTGGGTATCACGCAACATTTATGCCAGGCGGTAACAGACCTGCGAATCTGGCCGATTCAAGTTTGCAAGGGTTAACCGGCTGTCAAAGCCGGTATCCTTCTTCCATCAATACTTGCCGCACCGCAGGACGCTGCAGCATGCGCCGGTAATGCGCCAGACAGTTCGGCGGCAGTTCCAGCTTGATTTTGTCAGCCCAGAATTCGACATAAAACAGCGCTGCATCGGCAATGCTGAAACTGTCCGCAATGTATTCCTGGTCGGCCAATGTCTCATTCACGACAGCCAAGCCGCGGGTGACGATGTCACGCCCCTGTGCCTGGATCGCCTCGTGCTCGGCTTCGTTGCTCGTGTAACTGGATGTCGTGAAGATGCGAGTGTAGCCCTGCCCGTGTATTGTTTCGACTACATAGCCCATGGTTTCGAGCACACGCACTTCGCCATCGATTCCGTCGGGCAATAGTCCAGAGTCGGGATAGCGGCGTGCCAGCCACCAGGCGATAGCCTGGAATTCGCTGACAGATGAACCATCGTCACGTACCAGTGCCGGGATCGTGGCTTTGGGATTGATGGCGAGATATTCAGGCTTGAGATGATCCCTCGCCATCAGGTTGACCAGATATACCTCGAACGTGAGTTCCAGTTCTTCGAGCAGAATGTGGATGCCAGTCGAGCAAGAGCCGGGTGTCATGTAAAATTTCATCGTCTATTTCCAAAAATAATTCCGCCGTCCCGATTGACGCTCATTGTGCAGCAGTCAATTCATGCGACAAGAAAAACATGCCAACACTACAATGTCATGCAGTTCCTTTTCGCATACCATCCGAGGATGGATGGCTCGATCAGCGCAAAAGGGTAATCGTCTATTGGCTCTATACCCGCAGCGATCAATCTTGCCTTGGGGCCGTCGCCAATCCTCGCTGCAAAAAGCGCCTCGCAATCGGCAAGGGCACGAAGTATCGCTTCGCGCTTGTCCTCATCGCCATATCCTCCCTGGCAGTAATGCTCAACCTGCCGGTTATCGGTGCAGCGAACCCCGTCAGGGGCGACTGCATATACTGCAAAGCAATTCGCATGCCCGAAATGCAGATCGATCTGCCCGTTGCCTTTCGTCGCGACTGCGACAAAAACGTCCCCGTTTTCGGGCTGTTTAAAATTTTGTTTCAATTGTTCCTCCATTGTTTCTTCCGACCCTTGAGATTCCGTGTTTACGAAAATAATTTATCCAGAAAACCTCAGTTCTGTGTGCATAACCAGCCACTTGGCAACCGTTCTTTGCGAGTTGATACCCGCAGGGTATCATCCCTGCGAACCCCATTTGCTTGCTTATACGGGCAGCCGCTTTTCCGGCGCGCATTCCAATGAACCCCGCCACTCATTCCGACACCGTGTCAGCAACAACTGCTCACAATGAGTTCTGATTTTGAATGACTGGTGTTGTCATGTATGCAGTCGTAGAATGACACGCAAATATGCTTGCGCCATGATCTGCAAGGTGCCACTACGTTGAGCTACACATAGTTCGCATCTACACATAGGTGCCATTTGCTGCTGGTCGAGGGGTAAAATGTCCAGAAAGAAAGTCACCCTTCGTGAACAGGAACAAGGTGCCACAGCAGATAGCAAATCTAAAAGTTTTTTCATCTTCCCAGGTACATCTGCACATAATTAAGTTGTATAAATAGTCATCTCCGGTGGCCTATATATTCTGGCTGATTGCCCATCGATGCCGCACGGGATACTATCTGTAGCTAGTGAAAAATCTGGTCAATAACATCAAATATGACAAACGAATTTTTTGACCATCCTATTCTCAACTCTCCCTACGATCTTCCTATCCGTCATTGGGAGCTTGATCACGGACAGCCTACTCAGAGAAGTATTGAACAACGCCGTACTGCTGAATACATTACACCGCTTCCCAAGCCGAAAAAACGCAAAGGGCGGTCGGAACAAACGTCATTACTGCTTGACGACGACCAAGGGTTTTCAACCCAAGAGCAGGAATTTCAAAAAACTGCTGCCATTATCAATGCGGTTCGCTTGGAAGTCGCAAAGTGGCGTGTTCTGCCAAATCCCAATACGTGGCATGTAACCCCTGAAAACGCGCGGCTATTGCAGCATTGGCGTCATCATAATTACATCGACTTCCTCGAAGCTGATGCCGGTCAGGTGCGCGTCAAAATTAACGGCGTGGACGTATTTCATCCCAATACCGGCGAAGTTCGCAGCGACGGTGCCGACGGCATTGTCTGCTGGTTCATCGATACTGACTACAACATGGAATCCTTCTTCGTCCGCCACGCCTATTTTTTGGGCGCTAACGATCCCTATAAATCGTTGAAAACCACGCTAAAAGCCGAAATCAACATCGAGGCCTGGGCATCGCTCAACAGCGACACCTCACGACCATTCAACAAACCGACGTCCGGGCGGATTGCTGTGAAGGTTATCAATCACCTTGGGGATGAGGTGATGAAGGTTTTCAAGGTTGGATAGTTTAAATGGCTATTAATCTCCGCGATCTTGCCCGTATGTGTGAGTTCAATTTGGAACTCAAGTCGATTGGTGCTGTTCGTTGTCTTTGTCTAAATACTGAGCACCTTTCTAAAGCTAGTAAGAAGCTGAGGGCATCCGGTGGCCAGAACATTGATCTTGTGCGTTGGCTGTTTGCTGAGATAACGAGGCGACCTGTCGATGGAGACTCCGATGATGCCGATAAAACTGAAGCTCCCAGACTTACGACGGAAGAGTTGAGTTCGGTAACGGATGCGGAAGTGGAGGAATTCGCAGATAAGCTGACTCAGAAGAACCGATACATTCTCAAGACTCACAAAGGCAGTGACCTTGAAAGGTTGGCTGATGAGACGGCTTGCGACTTTCTCGTTCGTGCATTCCGCCATTACGCGACCGAGCAAAATACACAATGGGATCGCATGATTGAACCTGTGTCCAAGTCGCTCTTTGCCAGTGCTACGGTGGAGGCGATGCAACGCAATCTCGGTCTTTCAAATCAGCTTCAGGACACGATTGATAAGTATGCACGTGGTTATTCTGGAGTTGAACAGATACTTGCCGAGGAGAAAGACAAATGGGAGAAAATGACTAAATTGACATCCCAGTCATTTTCCGCCAGTGCCACGATGGAAGCGATGCAACGCAACCACGGGGCATTAGATCAGTTGCGAGATACAGTTGAAAAATACGCTCTTGATCTGCCAAATACTGCTTCAAGATTCGCAGAGCCGAGTTCTGATGTACCAAATTTTAGAGTGCCGGAGATACGCATACCGAAGAACCCAATTCACGATACGAATGCGATTCTCGAAGGCGTTGTCAGGCAAATCGAGGAATTGCGACCAGTGGCGGCACAGGCTGCGCAAATTATCCGTAGCATGAATGACACTGCATTACGTATGCAGGCCGACTATATCGATAATTCCCAAAAAACAGAGCATCAAACGCTGATAACAATTCAACAGACAAAAGTTGCAGTTAAAATTGCAGCCGTCAGTTTAATTGTTTCGGCCATTGGCCTAGTTATTTCGGCATTTTTTTCTTATCAAAGCTATGTTGATGCCAAGAAATCAAATGAAAGTGGCGATGCACAGATCAAGGCTTTTCAAAGCGAGATTCGTGATCTGGTTGCTGCACAGCGCGAAGAACGATCCGCTATCGTGAAGACTATTGTGGATACGCGCAGAGTTCCTGCGGCAGCAGTCAAAAAGTGACCGGAACTTGTCAATTGTCACATCTTAAATACGCCATGACCGACCCGCAACAATTCCTGATCTACCAAAGCGAAGACGGCTCCACCCGTATCGACGTGATGCTGGAGGCAGAGACCCTCTGGCTTAGCCAGAAGCAGTTGACTGAGCTATTCGGGAAGGCCAAGGGCACCATCAGCGAGCATATCAAGCACATCTTTGAAGAGGGTGAATTGGTTGAAAATGCAGTTGTTCGGCTTTTCCGAACAACTGCCGCAGATGGCAAGCAGTACGAGGTGGCGCATTACAATCTGGACATGGTGCTGGCTCTGGGCTTTCGGGTGCGCAGCCCGGTTGGCGTGCGTTTTCGCCAGTGGGCTAATGACAAGCTGAAGGAATATATCGTCAAAGGCTTTGTGCTGGACGATGCACGATTGAAAAATCCCGGTAAGGGACGGGATTACTTCGACGAGCTGACCCGCCGCCTGCAAGACATCCGCACCAGTGAACGGCGTTTCTACCAGAAAATCACGGACATCTATGCCACCAGCGTGGATTACGATGCCAGCCATGCGCTTACCAAGACATTCTTCGCCACAGTGCAGAACAAGGTGCATTTTGCCATACACGGACAGACGGCAGCCGAACTGATAATCACCCGTGCCGACAGCAGTCAGCCGAATATGGGACTGACGAATTGGGAAGGAGTTCGCATCCGTAAGGCAGATGTGAGTATCGCCAAGAGTTATCTGAATGAGGAAGAGTTGCGCGCCCTCAATAATCTGGCCGAACAGTATCTTGTATTTGCAGAAGGTCAGGCGATGCGGCGTATTGGCATGACCATGCAGGACTGGATCAGCAAACTGGAAGGATTTTTGACACTGAATGATCGTGAGATTTTGCCAGGCGCAGGCAATGTGTCGGCGGAACTTGCCAAGTCTCACGCAGAACAGGAGTTCGGAAAGTTCCATGTATTGGATGACCTGCGTTTCGAATCGGACTTCGATCGAATGGTAAAACAGATGCCCATCAAAATACCAGGGAAAGAGGGATGATGCATTTTCGTATCGCTGATACTTTTACCGGCAGTCTCGCCAAACTTGTCGGCGAGGAGCAAAAATCAGTCAAGACCACAGCGCCTTTGATTTACAAATGAACCCAGCCAATCCAGGCATGAATTTTTACAAACTTGACAAGGCGCGAGACAAGAATTTCTGGTCAGTACGGGTGAACAGTGACATCCGTCGGATTGTCCACAAGACTGATGCAAGTCTGCTGCTGTGTTATGTAGATCATCACGATAAAGCAGGTTACAACGGGCAGGTATGAGGCATGTCGATACACCGAATTTCCTACCAGAAAGCTGACCGTCGTGACCGGGCATCCGTTTTTGCGTACCCACCCCCGGCTATCGGGCGGAACCGAATTTGTAGGTGTTCTTGCCTGCCGACTTCGCATCGTACATCGCCTGATCGGCATGCTTCACCAGCTCATCTTCACCGTCGGCCTCCTCTGAATAGCGTGCGATGCCTATGCTGACGCCGATGCGCACCTCGTTTCCGTCCAGATCGAATGGCTCTGCAATCGCCTCGATGATCTTTTCGGCAATTTTCGCAACACTGTGCTGCTCGTGCGCATCGTTGAGGATGACGGTAAATTCGTCGCCGCCCAAACGCGATACCGTATCGCTCTCTCGAATGCACTGCTGCAAACGTTCCGCTACCCCGGTCAGCAACAAGTCTCCGGCCTGATGTCCCAATGTGTCGTTGACACTTTTGAAGCCGTCCAGATCCATGAACAACAACGCCATTCCGCCGTGATTGCGGCGGGCCATCGACAATGCATGCCTGAGCCTGTCATAGAACAAGGCACGGTTCGGCAAACCGGTCAGCGCATCGTAATGTGCCATGTAGGCGATGCGTTCCTGCGTTTTCTTCTGAGCCGTGATGTCCTCGTGGATCGCGATGAAATGGGCAATCTCGCCGTTCTCGTCCATCATCGGCGTGATGGTCTGCGAAACGGTATAGAAATCACCGCTTTTAGCACGCTCCACAGTCTCGCTGCACCAGGTTTCCCCCTTGGAAATTCGTTCCCACATGTCCTGGTAATAGCCCTGAGCCTGCTGACCGGAATTGAGCAGCTGCGGGACTTGCCCGATCAGTTCTTCCTTGCCGTATCCGCTCAGTCTTACGAACGCCGGGTTCACCCACTGGATGACACCGCGCCGGTCGGTAATCATGATGCCGTTGCCGGCTGCCGCGAGCGCGGAACTCAACAGGCGTATCTGTTGATGATCCATTGCGGCTTCCACCGCGACACTGATGCGCGTGGAAATGCCGATCAACAAATCCGTAAATGCCGTACTAAACGTATCCGGTTTGCCGGAATAGAGGGTAAACGCACCGTATACCTCACCGCGAATCAACAACGGAATACCGACCATCGACTGGAAATTATATTCAAGCGCGAGATCCCTCCACACCTTGAAACCCGGATGAGACGGACTGAGAACCTGCACCTGGCCGCTGCGTATGGCCGTTCCGGTAGCGCCTCGTCCCTGCGGGGTGTCATCCCAGCGCACGCCGATACGCCGCAAGCCGTCGACATAACCCGCTGCAGGACCTGCATGAGTCAGTATGTTTACCGAACCATCCGCCTCCTTGCGCCCCAGCCAGATCAGGTTCAGATCGAACAGCCGCGCCGCTTCGATGCAGATGAAGTGCAGCACATCCGACAGGGGCATACCCGATAACACCTTCTGATTAATAGCTGAAAACAGATCTTTAATCGCCTGGTCACGTCGCTGCTGGGTGATATCGGCTGCATAAATGGAAAAACGCGACACCTGCCCGTTCGTATCGTGAACCGGATAAATGGTGCTCAGTAAGCGTCGTCCATTGCGTTCGTCTTCGAAGGTCTCGGGTATGCCTGTGCGTGCGATATGTTCAAATTTGGCCCGCCGCGCCAGCGCCAGTTCAGGCGGTAAAATATCGTAAACGTTTTTGCCGACCAGTTCATCCGGGGTGGTATTCAAGCGCTGCGCACCCACCTCGTTGATCACCAGCATGGTGCCGTCTTTGTCCATCAGGAACGTGGATTCCTGGATCGCATTCAGCAATGCCTGCTGATTGCGGATTTGCCATTCCCGTTCCGCCTCGACCCGTTTCTGTTCGGTAATATCCTGTGCCAGCGCAATTCTGGCATGACCGTCGCCATACGCCATCGGCATCGTGCAGACTCTGACATTGATAGGCGTGCCATCCTTCTTCTTGTGGCGAGTCTCGATGCTGACAACGCCGTCGGGTGAATCTGAGAGCGCCTGATCGAGCGCTTGCATATACTCTGCTGGACGAATATCGCGCAGCGTCATCCGGGAAAACTCTTCGCGCGTAAATCCGTAGTGTTCGACGGCGCGGTTGTTGACCTCCAGAAATTCAAGACGGTCTTCCGTAAATATCCACATCGGCATCGGATTGTTCTCAAACAGGAAGTGATAGCGTCGTTCGCTTTCCTGCAACTTCTGCTCGAATTGTATGCGCTCGGTGACGTCCTGAACCGTCCCGGCCGAGCGTGTCGGTTTACCTTCAGCATCAAAAAATGAATCGCAGCGCTCGGTTACCCATTTGATCTGCCCGCCGTTCATGACAAGACGATGGGTGATTTCATAGGGCTCTCGTGTTTCCAGCGAACGTGTATAGGCCAGGTTCACCGCATCGCGATCGTCAGGATGAATTGCGTCGAGAAAAGCCGCATAGGATGGCTCGAATCCGGCAGGCTCGATTCCGAATATGCGGTAGATTTCGTCCGACCAGTACAGCCTGTTGCCAACCAGATCCAGTTCCCAGTTTCCGATATGAGCGCTGCGTTGAGCCTGTTCCAGTCGCTCCTGGCTTAGTCGCAACAGCTGCTCCTGCTCCTCGGCCTTGATGCGCAACTGGATATTGCCGTGCAGACTGCGCCCGCCACGCAGGGCATTCAGTGCAATAAAGACAAGAAACAACGCAATCATCGCGCTCATGGACAGGGATGCCGGATCTCCCTCTATCCCGAAACGCACGATTAACGGCAGCAGCACCGGAAGCAAAAAACCGAGGGTGGATACGCGATCTACCGCCAGCGACGAAATGGCGCCGGCACACAACCCGGCAAAAACAAAGGCAAGATAAACCTGATGATCCATATCTGCTGCCGGAAACAGCCCTATAGCGCCGATACCCCACAACATGCCGGTTGAGATAACGCCGATGCGAAACCGACGTAGCCAGCATGAAGGGTTGTTTTTAGCATCCGCGCCGCGACGTTGCCAGGCAAGCAACAGCGCAGCCCTCGCCAGCAGAACTGTACCGGTCAGGGCGAGCCAGCCCAATAGCATGCCGGACGAAATTACTTTGCTCTGAATGACCGCCAGGAACAGGGCAAGCAGCGAGTTGATGACAATCGCAGCGGGCAGGCCGGCGTAGAGCAGCCTGGCCTGTTCGATTTGCAGCACATCGGCCGGCACGCGGGCAGGGCACTCATCGAAAAAATTGCGCAGCATCATGCGCCGTCTTCCTGTTTACAGGCGGGGCAGGTTTCGTCATGTCGCCCGGACGGGGTCGTGTGTT
>JBAZCE010000063.1:0-11652 GCA_041671105.1 Gallionella sp.
TCCGACCTACCAGGCAACGTACCCGTGCCATTCCCGACGCTGCCGCTGGGCGGCATGAGCCTGGCTTTCGCAGGCCTGTTGCGCGGCAGCCGTTATGGCGGATTGAGCATCTCACCTGTCCCCGGTACTCTGGTCACCGAATACGCAACCGCCGCCAATGCCGCATTTATCACGCTAGATCGAGCAGCTTCGCTGCCGCTCTCAGCGGGGACACCCCTTGCGGGCACGAGAGATGAATACGCTTGCTAAAATTTCGCGTCTGCTGGGGAGAGGTGTGCAGCTGACCCGGGAACAACAGCTGAGCTTGGCTGGCTGGAAAGCCTTGCCGCGTGCGCCCTTGAATCTGCCGTTGAACGGATCGCGTTATGTGGTGGTGGACGTGGAGACCAGCGGACTCAGTCTGTGGGATGACCATTTGATTTCCATCGGTGCGCTGGCTGTGGTGAACGGCAAGATCGATCTTGCCGACAGTTTTTATGTGGTGCTGCAACAAGCGGCGGCGAGCGACAGGCAGAACATTCTGGTGCACGGTATCGGTGGCGTAGCGCAAACGACGGGTGTGCCGGCACCGGACGCGTTGCTGGCCTTTCTCGATTATTTAGGCGCAGATCCGTTGATCGCCTTTCACGTCGCTTTCGATCAGACCATGATCAGGCGCGCGATGCGACAATATCTGGGTTTCTCCTTCAGGCGTCCCTGGCTGGATATGGCTTATGTCATGCCCGCACTCAATCCCGCCATCGCCTGCTCTTCGCTCGACGACTGGATTGCCCGCTTTGATATTACCAATGAGGCGCGCCACAACGCGCTGGCGGACGCGCAGGTGACGGCGCAATTGTTTCAGGTAGGCATGGCTCAGGCGACGCAAAAGAATATTGCGGATTTCGCAGGGCTGTACGATCTGGAGAAGGCTCAGCGCTGGGTCGTCAGCGTGACCTGAGTTTTGTTGACAATCTGATTTGGCAAAATCCATTCCCTTGGCCGGATTGGTCTGATGGTATCTAAAAATCATATGGTTATCCCGTGTTTCGGCTGGTTTTTTAAACCGTATGTGAAGATGTGTCGACAAAGTATGTTTTCAGGCATTGCATTGCCCGTCGCCTTCACGTAATCTGACGGCTGTTGCAATCGTTGGTCAGGAAGTATTTATCTGACCTGTGGATCGTCTTTACACGAAACTCGCGCAGCGAATCCTTATCCCCCTCTCACGCTTGCGGGAGAGGGCCGGGGAGAGGGAGTCGGGCATGGCGGATTCTATTATCAGAGGGGTGGCAAATTGCCATGCCCGTTAGGGAGCACATATGTCTAATCCGAATATCAATTGGGCGGCCATCGATGCCAACCCGAAATTTCAGGCTCTGCATCGCAAGAAGACGGTGTTCTTGTGGGGGCTGATGATTTTCTCAACTGTGTATTACTTCATGCTGCCGATCGGCGCGGCTTATTTTCAGGATCTGTTCAACATCAAGGTGTGGGGCGTGGTCAACGTCGGCCTGCTGTTTGCGCTGTCCGAATTCGTCGTGGCATGGGTGATCGCATTCATGTATTCGAGGAAGGCCAATGCCGAGTTCGATACGATGGCTCAGGAAATAATCAACGAAACACAGGGAGCATGAGCATGATAAGCCTGAAAAAGGGTGTTTTATTTGCTGCTGCCCTGTGCAGCAGCAGTGCTGCCATCGCGGGTAGCGGTGCGGTTGCCGATGAATTCAAGTGGATGACCTTCACGGTGTTCGGCGTGATCATCGCGATCACGATGGCCATCACCTTCTGGGCTGCACGCACGACGCACAGCACGACCGAGTTTTACGCGGCGGGCCGTTCGGTTTCCGGGATTCAAAACGGCTGGGCGATTGCGGGTGACTATCTTTCTGCGGCGTCCTTTCTGGGTATCGCGGGCCTGATCTCGTTGTATGGTTATGACGGCTTCATGTATTCGGTGGGCTGGCTGGTGGCTTACATCACCGTGCTGCTGGTGATCGCCGAGCCTTGCCGCAACATCGGCAAATACACGATGGGCGATATTCTGGCTTTCCGCAATGATCCTAAGAAGACCAAGGTTGTCGCGGCGCTCTCAACCATCACGGTGTCGACTTTTTATCTGACTGCGCAAATGGTCGGCGGCGGCGTGCTGATCAAGACCCTGATCGGCATCGATTATGAAACATCGATCATCGGCGTCGGCATTTTGATGCTGGCCTATGTGGTATTCGGCGGTATGAAGGCCACCACCTGGGTGCAGATCACCAAGGCGGTGTTGCTGGTAATGGCGTCGTTGCTGCTGGTGTTTCTGGTCTGGTCGCCTTACGGCTTCAGTCTGCCGGCTTATCTGCAGGCCGTGGTCGGGGATGAAAAGGTTATCGCACAGGTTGCCAAGCTGCTGGGCGATGCTTCTGCGGGTATGACCAAAGAAGAGCTCGGTCAGCGCTTTCTGGAGCCGGGCCTGTTTTTGAAGAACCCGATCGATCAGATTTCGCTGGGGATGGCGCTGGTGCTGGGCACGGCCGGTATGCCGCATATTCTGATGCGCTTCTTCACGGTGCCGACGGCACAGGCTGCGCGTACTTCGGTGATCTGGGCGATGGGCATCATCGGCGGTTTCTATGTGCTGACCCTGTTTCTGGGTACCGGGGCTGCGATGCTGGTGGGTTCCGCCAAAATTGCTTCGGTAGACGCAGGCGGCAATATGGCCGGTCCGTTGCTTGCGCAATTTCTGGGCGGCGGCGAGAACTCGCTGCTGGGTAACTTCTTCCTCGCCTTCGTTGCTGCGGTCGCCTTTGCGACTATCGTGGCGGTTGTGGCAGGGCTGGTGCTGGCAGCAGCTTCCGCGATGGCGCATGATATCTATGTGGGCGTGATCCGTGGCGAAAAAGCCACGCCGAAAGAGCAGGTTGTAGCGGCTCGCGTATCTTCCGTTATTGTCGGTATCATCGCGATCACGGTCGGTATCCTGGCCAAGGGGCAGAACGTGGCCCATCTGGTAGCGCTGGCCTTCGCGGTTGCGGCATCGAGCAATCTGCCGGCCGTGTTCCTGACGCTGTACTGGAAGAAGTGCAACACCACCGGCATCATCCTCGGCATGATCGTAGGTTCCCTGACCGCGATCGGTCTGGTGATGGTCTCGCCCAACATGACTTACCCGAAGGCTGTGATCGCATCGGCCAAGAAAGTGCTGGAAGGCGAACCGGCTCAGGCTGCCAGGGAAGCCAAACCTGCGGTTGCGGCATCGAGTTTCATGTGCGAGCTGTTTGCGCTGGATGGTTGCGTGAAGTCTGAACCTGCAAAGGCCGCGTCACTCGAAAAGCCGGCCAAACCGGGCGCTGCCGACAAGCTGGCGGGGCTTAACGGAAAACTGCCTGCCCTGGAAGCCTCGGTGGTCATGATGGCTGCTGATCCGGCAGCATTAAAGGCCGCGCGGGATGAACTGGCCAAGTTGAAGAAGGATATCGCGGCGACCGAAAAGGCCCGTGCCAAGGCCGAAGAAGACATGAAGAAGTTTGATGGTCAGACCACCAGCATCATGGGGCTGGAGAAACCTTTCTTCCTGTTGAAGAATCCGGGGCTGATTTCCATTCCGCTGGGGTTCTTGCTGGTGATCCTGGGTTCGATCTTCACCCGCGACAAACGAGCAGAAGAGATGTGGGATGAGTTATACGTTCGCCAGAACACCGGCATCAACGCAGAAGCAGCTTCTGCGCACTAAAGTTTGCCCGGTAAAATCTGCAACTCTCCGGGGCAACCCGGAGAGTTTTTTTCGAATATCGGTACGTGAATCAGACTTATGCAAGAAATGACGCTGCTTTGCATTACAACGAGCCCGGCTTGTGGTAATTTGCGCATGTTCAGCATTTGAATACCCGTATAGAAAGTTAAAATGAGCGACTTAGACGATATTCAGGCAAGTCTTGCCAGTTTCACTCAACGCTTCGATGAGAGCACCGATGCGTGCTTTGCAGAGTTACGCAAGTCTTCCTTTTTTGATCCTATTCCCAGCGAATGGCTGCTGCCCATTTCGAAATATGCCCGTATCAGATCGATCGCCGCAGGTGAGTACCTCACCGATGAAGGCGATAATTTAAGTTCCTTCTACGTCATCCTGTTCGGTATAACGACCGTTTACGTCAACGAAAAAATCGTAGGGACGATCGTCGGCGGGGAATGCATAGGCGAAGGTACTTTCTTTGCCAGTTCGCATTTTCTGCGCACGGCGTCCGTGGTCGCGGATGGCGACTTGCTGGTGGCCGAGATCAATAAAGAAGGCATAAACGCGTTGCTGGCCGATGAGAAGCTGATGACTTATATGAACAAGGCCTTGTTGTTGGCGCTGTTTAAAAAGCTGCAGGGCGCGAACCGCAGAATCCAGGATTTGATGGAGTAGTTCGTCACTTAGCTGCGAGTGTCATCGTGGTGTCATGCGGCCTGACCAAAATTGATGACAGCTATTATATAAATTGGAATTGATCACATGACAGATGTCTATTTTTGCCTGGCCATGACAGAACCTGCGTTGTCTGCGACAGGCGATATTGAGACTTTGTTGGCTTATAAGCCGGACGATTTTCTGACAGGCGCCGTCACCCTGAAAAGCCTGATTCACGCCGGGGATCAGGAACTCTTCGACGCGCTGAGGAGCATGTCGGGTGCGTTCAATATCCGGATCAGAGGCGCGGATGGTCAAATCAGGTGCGTTGCGGGGCATTGCACCAGGGATGCCGGTGTTTTCAAACTGCAGCTTGCCGATGCCAGGACGCTTGCGCTTGATACGGGCAATCAGACGGCTAATTTCAGGGCTGTGATGGAAAATGCGGATGATCGCATCGGCTTCAAGGATATCAATCATGTGTACACCGGTGCCAGCCGGACACTGGCGGATCTGGCATCACTGCACCGGGATGAATTGACCGGCAAGACCGATTACGATGTTTTTTCGGAGGAATACGCAGACCTGAACTACCGGCTGGAAAAGCAGGCGTTAGCCGGGAACGAGGCCGTGCATGAGGTTCAGACAATTTCCGAGGGCAACGGTGTAACGCGCTGGATCGATAACCGGATAACGCCGATATGCGACGAGGACGGTGAAATCATCGGCCTGTATTGCGTCGCACGGGACGTCACCGAACAAAAGATTGCCGAGAATGAACTGCGCATCGCCGCAGCCGTCGAGTCGCAGGAGCCCACGATGATCACCGATGCCGACTGCGTGATCCTGCGGGTCAACCAGGCATTTACCGATGCCACCGGTTATAGTGCCGATGAGGCGGTGGGGCAGACGCCGCGTCTGCTTAAATCGGGGCGCCACGACGCCGATTTTTATCGCCGGATGTGGGAGAGCATAGGGCAGACGGGCGCATGGCGTGGAGAGATCTGGGACCGGAATAAAGACGGCAGAGACTATCCCAAGATGCTCTCCATTTCCGCCGTCAAGTCGGGCGATGTCGTCACCCATTATGTCGGTTCGCACATCGACATCTCTGAACACAAGGCCGCTGAAGATGCCATCAAGCACCTGGCGTTCTTTGATCAGCTCACCGGACTGCCCAACCGCAGGCTGCTGCTGGATCGGCTCCGCCATGCGCTGGCTTTCAGCGCGCGCAGCGGTTCAGGCGGCGCGTTGCTGTTTCTCGATCTGGATAATTTCAGGACGATCAACGAAACTATGGGCCATAACGTTGGCGATTTGCTGCTGCAACAGGTAGCGCTGCGTCTGGAAACCTGTGTGCGTAAAAGCGACAGCGTGGCGCGGCTGGGGGGCGATGAATTTGTCGTGTTGCTCGAAGGCTTAAGCGATGAGATGTTTGAGGTGGCCGCGCAGACGAAAATCGTCGGCGAAAAAATTCTTGCCGCGCTCAACAAGCCCTACCATATCGCATCGCTCTCGCATCGCAGCACGCCCAGCATCGGCATCGTTCTGTTCGGTGACCAGAAACTGCCAGTGGACGAGCTGCTCAAACAAGCCGACATCGCCATGTATCAGGCCAAGCAGGATGGTCGCAACACGCTGCGCTTTTTCGATCAGCAGATGCAGGATGCGGTTACCGCCCGTGCGACCCTCGAAAGCGAATTGGCAACGGCGCTCGAAAATCAGCAATTTCAGCTTTTTTACCAGGTTCAGATGGACAGTTCGCGTAAACCGCAGGGTGCCGAGGCGCTGATCCGCTGGATGCATCCTGAGCGCGGTCTGATATTCCCTGCCGAATTCATTCCGCTGGCGGAAGAAACCGGGTTGATTCTGCCGATCGGGCAGTGGGTGCTGGAGACGGCCTGCGCGCAGTTAAAACTCTGGCAGATGGAGGAAATCACCCGCGATCTGGTGTTGTCGGTAAATGTCAGTTCACAACAGTTCCGCCAGCACGATTTCGTGGATCAGGTAGTGTCTGTCGTGCGACGCCTCGACGTTGATGCTACCCGGCTCAAGCTGGAGCTGACCGAAAGTCTGCTGCTCGACGATATTGAGGCGACCATTGCAAACATGAACGCGCTGAAGGAACTGGGCATCCGGTTTTCGATGGATGATTTCGGGACCGGCTACTCATCGCTGCAATATCTCAAGCGATTGCCGCTCGATCAGATCAAGATCGATCAGTCTTTTGTGCGGGATATTGTCACCAGCAGCAGCGACAACGCGATCGTTCAGACGATTATTGCGATGGCTAAGAGCCTGAATATGAGTGTGATTGCCGAAGGCGTCGAAACCAAACAGCAGCGACAGCTCATTCTGGACGGCGGTTGCACCGACTATCAGGGCTATCTGTTCGGTAAGCCCATGCCGATAGAAGAATTTAATTTTCTGCTGGGCAGCGATAGCCGCGCTATTTTGTAGTTGCTTGTATAGATTTTTTAGGTGGCGCAGTCAGAGCCCCCGCCCGACGGGATTTCATCGGGTGCGGCGGCATGACGCCGTTTATTTCGCTAATGCGTTGGCGATGTCGCGCTTGTGTTCTTCTTCCTGGATCAGGATGTCTTCCAGTACCCGTCGCAAGCCGTATTCCTTCAGGGCTTCCGCCTGGCCGATGCGCACCTTGTAGCGTGCGATCGCGTTTTCTTCACCCGACAAATCCTGCTTTAACATCTCCAGGCTGTCAGGCGATATTTCGCGTTTTTCCACATCCACGGTGGGTACGCCGCCTAAAAAGTCGATCTGCTCGGACAGCATCACCGCATGCGCCATCTCCTCCTGCGCATGGATCAGCAGCTCTTTCTGGATAGAATCGAATTGCGCGCCGTTGATCGTGGCCGCGTGTTGCACATACTGGATCGCTGCCGCATATTCCCATTCCAGATCCTTGTTGAGTTCCGCTAACAATTTTTTCATGGTGGTTTTCATCTGGCATCTCCTGTCGTTTAACAAAAATGGCTGCGCCATCTTAACACACGTCGGCCGCCGCACTAATTGCGCACCCAACAAGCTGCGCACTCAGCTATCCCAAAGTTGGCCGCTATCGGTTAAGCTTACGTACTTTAATTTTTTGTAAAAATATCATGGCCACCCCTACACAATATGTAATGTCCATGCTCCGCGTGAGCAAGGTTGTCCCCCCGAAGCGCCAGATCATCAAGGATATTTCGCTGAGCTTCTTTCCCGGCGCCAAGATCGGCCTGCTGGGTCTGAACGGTTCGGGTAAATCCACCGTGCTGCGCATCATGGCGGGTGTGGACAAGGAATACGACGGCGAAGTGCAACATCTGCCGAACATCCGCATCGGTTATCTGGCGCAGGAGCCGCAACTCAATCCTGAAAACACCGTGCGCCAGGAAGTGGAAGAGGCTTTGGGCGAAGTGATGCAGGCGCAGAAGAAACTGGATGATGTGTATGCAGCTTATGCCGAAGAAGATGCGGATTTCGACGCGCTCGCCGCCGAGCAGGCACGCCTTGAAAATATCATCGCCGCAGCAGGTACTGATTCCGAACATCAGATGGAAATCGCCGCCGATGCGCTGCGTCTGCCGGATTGGGATGCGGTCATCAAGAATCTGTCGGGCGGTGAGAAGCGCCGCGTGGCACTCTGCAAACTCTTGCTGGACAAGCCGGACATGCTGCTGCTGGATGAACCGACCAACCATCTGGATGCGGAATCGGTGGAATGGCTGGAGCAATTCCTGGTGCGCTTCCCCGGCACAGTAGTCGCCGTCACCCATGACCGTTACTTCCTTGATAACGCGGCCGAATGGATACTGGAGCTGGATCGCGGTCACGGCATCCCGTGGAAGGGCAACTATTCCTCGTGGCTGGAGCAAAAGGGTGCTCGTCTGGCGACCGAGAACAAACAGATCGACGCGCACACCAAGGCGATGAAGCAGGAACTGGAATGGGTGCGTCAGAATCCGAAGGGGCGCCAGGCCAAGTCCAAGGCGCGTATCGCCCGCTTCGAGGAACTCAATTCGCAGGAACATCAGCAGCGCAACGAGACTCAGGAAATCTTCATTCCGGTCGGAGAACGCCTGGGTAACGAAGTTGTTGAATTTGAAGGTGTTTCAAAAGCCTACGGCGACCGTTTGCTGATCGATAACCTGAGCTTCAAGATTCCGCCCGGCGCCATCGTCGGCATCATCGGCCCGAACGGCGCCGGTAAATCGACCCTGTTCCGGATGATCACCGGCAAGGAGCAGCCTGATTCCGGCACAGTGAAAATCGGTTCCACCGTGAAGATCGCGCACGTCGATCAGGCGCGCGACTCTCTCGATAACAACAAGACCGTGTTCGATGCCATCTCGGGCGGCCACGAAATCCTGACCGTAGGCAAATATGAAACCCCGGCGCGCGCCTACATCGGCCGCTTCAACTTCAAGGGCGGGGATCAGGGCAAGCTGGTCGGCCAGCTCTCCGGCGGTGAACGCGGACGCCTGCATCTGGCGCAGACGCTGATCGCCGGTGGCAACGTATTGATGCTCGATGAACCGACCAACGATCTGGACGTGGAAACCTTGCGTGCGCTGGAAGATGCGTTGCTCGAATTTGCCGGTTGTGTGGCTGTGATCTCCCATGACCGCTGGTTTCTCGACCGCATCGCCACGCATATCCTGGCCTGTGAAGGCGAGTCAAAATGGGTGTTCTTCGACGGCAACTATCAGGAATACGAAGCCGACAAGCGCAAACGCCTGGGCGAAGAAGGCGCGAAACCGAAGCGCATCCGCTACAAGCCGATCAGCAGATAGGGTGTCATTCCGGCGAAGGCGGGAATCCAGTAATATAAAATTCCTGCGAAGCAGACAAGCGGCTTTGTCCTGTTCCTCATGTGGCTTTTGATAAACTGGATTCCCACTTTCGCGGGAATGACTTGTTTGAGCTAAACTGTCAGCAGGCCGTTTGCAGCAAACCAAGGAGGTCATCATGCAAGCTATCGAATTCAACTCACAATTTGAACATGGACAGATCGCGTTGCCCAAGACGCTCCATTTAGCAGAAGGTCAGCTAGTCAGGGTTCTGATCCTTCTGGATGAAACGAGGGAGGCAAAAAGTGCCGGGAAATCCGATGTAAAAAGCTTGTGGGAGCGAACAGCAGGGGCATGGCAGGGAAGCCTCTTGGTTCGAGAACCGCAGGGTGAGTATGAACAACGGCAGGAATTGGAATAATGCTATACCTGCCGGATACCAACGTCTGGATTCGCCACCTCAATCCTGCACCATCCATGGTTAAAATCAAGCTGGAGGCTTGTTCTCCGTCGAGAATTGCTTTTTGCGATGTAGTGAAAGCAGAACTGTATTACGGTGCATTCAAAAGCGTGCGGCGGGATGCAAATCTGGCCGTATTGGAAACGCTATTTTCGGGGCTTTTGAGCTTCGTTTTTGATGGCGAAGCCGCACGGATTTTCGGGGATATTCGCGCCGATCTGGCGCGAAAAGGCACACCCATCGGCCCTTACGATTTACAGATTGCAGCGATTGCATTGGCTAATGACTGCGTTCTGGTTACGCACAATACTGGCGAGTTTTCACGCATTGCGGGTTTGAAGCTGGAAGACTGGGAAGTTGCGTAATGGTCATCTCACGCGAGCGCATCGCCACGCATATGGTCATATCAAATCAACAAAAACTCTCGAACATCCATCTTGGTGAAGTGCTGCGCGAAGAATTTTTGATCCCTCTCGGCATCTCGCAATATCGGCTGGCGAAAGAAATTGGCGTGACCGAAGCGCGCGTTTCTGCGATCTGCACCGGAAAACGGGCGGTCACGGCGGATACCGCGTTGCGGTTGGCTGCGTTCTTTGGCACGACCAGCGGTTTCTGGCTGGGCTTGCAGGCGGATTACGATACCGAAGAAGCCGGACATGAACTGTCAGCCGTGCTGGCGCAGATACATCGCTTTGAGCCACTGGCAGCTTGATAAAATTGCGGTTTGTGTCCGATTTGCCGCTTGGGCGAATAAGGCGCGAAACTGAAACGGATTGGCCGGTAGTTAATTCCATAGATAGGAAGGATGTTATGAAGCACATGGCAGCACTAACATATGTTTTTGTCGCCTTGACGGTTGCCACAACACCAGCATTTGCCAGCGATCAAAAGAAAGCTTTAGAAGAAATTGCTAGTTTCGCTGAACGTATTTGTAACTCGGCTCCGGTAAAAAATGGAACTGAGGAATTGGAGCTCTCTATAGGTGCCAAGGCAGAACTAACTGGCCTGTTGAAGAAAGTTGCCGATCTTGGAGTTACAGGTGCTGCTAAGTACAAGAAAGTTAATTATGTGGGAGTCCTTCAAACGGACATAGCCAAACTTCTCAGCAAAGACGCAGATTGCAAAAGAAAAATATCCGACAAACTTATCGATAAACTCATACCTGGCAAGCCAGTTCAGCAAAACATTATTTCTAAGGAATCAGATTGCGATGGAAATCCAATTCCCTCAAACACGACTATTGAGATTATCCGAAATGGGACTTTAACCACAATAACGGAGAAAAGTGGTGGTGGTACATGGGTGAGGACTGTTGATGAAAGTGGGGGCGCTACAAAGGTATCATGCGCCACCAAGCAGTAAGAAAACGCGATAAATGCGGATGTGGAATCAGTTTTAACATTCCAACAAATCCGCAATTAAAGGCGCTCTAAATATTTTCATGACACAGCTATGGGCATGAGAAGATCAATTCTGGCAGGTTGCGCCATGAGCTTCAATCCCCTTATACGTCACTGAGTAGCGCAGGGTGGTCAGGGGATTTCGGCGAGCACTGTTTGAGCTCCGCAGCGGGTCGCGAATTTTGCGGCCTGCCAGGGCGAGTTGCGCAGCCGCCTGACCAGACGAGCAACGCAAGGAATCCCACAGGGATGGCGTATCGGGGCGGCGTTTCTTTAGTGACTTTCTTTGGCCGTGCAAAGAAAGCCACCGGCTGCGGGGCCGCTCCCCGCAAGACTTTCGGTCTGCCACCGGCAAAACCTGACTTATGCTTCCTTGACCAGGTGGCGGGCTTGCCGACTCGTCGGGCTAACCTGCCTGGCTTTTCGGTTTCCATCCTTGTCCGGTTTTGCAGCCTTTAGAAACGCCGGAATCTCCTTGCTGCCCGACAAAATAAAGTCGCGCTCCACCGCTATCTGAGCCTCTGTCTGTGGCACCGACAGGCATTCGATCATTCCCCTGTAAACCTGATCAAACAACCGATCCAGCGCAATCTGATGCGTCTTGCGGGTGGTTGCATAGAGCCAGTCGGAGAACGCCAGGAA
>JBAZCE010000064.1:0-11171 GCA_041671105.1 Gallionella sp.
AGTTCCGCGGCGAATAAACGGAAAGTTTAATTACCCACGGCACAATCTCAATACGGCACTTCCAGCGCCTCACACAGGAACTGCATGAACGGAACCGTCTCTGTAAAGCGCTTTTCGGTGAGTGCGACCAGACCTTTCCCGGTAAATTCCTTGATGGACAGAGGGGCTAAGGCGATATAGTCCTTGCGTTTGATGTCCGCGATCGCGGGGTGATCGGCGGCATAGCCGCGCGGAGGTCTGATCAGACTGTCGCCCGCCAGCGCCCATTGAGCTGCAAATTTTTTATCGTCACGCGCGACCAGCCATTTCTCCGGCCTCTGCGCGACGAGGTCGCGTATCTTCCCCAGCGCGCCCGGTTCCGGATGCCAGCAGCCCGCGGCAAAGAAGCACTCGTCGGTTGCAATATGTACGTAAAAACCGGGCGCATGAACATCCTTGCCCAGCGAGTGCCGGAACTGGATGCCGATGTTAGTCTTGTAAGGCGTCTTGTCGCGCGAAAAGCGCGTATCGCGGAACACGCGCATCAGCGAACCGCCGACTTTGCGCGCTTCTGCCCGGAAGCCCGGCGCGAAGGATTTCAGCGCAGGTTCCATCGCTTCGATAAAATCGAGCGCCGGCTCCCGCACCAACGCTTCATAGCGAGGCTTGTTTTCCTCGAACCACGCGCGGTTGTTGTTATCAGCCAGCTCGCCTAAAAAATCAAAAGTTGCCTTGCTGAACACGTTCGACTCCTTGTGCAAATGATCAGTGCTGCCAAACCCGGAATCGGGACTGCCTGCCGTAAAAAAATCCCCTACACCGCAAGGTGCAGAGGGCTTAGTTTACATCCCGATAACCAGTATTTTCCGATCAGAACGGAATATCGTCATCGAAGTTATCGAAGTTGCGGGCCTGACTTTGTGCCGGCGCAGCAGCAGGCGGAGCGGATCGTGCAGGTGCGGAGCGCTGCGGTGCGGACTGCTGAGGGGCGGAATACTGTTGATCTTCGACTACTTCGAAGTTGCCGCCAGTCGATTTGCCGCCCAACATGGTCATCTCGTTGACGATGATGTCGGTGGTGTAACGGTCTTTGCCTTCCTTGTCCTGCCACTTGCGGGTTTGCAGCTTGCCTTCGACGTAGATCATCGAACCCTTCTTCAGATACTCACCCGCCACTTCGGCCAGACGGCGATAGAAAACCAGATTGTGCCACTCGGTTTTCTCCTGTTTGACGCCGCTCTTGTCCTTCCAGTTTTCGGAAGTCGCCAGCGTCGCATTGGTAACGGCTTCGCCATTTGGCATGTAACGGGTTTCCGGATCCTTGCCCAGACGACCGATCAAAATCACTTTATTTACCGACATGTCATGCTCCCTGTATGTTGTTGCTGAATTATAACTGCTATTTAATGAGACCCGATTCCAGTGAAATCAATCCATGGGGCTGTTGGCTGCGGGGGTCAGCATACGCATGACCGCGACTTCATCGAAGCCCTTCATCTCCACCTTGAGGCAGGCCATACCCTCAGCCGCGACCACCATCACCTCGCGCACGCCCTGCAGCGTCGAGAGTTGCTGCTGCAACTGAACGCCCTCGGCATTGCTCATTTCGTTCAGGTGGTACATTTTGGTACGCACCACGGCCAGGGGTTGCATGCCGGATACGACGATCAGCCATAACAACAGCAGCACAATCGCGAAGATAAACACGGCATTGCCGCCGACGAACTGCATCAGCGCGCCGCCGACCGAGGCGCCGAAGAATGCGCCTAAAAACTGCACGCTGCTGTATACGCCCATCGCCGTACCCTTGGCAGTCAGCGGTGCGATCTTGGAAATCATCGACGGCAGGGTTGCTTCCAGCACGTTGAACGCGGTGAAGAATATCAGCAATGCCGCCGCCACGCCCCACAAGCTATCCTGCGTCAACATCAACAAAATCTGCCCGCACATCGCCAGCGCGACCGCGCCCATGAACACCTGCTTCATCTTCGCTTTTGTCTCTGCGATGATAATGGGCGGCACCATCAACCCGAACGCGATCAGCATCACAGGCAGATAAATCTTCCAGTGATCGGACACGGCAAGGCCGTTGCGCTCAAGCACGAACGGCACCTGCATGAACACCGACATCAAAATTGCATGCAGCGTGAAGATGCCGAAATCCAGACGCAGCAAGTCGCGATTTTTCAACACCTCGGCGAACTTGCTACCGGAAGCCTCCGTGTCGCTGTGAAAGCGCGTGATCGCTGGATTCGGAATCACGAAGCGCACGATACCCAGCGCAAGCAGTGCCAGCACGCCGGTCAGCGCGAAGATGCCCGGCACGCCCAGCACGCCGTTAAGCATCGGCGACAAAATAAGAGATACCGAAAAGGTGATACCGATGGTCATACCTATCATCGCCATCGCCTTGGTGCGATGCTCCTCGCGTGTCAGGTCGGCGGTGAGCGCCATCACGGCCGCGTTGATCGCACCCGCGCCCTGAATCGCACGACCTGCGATCACCCAGTAGATGTTGTCGGCAGAGGCGGCGATAAAACTGCCCAGCGCAAACACCACCAAGCCGCCGTAAATGATAGGCTTGCGCCCGTAGCGATCCGACATCCAGCCGGCCGGAATTTGCAGCACGGCCTGCGTCAGACCGTAGGCACCGAGCGCGATTCCCATCAACAAATGGCTCTCCCCGCCCGGCAACTTTTCCGCATACAGCGCGAAAATCGGCAAAATAATGAACAGCCCCAACATGCGCAGGCCGTAGATGCCCGCCAGACCTGCGCTTGCGCGTCGTTCGATCGCGGTCATTGATTCTGATATAGGTTGCATCGGTGTTCAGCTATGACGTGAAAGACGCTTATTTTAGCAGGTCGCCACGTCCACCGACTAGTTTAAAACCATCGCGGCTAACTTGTGACGATTGATCATCGCCTGCAGTTGAGGCAAGATGCGGGCTGAGAATTATATACACCATACCAAAAGAGAGCAGACATGGGCGCACAGTGGAAAGCCAGACATAAAGAAGTAGCAGCCAACGCAAAGGGACGCGTTTTCGGAAAGCTGTCCAAGGAAATCATGGTCGCCGCGCGCGCCGGAGCCGATCCAGACATGAATCCGCGTCTGCGACTGGTGGTCGAACAGGCCAAGAAGGTCTCCATGCCGAAAGAGACGCTGGAGCGCGCGATCAAGAAGGGCGCAGGCCTGCTCGACGAAGGAATGAGTCTTGAGCGCCTGACTTACGAAGGATTTGCGCCGCACCGGGTGCCGGTGATCGTCGAATGCCTGACCGACAACGCCAACCGCACTTATCCGAACATACGCGTATTGTTCCGCAAGGGACAGCTGGGCGCATCGGGTTCCGTCTCATGGGATTTCGACTATCTAGGCATGATAGAGGCGAGTCCGAATGCAAAGGATGCGGATGCGGAACTCGCCGCCATCGAGGCGGGCGCTCAGGATTTCGAGCCAGGCGACGAGGGCGCAACGCTGTTTCTGACCGAACCTACCGATCTGGATGCAGTGTGCCGCGCCTTGCCGAATTTCGGTTTTACGGTGCAGTCGGCCCTGCTGGGCTATCGTCCGAAAAACCCGGTGACGCTGACCGATGCGGAGCGCGAAGAAGTCGAGGCGTTCCTGGAAGCGATCGACGCGGACGACGACGTGCAGAATGTCTATGTGGGACTGGCAGGTTAAACCCAAAAACAACGGTTAACGCTGGCAAATCGCCGGTTTTAACCGTTGCGTGATTTCAGCCCCATCCACAGATTCACATTTTCAAAACAAAACTGTAACGGGCGAGCAACACACACCTGCCATGCTGAGGCATGACTACAGTTCGCTCGATCTTCCTCTCGGATATACACCTGGGCACCAAGGCGTGCCAGGCTGATCAATTACTGGAATTCCTCAAAGCCTACTCATCGGAACATCTGTTCCTGCTCGGCGACATCGTCGATCTCTGGGCGATGAGTCGCGGCGGGATACATTGGACGCCAGAGCAGAACACCTTTGTACAGAAACTGCTGCGCCGCGCCCGTCACGGCGAAAAAGTCTTCTTCATCCCCGGCAACCATGACGAGGCGATGCGCGAATACATAGGCACCTCATTCGGCGACGTGATGGTCGTGTCCGAACACATCCACATTGCAAACGACGGTCGTCGCTATCTGCTGCTGCACGGCGACGAATTCGATCAGGTCACGCGCCATCATAAGTGGGTCGCCGTCCTCGGGGATATCGCATACAACCTGTTGGTCAGACTGAATATTTACCTATCCTGGTTGAGGCGCAGACTCAAACGTCCCGGCTACTGGTCACTGGCGGGTTTCGCCAAACGCCGGGTCAAGACTGCGCTGAATTTCATTTTCAATTTCGAGGAATCCGTGATCCGCCATGCACGGGAACAGGGCCTCGACGGCGCGATTTGCGGTCACATCCATTGGCCTATGATCAAGGAAGTCGAAGGGCTGACCTACATTAACTGCGGCGACTGGGTGGATAGCTGCACCGCCATCGTCGAACATCTGGACGGTCGCATGGAACTGATACGCTGGAACGGCCATACCGACAGCCTTCCTGAACTTTCCAAACCAATCGAAGGATAGCCATGAAAATTCTGTTCATCTCCGACGTCTACTTTCCGCGGGTCAACGGCGTCTCAACTTCGATCGCCACCTTTCGCCATGAACTGCGCGCACTGGGACATATAACGCACCTGATCGCGCCGGATTACGGGATTTTGAGCGCGGATGAATCCGATATCGTGCGCATACCGGCAAAAAGCGTCCCGCTGGACCCTGAAGACCGCTTCATGAGCTACAGCGCCGTGATGCAGCAACTAGACAGATTGCGCGACGAACAATACGACATCATCCACATACAGACGCCTTTCGTTGCGCACTATCTGGGGACAAAACTGTCGAAGCTGCTGGGCATACCCTGCGTGGAAACCTACCATACCTTCTTCGAAGAATACCTTTATCACTACATCCCGCTCGTCCCCAGAAAACTGATGCGAATGATCGCCCAGCGCTTTTCACGTCATCAGGGCAACAGTCTGGACGGCATGGTTATCCCTTCCCGCCCGATGGCGGAAGTGCTGAAAAACTACGGAATTACCACTCCCGCAGAAATCATCGCGACCGGCATCAAACCTGAGAGTTTTCTACAAGGTAACCGCGCCGCTTTTCGCGAAAAATACGGCATTACGCAGGACAGACCCGTGTTGCTTTTCCTGGGTCGAGTCGCGCACGAGAAAAACATCGATTTCCTGCTGACGGTGCTGCATCGGGTCAAAGAGCAAATTCCCGATATCCTGCTGGTGATCGCAGGTGAAGGGCCGGCACGGAAGTTTCTTGAAAAAGAAGTGGATGAGACAGGGCTGAGCAACAACGTGATGTTCATCGGCTATCTGGATCGCAATACTGAATTGAACAGCTGTTACAGCGCGGCAGACATCTTCGTCTTCGCATCGCGTACCGAAACACAGGGGCTGGTGTTGCTCGAAGCCATGGCGCAGGGAACACCTGTGGTATCAACCGCGGAACTGGGCACGATTGACGTCCTGCAGGAGGGTATGGGGGTATGGATCGCAAAGGAAGACGTCGCCGACTTCTCCGGTAAAATTGTCAGAATGCTGGGCGATGCCGCGGCGCGCAAATCGATCGGTGACGCGGGGAGAAAGTACACGCAGAGCTGGTCTTCCACCCGTCAGGCCGAAAAAATGGTGACGTTTTATCAAACCGTTCTGGTGCCGAAACCGTTTGCAAACGGGCGCGCCGCACACATAACAGCGTAATAGCTTGATTTTACTTATTTTTCACAGCATTCCCACAAAAACGAGCTCGCCCCACAAACAGCAAAGTTAACCGGGGATTCAGGATTAACCTAATAAAATCAAGGAACTTGCCGATAATATAAGCAACACGGGAGAACATCATGAATCTCATCGGCTGTGTCAGATACATCGAAAGCAGGCTGTACGGACGAAAATCCAACCAGGGGCGGGGCAGACCCGCTAAAAAGGACGGCGAAACGAAAGCCTCAGCGGACGCCGGCAGCTTTTCGCCTGACAGCCGGCTCGGTCAGAAGATAGACACGACCGCCTAGCGTTCAATCTTGAAAAAGCTTTTCATCCACGAAAAACACGAAATTCACGAAATAGATAAAACCTTAGGTTGGTTTTATGGATCACCAAATTATTGAGAAACAAGACATGAGTAAGAGTTTGAATTTGTTAGTGTTTTTTGTGCATTTCGTGGACAACTGAGTTTTTTAGATTCAAAGCAATACGCTTTTGATCGCCGCGATGCACAGCAGTGCATAACCGGCCGCCAGCAGATCATCGAACATCACGCCCAGTCCTCCGTGCCAGTTGCTGTCGAAGTGGCGTATCGGAGGCGGTTTGACGATGTCGAAAAAACGAAACAGGGCGAAGGCAAGCAGCGACCAGTACCAGCCCGGCGGGGTAAAGAACAGCACCAGCAACATCGCGACGATCTCATCCCATACCATGCCGCCATAGTCGGCTGCACCCAGCGCACGCCCCGTGATCTCGCACGCCCAAATCCCGACGGCAAAGGCCACGAACAGCATGAACAAAAACACCGCATCGGACAGGCGCGGCGCCATATACCAGTACATCGGAAAAGCGACCAGCGTACCGAAGGTGCCGGGCGCCTTGCGTGCCAGTCCGCTGCCGAAACCGAACGACAAAAAATGCGCCGGATGACTGAACAGAAATTTCCAGTCAGGTTTAATCTTCAACTCGGAATCGTGCAACTCATTGGAAATGGTCATAGCCGCTGCTCTGAAGATTAATCGGATTGCCCGCCGCATCGTGAACCCTGCAACCCCGGCCGGCAACGATGCTGCCCACACGGGTCAACGGCAAACCCGTCGACTCGCTTATACGCAGAACATCCGCATGGCGCGCAGCCGCTGCGGTAAAACACAACTCGTAATCATCGCCCCCTGCCAGTACGCAGGCTTTCTGCGCCGGAAGATAGCGACGCAACGTCGCCGATACGGGCAACAGCGAAAAATCGATCTCGGCACCCGCATTCGAGGCGTCGAGTATGTGCCCCAGATCGGCCAAAAGGCCATCGGATATATCGATCGCACTGCAGGCAATACCGCGCAGCGCCTGTCCCAGCGCGACGCGCGGCTGAGGCTGATGCAATGCAGGCGAGCAGGCTGCGAACTCATCCCCGGACAAGGCAACTCGCCCCTGCAAATGAGCCAGCGCCAGAGCCGCATCGCCCAGCTGCCCCGACACCCAAATTTCATCGCCGACGCGGGCGCCGCTGCGACGCAGCGCAAGATCGGCCGGCACCTCGCCGAAGATCGTCACACAGAGATTGAGCGGCCCCCGCGTGGTATCGCCGCCGACCAGGTCAACACCAAAGCAGCTCGCCAATGCGAAGAATCCCGCACTGAATTTTTCGAGCCAGGCTTCATCGGCTTCCGGCATTGCGATTGCCAGCGTGGCCCAGCACGGAACCGCGCCCATCGCGGCCAGATCGGATAGATTCACCGCCAGCGTCTTGTGTCCCAGCATATAGGGATCGGCATCGGCGAAGAAGTGCGTACCGCACACCAGCATATCGCTTGACACCGCCAGCACCATACCCGGACTCACCTGCAGCAAGGCGGCATCGTCCCCCACACCCAACAAGGCATTGGGTGTCGGACGGGTGAAGTGACGCCGGATCAGATCGAATTCAGACATAAAGA
Source organism: Gallionella sp. (assembly GCA_041671105.1). GTDB lineage: Bacteria > Pseudomonadota > Gammaproteobacteria > Burkholderiales > Gallionellaceae > Gallionella. Next base: position 7,708 of record JBAZCE010000064.1, read on the forward strand.
CAGTCGTTCGATGCTAGTCGCTAGCTATTAGTTGATGCTGTCGCTTCGCGGCTTTCATTCAAAAACACGAGTGCTTGCACGACATGTTTTGTGGGAATGCCCTTGCGGCATTTACTAACGTCTAGCGTCTAACAACTAACGTTTGTTGTTCGCAAATTCAACCGCGCGAACCTTGGGAGCCAGCTTATCCAACACGCCGTTCACATATTTGTGACCGTCAGTCCCGCCGAAAGTCTTGGCCAACTCGACGGCCTCGTTGATGACGACTTTATAAGGCACGTCCGGCTGCTGGGACAGCTCAAAAGCGGCCAGCAACAGCACCGCAAATTCCACCGTACTCAGTTCATCCAGCGCACGATCCAGATGAGGCCTCAGCAAAACTTCAAGCTCTTCGTGCTGGGCTATCACCCCGCACAGCAACCTGGAGAACATGGGCTTGTCGTAACGTCCCAGATTTTTTTCGCCGTGCATGTGGTTTTCGATATCGGACGCATTCGAGCCCGACACACGCCACTGGTATACGCCCTGCATCGCCAGCTCCCGCGCACGATGGCGCGGACTCTTGTACTGGCTGCTTTTAGCGGCATCCGTACTCATGCCATATCCCGCAACAAATTGGCCATTTCAATCGCAGCTTCTGCTACTTCAGCGCCCTTCACACTGACACGCGCCAGCGCCTGATCGTCGTTGTCGGTGGTGAGAATCGCATTGGCAATCGGCACGCCGCACGCCAGCTGCACATCTCCCACACCGCGCGCGGATTCATTCGACACCACCTCAAAATGATAGGTATCGCCGCGTATCACTGCACCCAGCGCAATCAGGGCATCGTATTTTTCGCTATCGGCCATGTGCAACAGCACCAGCGGAATTTCCAGCGCGCCCGGCACAGTCGCCAGCGTGATGTCATCCTCGGCTACGCCCAGTTGCACCAGTTTGGTACGGCAAGATCCCAACAGACCTTCGCACACTTCAGGATTGAAACGGCTTTGCACGATACCGATGCGCAGCCCCTTGCCATCCAGGTTCTTTTCGATTTCTTTCATTTTCCTGCTCCTTTAATTCTAAATACTGCAATCCATCCACGAATCGATTCTTGCAGGTATGTTGGCTAACACCAACAACTCGCAAAGACACGAAATTCACGAACAAATCAAGCACACACCTCAACTTGATTTGTCACCAATTTAACAGACAATTAATAAAACCTATCATGTTGATTAACATAACTAATTTTATAGCGATTCTGCTTTGCTTTGAATATTTCGTGTGTTTCGTGTTTTTCGTGGACAGCTTTTTATTCGTGGCTGGCGTAGCCTGTCACTTCCAGTCCAAAACCTGCCATGCTCGGCATCTTGTGCGGCGTCGCCAGCAGACGCATCTTACCTACCCTCAGATCACGCAAAATCTGTGCGCCGATGCCGTAACTGCGCGTATCCCATTGCGCGTGTTGCCCGGCATCCAGCGTCGCCCGCGCGAGCAAATCCTGCGGCGTTTCGCCCCGATGCAGCAGCACCAGCACACCGGCATCCGCCTCTGCGATTTTCTGCATCGCATCGTGCACGCTGGTTGAATGCCCCGGCAATTTCTGCTCGATGAAATCCATCACCGACAGCGGCTCATGCACGCGCACCAGCGTTTCGTTTTCCGGTTTGATCTCACCCTTCACCAGCGCCAGATGCGTGCGCTGAGTGGTCTTATCCACATAGGTCGCCAGATCGAATTCACCGTAGGCGGTCATGATGCGGCGGATAGCAACGCGTTCGACCAGTTTTTCATGCTGGCTGCGATGCTGGATCAGATCGGCGATCGTACCGATCTTGAGCCCGTGCAGCCTGGCGTATTCGATCAGATCAGGCAGACGCGCCATCTCGCCGTCGTCCTTGAGTATCTCGCAGATCACGGACGCCGGTGTCAGTCCGGCCATATGAGCCAGATCGCAACCTGCCTCGGTGTGTCCGGCGCGAACCAGCACGCCGCCGTTTTGCGCGCGCAGCGGGAAGATATGCCCCGGCTGCACGATGTCGGCAGGCTTTGCGTTTTTGTCCGCTGCGGCAAGCACGGTGCGTGCGCGATCCCCTGCCGAAATACCGGTGGTGACGCCCGTTGCAGCCTCGATCGACATCGTAAAATTGGTTGCAAGCTGCAGCCCGTTTTCCTGCACCATCAAAGGCAGGTTGATCTGCCGGCAATGCGCTTCGGTCAGCGTCAGACAAATCAGGCCGCGACCGTGTTTAGCCATGAAGTTGATTTTTTCGGGCGTGGCAAATTCAGCGGCGAAGACCAGATCGCCCTCGTTTTCGCGATCTTCTTCATCCACAAGAACCACCATGTTGCCTTTGCGGATTTCTTCGATGATTTCCTGGATTGGTGCGATATCAGTCATGCGTAACCTTTAAAATGGCCGGGCGGCTCAACGCGCGTTGCACACGCCGCCCAAAGATACGCGATTCTACCATTTATGCAGACTACTCATCCCGCTTACAATCCGTTACAGACAAATTACCGGTTAATGCAGCAGGTTAAGCCGAGCGTACCGGGAAGATAGTAAATCGTCATTACTTATAAGCAACTACAAATCAACCACTTAGAAACAAGTGCACGGCGCAATCATCACATCGTACGAATCAAACAAGGGATCAGAGCAGCCAACTCAATAATTTAATCCTTGTCTGCCGTCAGCATACGCTCGACATAGCGGGCAATCAGGTCGATCTCCAGATTCACCTTTGATCCGGCCTTCAGTTCATTCAGTGTCGTCACCTCCAGCGTGTGCGGGATCAGATTCACCTCGAACTCAGAACCTGAGACCTGATTCACGGTAAGACTCACGCCGTTGATGGTGATCGAGCCTTTCACCGCGATAAACCTGGCAAGTTGCTGCGGCGCGCGCACCACCAGACGCCAGCTCTCGCCGATATCGTTAAATGCGACGACCTCGCCCACGCCGTCCACATGACCGCTGACCAGATGCCCGCCCAGACGGTCGGACAGGCGCAGCGCCTTTTCCAGGTTGACGTGACGACCCTGCTGCTCCAGGCCGACCGTACAGTTTAACGTCTCGCGCGACACGTCTACCGTGAAGGCCCGCCCGTCCAGCTTCACTGCGGTCAGACACACGCCGTTCACCGCGATGCTGTCGCCGATCTGCACGTCGTTCATGTCCATCACCTCGCCCTCAACCGTCAGGCGCAAGCCGCCCTCGCGATCTTCCGCACTCTTGATGATGCCGACATCTGCAATGATTCCACTAAACACGTTTAACCCCCTTTTATACCGTCATTCCAGCCTCCGCCGGAATGACAATTATTTTTGCTCACCGATGCCAGTATGCGCAAGTCGCGCCCGACCTGACGCACATCCCGCCACAGCAGATCGACGCGCTGATCGAGACTTGTCAGTTCGCCCAGATTTGCCATGCCGCGCGCCATATCACCCAGCAACTGCGGCGCCATATAAAGCAG
>JBAZCE010000064.1:11181-11514 GCA_041671105.1 Gallionella sp.
AACATAGCTTGCAAATCCACCTGCCCGCCATCATCCGGCAGAATGACCACCGTCGCACCTGCATCCGTCAGACGGCTGATTTTCTGCTGATCATGCACTGCACTGTAAATCAGCACACCACCCTCTCCCCCATCCCCTCTCCCGCCTGCGGGCGAGGGGAGCAAATGCAGGATGCGCGCGTTGAGCGGCATGCGCAACTGACTGTCCAGCACCACGCGCTGCGGCTGGCGCACACATTCGATCTCGCGCACATTCAATTGCGCATCGTCCGCCAGTATCGTATTGATACCGGTGAGCACAGCGCAGGAACGCGCCCGCCAGTGCTGCACATCA
>JBAZCE010000065.1:0-8709 GCA_041671105.1 Gallionella sp.
TTCCAGCCCGGTCGCACGGGCAGACAAAAAGCCCGCATGTTTACGCATGCGGGTTTTTTGTCGTCCGTGGGTCTAATATCCGCCGATGGCTGATGGGAAATCGCGCGCCGTTGCGGTAGACTGCCCCAAAAAAGGGGGAGCTGTGGGATGACTGCCGTTGAAAACTCGACATTGATGCGCTTGAAGGTCGCCGACCGGCTGCCTACGCCGAAAGGTGTGGCGCTGGAGGTGATTAACCTGACGCAGCGGGAGGATGTCTCGAATCATGAGATAGCCCGGATGGTCAGCGCCGATCCCGCGCTGAGCGCGCGAGTGCTCAAGGCGGCGAACGTGCTGCTGTCCAATCCTTCGCGTCCGATCGCGACGGTCTCGGATGCGGTGACGGTTCTCGGTGCGCGCGCGCTGCGCCAGCTGGTGCTGGGCATCGCGCTGATCGTGGATTACCGCAACGGCCCCTGCAAACAGTTCGATTACCAGCATTTCTGGGCGCACTCCCTGCTGACCGGCATCGCCGCGAAACACCTGGTGGCGCGGGCGCGGCTGGGGGTTCCCGAAGAGATATTCGTGCTGGGCCTGCTCGGCAGTATCGGGCGGCTGGCCCTCGCCACGGCATTCCCTGACGAGTACGGCAAGCTGATGGCTCGGGTTGGTGAGATGCCGCTGGATGAGCTGCATCGGCAGGAGCAGGACCGGCTCGGCTGCGACGAAGCCGAGTTGAGCAGCGCCATCCTCGCCGACATGAGCTTTCCCAAGGTGTTCCAGACGCTGGCGCATGATTACCTGTTGCCCGAGCACAGCAGCCTGGTGGAAGGTTCGCGCGAGTGGCGATTGATGCACCTGTTGCATGTCGCGTCGCAACTTGCGGATGCCTGTCTGGCCAAGCCGGACGAGCGCGGCGGGCTGGTGGCCAAGTTGAGGTTGTCCGCCGCGCGGGTGGCGGTGGAGGGCGATCAGTTGGTCGAGATCGGCGATGCCTGCATACAGGACTGGCTGGATTGGCTGGAGCTGCTGGGCATGAAGATGGTGCATATCCCGCCGTTCGGGGAGATGCTGAGCCAGCAGGATGTGCCCGACGTAGCGGTCGATGTGCCGCAATGGATAGATGTCGGTCGCGACCATTACAAGATGCGCGTGCTGGTCGTCGAGGATGACCGGGCGATGCTGGTGTTGCTGGAGGCGATGCTCAAGGCCGCAGGGCACGAGGTGCTGACCGCGCGCAACGGTGCCGAGGCGCTGCAGGCGGTCGAGGCGGAACGTCCGCAACTGGTGATCACCGGCTGGAACCTGCCGGTGATGGATGGCGTGACGTTGTGCCGCAAGTTGCGCGAGAGTCCGGAGCGCCGCGATGTGTATGTGTTCATCCTGACGGGCAAGGAGACTGCCGATAGTCTGGTGGAGGCATTCGAGGCGGGTGCGGACGATTATCTGGTCAAGCCGGTTTCGCAGCGGGTGTTCTTTGCGCGATTGCGCGCCGCCCAGCGGGTGGTGCAGCTGCAGGAAGAGTTGGCCTACGATCGCGAACAGCTGTTGCGCTTCTCGCGGGACTTGGCGGCATCGAACGAGCGCCTGCAGCGGCTGGCGCTGACCGATGCGCTGACCGAGCTGCCCAACCGCCGTTCTGCGGTGGAGCGTCTCGAGCAGGAGTGGGCGCTGGCCCAGCGCGGCGAACGCATGCTGTCGTGCATGATGGTCGATATAGATCACTTCAAGGCGATCAACGACAAGCTGGGGCATCAGGCCGGAGACGAAGTGTTGAAGAGCGTGGCCCAGGCGCTGCGTCATTCGGCGCGCACCCAGGATCTGGTGTGCCGTTATGGCGGGGAGGAGTTCGTGGTGATCTGCCCGGACACCGACCTCAAGGCGGCCGCGCAGTGCGCGGAGCGCCTGCGGCAGAAGGTGGCCGAACTGGATCACCGGGGGCGCGGCTTTGCGCTGACCATCAGCGTCGGCGTGGCGGAGCGGCGTTCCGACATGGGGTCGGTGGACGCCTTGCTGGCTCGCGCCGATGCCTGTCTGTATGCGGCCAAGGAAGCCGGGCGCAACCGGGTTGTGGTCGGTAAGTAAGGCTTCGCATCCGGCCGCCTTGTCCGAAATGAAATGGGCGTCGTGTAGGAAGAAATCCTACATCCCCGAGTCTGTAGTCCTACATGAAAATTGGCTCTCGTCCAATTATCCGCAAGCTCCTGATTAGCAATAATCGAGACGTCATAAATAGGTAGTGCGCGTTCGCAACGAACGTGTCGCCGACGGTGACGCGATTGGCGGGTTATCCGCCTGCAGGGGCTTACAAGGGGGCTATATGAACAGCACGCAATTGCAAGAGGGTGTCCGCGATCTCAATCTGACTTATCTGATGCTGGCGCAGCAGATGATCAAGGAAGACAGGGCTGCTGCGATCTTTCGTCTGGGCCTCAGTCAGGATCTGGTGGATGTGCTCGCCGGTCTGTCGCCTGCGCAGGTGGTTAAGATGGCTGCCTCTAACATGTTGCTGTGCCGCTTCCGTTTCGATGAGACGCTGCTGCTCAATATGGTCAGCGATTACAGCAGGGATCGCATGATGTCGCGTGCTCACGCGGCGATTCTGATGTCGGGGCAACCCGTTGAAGAACTCGCATAACAGGGCGGGCGATCCGGCTGCCAAAACCGTAGCAGGCGAGGCCAAGCAGGTTCAGGTCGCGATCGATCTGATCGAGCTTGGGGCGCGTCTCCAGTTGCTGCAGGAGGAGACCTCGCTGAGCCGCGAGCGCCTGCTGCGCCTCTACAAGGAGGTCAAGGGCGAATCGCCGTCAAAGGGGATGCTGCCCTATTCCACCGACTGGTTCATGAGTTGGCAGCCCAATATTCATGCCTCGTTGTTCATGGATATCTATCGCTTCCTGGTCATGCATGCCGGCGTCGAGGGCGTGCAGGCGCTGATCTCTTCCTATCGCCTGTATCTCGACCAGATGCAGGGTATCGAAGATTCCGATCCCATTCTCAGCATCACCCGTGCGTGGTTCCTGATCCGTTTCTTCAAGGCCGGGATGATGCAGCTCTCGCCCTGCAAGGAATGCGGCGGTTATTTCGTTACGCATATCAATGAGCTGTGCGACAACTATGTGTGCGGCATTTGTCATCCTCCGGCACGCGCCGGGAAAACCAGAGCGGCCAGGCAGGCCGCTCTGGATGTCATAGAGCGAGCTGTTTAAACCCCGGTTGTAGCCCCTGACGGCGCAGAATTGCTTTAGAATGCGTCGGGAGATATGTCGATATTGCTGGTGATGTTGCGGGCAAACAGGGGGCGCAGTTATGTTGGTCATAATCGGTTATTTGGTGGTCGCGGGCTCGGTGTTCGGCGGCTTTGCGCTTGCCGGCGGACACATGGGGGCGCTGTTCCAGCCCGTCGAACTGCTGATGATCGGCGGCGCTGCGGTCGGTGCGTTCCTGGTCGGCAATACCATGGAGTCGATCAAGGCGACGATCGGAGCGCTCCCCAAAGTCTTTGCGGGCGCGAAATACAACAAGGCCGTCTACATGGAGTTGCTGGCGTTGTTGTACGAGTTGCTCAACAAGGTGCGCAAGGAAGGCTTGATGTCCATCGAGAATGACGTCGAGAGCCCCGCGGAAAGCCAGATATTCGCCAAGTATCCCAGAATCGCTTCCGATCACCATGTCGTCGAATTCATGACCGATTACCTGCGCGTCATGGTCAGCGGCAACCTCAATGCGATGGAAATCGAAAACCTGATGGACGTGGAGATCGAGACGCACCATCACGAGGCGCTGGCGCCTTCGCATATCGTCGCCAAGCTGGGCGATGCGATGCCCGCCTTCGGTATCGTCGCCGCGGTGATGGGCGTGGTGCATACGATGGAGTCGGTCGGCATCCCGCCTGCCGAGCTGGGTATTTTGATCGCCCACGCGCTGGTGGGAACCTTCCTGGGCATTCTGCTGGCTTACGGCTTCGTCGGCCCGTTGGGGACGACGCTGGAGCAGAAGGCCGACGAGAGTACGCGGATATTCAACGTGATCAAGGTGACGCTGCTGGCGAACCTGAACGGTTATGCGCCGGCGATGGCGGTGGAGTTCGGTCGCAAGGTGCTGGTCTCCAGGGACAGGCCCGGATTCCTCGAACTGGAAGAGCATGTCAAACAGAAGCGCTAAGGGAGATTGCGTGTCGTCTGTTTCCGGTTCGCCGTTTTTGTCGTATCTCTTTTCTGTGCTATCTGGATCGGCGGCGGGCGACGAGTCCGTCGCCGTATTTTTTGGATGATGTCTAAAGCATGAGTCAGGACAAGAACAAAAAACCCATCGTCGTCAAACGCATCAAGAAGGTGGCGGGCATGGCGCATGGCGGCGCGTGGAAGATCGCCTATGCCGACTTCGTCACCGCGATGATGGCGTTCTTTCTGCTGATGTGGCTGCTGGGCTCGACGGCGAAGGGCGATCTGCAGGGCATCTCCGAGTACTTCAAGACGCCGCTAAAGGTGGCGCTGCTGGGCGGCGAGGGGTCCGGCGATGCGACCAGCATCATCAAGGGCGGCGGCGACAACATCACCAAGAGTGCGGGGCAGGTGTCGCTGGCGGATGCGAAGCAGGTCGCCAAGATCGAAGATGTGCAGAAAGAGATCGCGCGCATGGAGCGCATCAAGGAAGTCGAGAAGCTCAAGCAGCTGAAGCAGAATATCGAGAAGGCGATCGAGAGCAATCCCAGTCTGAAGAAGTTCAAGAACCAGATCCTGCTGGACATGACCACCGAGGGGTTGCGCATCCAGATCGTCGACGAGAAAAATCGTCCGATGTTTCAGCTGGGCAGCGCTCGGCTCGAGCCCTACACCAGAGAGATATTGCACGAGATCGGACGCATGCTGAACGAGGTGCCCAACAAGGTGAGTCTGTCCGGGCATACCGACGCCGCGCTCTACGGTGGCGGCAACAAGGGCTACAGCAACTGGGAGTTGTCCGCCGACCGCGCCAACGCTTCGCGGCGCGAACTGATTGGCGGCGGCATGGATGCGGAGAAGATCGTGCGCGTGGTGGGGCTGTCTTCCGCCGTGCTGTTCGTCAAGGAGGAGCCGCTGAATCCGATGAACCGCCGCATCAGCATGATCGTGATGAACAAGCAGGCCGAAGAGGCGGCGCAGCACGACGGCGGCGTCGTCGATGCCGAGGGCGGCGAGCGGCTGGAAGATGCGGTCAAGGGAAGCGCGGGATCACAGTCCGGCGTTCCGGCCTCCCCGTGAATGGCTTATAACCAGCGAATTGGCATGGGTTTGTTCGTTTGTTCGTGGCAAGGGGCGGTTGCCGTAGCCGTTAAAGTAAGCGCAGCGATATTACATCTCAATGTTGCATGTTTCGGGAGGTCGGAATGAACTACTGGTGGAGCAAGCTTTCGCTGAAGAACAAGTTGCAGGTTCCCATCCAGTTACTGTTGCTGGGCATCATGGTGGTCGGACAGCGCTCGGCGTTGGAGACCTTCGAGCGCTATGTGCTCGAAGAGTCGCGACAGAAGGCCGTGGTCTCCGCCGACGGTGTGTTGAACGGCCTGAACATGTTGATGCTCAACGGTCTGATCAGCGATGTCGAGCAGCGTGCGATGTACGTCAAGAAGATGGGCGCATCGGATCGCATGATCGAGTTGCGCGTGATCCGCGGCAAGGCGGTGCAGGACCAGTATGGAGCGGGCATGCCTTCCGAACAGCCGGTCGACGAACTCGACCGCAAGGCGCTGTCGTCCGGACAGCAGCAGACCACTTTGGTCGACCAGAACGGGGTGCGCGCGTTGCGGGTCGTGGTGCCGTTCATCGCCAAACAGGAATTCCGCGGCACCAACTGCCTGATGTGCCACACCGTGCCGGAAGGGACGGTCAACGGCGCGGCCAGCATCACCGTGGACCTCACCGACGAATATGCGGTGATGAGCCGTGCGAACCTCGTGTTGTGGGGTGTACAGCTGGGTGTGCAGGTGTTCCTGTGGTTCGGCATCGGCTGGCTGATCGATCTGGTGATACGCCCGACACGCGAATTGCAGCAAGTGATGCAGGCCATGCAGGCCGACGGGGATCTGGGCAAGCGTGCGGTCGTGCACAATCAGGACGAGATCGGCAAGACGGCGAAGGCCTTCAACGACCTGACGGCCGGCTTCCAGGTGATCGTCGCCCAGGTCGAGGGACATGCCTCTCGCGTGGCGGATGCCGCCCATTCGCTGGCGGGGGATGCCGAGCAGCTCGCACTCGGCGCCCAGCAGCAGAATGATGCGGCGCTTTCCGCATCTGCCGCGGTCGAGCAGGTCAGCTCCAGCATCAGTCAGGTCGCCGACGGGGCCGAACGTGTGGCGCGGCTGTCGTCGGATAGTTTGGAGCGCGCCAATCGCGGCCAGGAGAGTCTGCATGAGATGGTGCAGGAGCTGGAGCGCGTCGAGAGCGCGGTGAGCCAGATCGCTTCCGCGGTGAACGAATTCGTCAGCAGCACCCAGAGCATCACCAGCATGACCCAGCAGGTGAAGGACATCGCCGAGCAGACCAATCTTCTGGCACTCAATGCCGCGATCGAGGCGGCGCGGGCGGGCGAGCAGGGGCGCGGTTTCGCGGTGGTGGCGGACGAGGTGCGCAAGCTGGCGGAGAAATCCGCGCAGTCGGCCAACGAGATCGACGAGGTGACGCAGTCGCTCGGCATGCAGTCCGGTCAGGTGGAGAAGGCGATGCAGCGCGGCATGAGCGCGTTGCAGAGCAGTCAGGCGCATGTGCGCGAGGTGACCGGCGTGCTGGTCGAGGCGAATGCCTCGGTCGGCAGCGTGAATCAGGGGTTGGAGGAAATATCCGTGTCCATCAACCAGCAGCGGGACTCCACCCAGGAGATCGCCCAGAACATCGATGCGATCGCGGCGATGGCGAGCCGCAGCAACGAGGTGGTCCGGCGCACCGTCGGGGAAGTGAAGGCGATGGAGCTGCTCGCGGAAAATCTGAGCAAGACGGTGGGGCGGTTCAAGGTATAAGGTGTCCGTTTGTCCCCGCGCGCGACGGGCGGGGGGCGGATTGTGTTGATGAAGGTATTGAAGCTTAAAGAGAGACGGCGATGAAAAAGAAGATATTCATGCTGATTGCATTGTTTGCGATCAGCATGCTGGGTCTGGTTGTGTTGTCCTGGTATGGGCAGAGCGAGCTCGGCAGGCTGGAGCATGAGGCCCACAACCGCGCGGTCGATGGTGAGAAGATCACTGCAGCCTCTTTCATCGGAGCGGAGATGTATCAGATCGTCGCCGACAGCGTCATCAATCGCAACCTCGACGAAAGCGAGAAGGATTGGGCTGCGGCAAAGGCAAAGGCGGGCGAGCAGTTGACGGAAGTCGGACAGATGGTCGATACCGACGAGGAGCGGAATCTGGCCAAGGCTGCGCATCAGGCATACGGCGAGCTCGTCGATGTCTACGAAAAGGAAATGCTGCCGATGTTGCGTGCGGGGCAAGGCGATGCCGCGGCGATTTCCGCTGTAGATGCCAAGCTGGATGTGCAGGCCGCGAAAATCTTCGACAGCATGAACAAGATCAAGGTGTCCCTCGATGTGGAGGCGCAGGAGGCTCAGGAGGCATTCGATACGACCAGCAAGGCGACCACAATCACGCTGCTTGTGGCGGGAGCGGCGGTGCTCGGGGTGGTGGTGCTTATCGGCATGGGCATCATACGCAATGTGATGCAGCAACTGGGGGCTGAGCCGAGCGATGTGGCCCAGATCGTCAATACCATGGCCTCCGGCGATTTCTCGCGGCAGCCGACTCATCGCCCGGTCGCGGGCAGCCTGCTGGCGAACGCCTATCAGATGCAGGTCGCGTTGCGCGACATGATCGCGAATGTGCAGGGCAGGGCCAGGCAAGTGGGCGATGCGGCCCTGGGTCTCGCGAGCGCTTCGCAGCAGATCGCCGAGGGGTCGCAGGCCCAGAGCGAAGCCGCCGCGGCCACTGCGGCCGCGGTCGAGGAGATCACCGTCAGCATCAACTCGGTCGCGGCGAACACCGACGACGTGCGCAAGCTGTCCGAGCTGAGCCTGGAGCAGACCCAGCAGGGCAACCGGAATGTCGACGAGATGATAGGCGAGATCCGCAACGTGCAGGAGTCGGTCAACCAGATCGCCGCATCGGTCAAGGAATTCGTCGACAGCACGCGAGCTATCGCCGGCATGACCCAGCAGGTCAAGGATATCGCCGAGCAGACCAATCTGCTGGCGCTGAATGCCGCGATCGAGGCTGCGCGCGCGGGCGAGCAGGGGCGCGGTTTCGCGGTGGTGGCGGACGAGGTGCGCAAGCTGGCGGAGAAGTCCGCGCAGTCGGCCAACGAGATCGATCAGGTGACCAGTTCGCTGAACCAGAAGTCCAACGATGTCGAATCCACGGTGCAGGCCGGCCTGCGTTCGCTGCAATCGACGCAGGCGCATATCGAACGGGTATCGACGGTGCTGAACGAGGCGAGCGCCGCGGTCACGCAGTCCAGCCACGGTGTCAGCGACATCGCTTCGTCGGTGGCCGAGCAGGGCCTGGCCAGCACCGAGATCGCGCGCAACGTCGAGAAGATCGCGCAGATGTCCGAAGAGAACCATGCAGCAGTGGAGTCGAACAGCCAGGAGATACAGCGCCTGGAGCAATTGGCCGGGGATTTGCAGGCGGCGGTGAGTCGGTTCAAGGTGTAGTGTGCGGCGTACCGTGCCCGTACGAGGCACGGCCAGACATTGACAGAGCGA
>JBAZCE010000065.1:8719-11420 GCA_041671105.1 Gallionella sp.
GAGGTGCCGTTTCCGGCCGGTACGGTGCTGGTGTCCAAGACCGACACCAAGGGAGTCATCACTTATTGCAACGATGCGTTCGTCGATATCTCGGGTTTTAGCCGCGAGGAGTTGATCGGCAAGAACCACAACATCGTGCGCCACCCGGACATGCCGCCGCAGGCGTTCAAGTGGCTGTGGGATACCCTGAACTCCGAGCGCCCCTGGCGCGGCATGGTCAAGAACCGCTGCAAGAACGGCGATTACTACTGGGTGCGCGCCACCGTCGCGCCGGTGATCGAGGACGACAAGATCATCGGCTATGTCTCCATCCGCAAGCCGCCGACCCGTGCGCAGGTCGCCGAGGCCGAGAAGCTGTACCGCGAGCTGAACCAGTCGGGCGCGCAGATCGTTTCGAAATACGAGCGTTTCAAGATCAAGAACTGGTCGATGAAGGGCAAGCTGCAGGCGGCGATCCAGATACCGCTGCTGGTGATCCTGTCGGTCGCGCAGTTCTATATCACCGATGCGCTGAAGGAAGACGCATTGCGGCTGGCCGCAGACAAGGGGGCGCAGATCGCCAACCAGATCATCGACAGTTCCAACATGCTGATGGTGACCGGGCAGATCGGCGACGTGGCGACCCGCAAGCTGTTGCTGGAGAAGGTGTCCGCATCCGGCAACATCAAGTCGGCCACGGTGGTGCGCGCGCCGCAACTGGTCGAGCAATACGGCGCCTTGCCGGAGGAGCGCATCAAGGACGATGTGCAGCGTCAGGTGATGGAAAGCAAGAAGCCCAGCGTGCTGTTCACCAAGGATGCGGTCGGAGATCCTGTGATGCGCATCGTCACGCCTTATTTGGCAAGCAAGAACTTCCACGGCACCGATTGCACGACTTGTCACGTTATGCCGGAAGGCAGCGTCACCGGAGCCTCGGATGTGTTGGTCGATCTCAAGCCGGACTTCGCGCGCATCCAGGCGATGGAATTCAATGTGCTTCTGGGGCAGCTCGCGTTGCAGGTGTTCCTGTTCTTCTTCATCGGCTGGTGCGTGGATCGGTTCATCCGCAATCCGATGGCTGATGTCGGGCGAGAGTTCCGCAACATCATGGAAGGCAATCTCGACACCGAACTGGATATTTCCATCCACGACGAGATGGGCGAGTTGCTGTGCGAGATACAGACCATGCAGGCGTACCTGCGCACCATGGTGGACGAGATCGTCACGCCGGTCACGATGATGCAGCGTCGCATCCAGGATGTGGACGGGCAGGTCGGCGGGGTGGCGGCCAATGCGCTGATCGAACAGGATCATATCCAAACCATCGCGGCGACGATGGAGCAGTTCAGCCAATCGGTCGTCGAAGTGGCGAACATGGCGGCGGATTCCCTCAAGGATGCGCGGGCGATGCAGCGCATCGTCGAGGAAAACAACGGCAATATGGAGCAAAGCATCCAGGCGACCAGCCGGGTGGCCGATACCGTGCAGACGTCGAGCCGGACCATTTCCGATCTGGGAGTCTCCATCGAGAAGATCGGTACGATCGCCAATGCGATCAAGGAGATCGCCGAGCAGACCAACCTGCTGGCGCTGAACGCCGCGATCGAGGCGGCGCGTGCGGGCGAGCAGGGGCGCGGCTTTGCGGTGGTCGCGGACGAGGTGCGCAAGCTGGCCGAACGCACCGCGGCCAGCACCAAGGACATCGCCAGCACCATAGGCGAGATCAATGCGGTTTCCGATGCGGCGGTGAAAACCATGCATGAAGCGGTGTCCGAGGTGGAGACCGGCATCGCGCTGATACGCAAGAACGGCGAGGGCCTGAAGGAGATTATGAGCGCCACGGTCAACGTCGCGGGGCGCATCGAGCACATCGCCACGGCGTCCAGCGAGCAGTCGGCTGCAGGCGAGGGCGTGGCGAATAGTCTGGAACGGATCAATGGTTTGGTGGACAATAACGCCCAATCGGCCAATGCGGCCAAACAGGCGATGGACGAGTTGTCGAGATCGGCGGGCGAATTGCGCAAGGCCGGTTATCCGTTGACCAAGTGTGCGATGAATTAAAAAAGCAGGCGGAAGCGGCGCGGCGTTTGGCTGCTGCTCAAGTGAGGAGAAGAAATGTCGGATTTGTTAAGAAACATCGATGCACGCACCAAGCTGGCGGGAACCAACAAGCTGGAGATCCTGATGTTCTCGCTCGGCAAGGATGTGCGCAACGGGCGCGAGGAGACCTTCGGCATCAATGTGTTCAAGGTGCGCGAGGTGATGCGCATTCCGCAGATCACACGCGCGCCGGAGATGCCGGATGCGGTGGAGGGCATGGTCAGCCTGCGCGGCACACTGGTGCCGGTGATCGACCTGGCGAAATATGCCGGCATCCAGACCGACGACAAAGCCGAGATCATGATCGTCACAGAATACAACGTGCGCACCCAGGGTTTCCTGGTCAAGGGGGTGGACAACATCCTGCGCCTGGACTGGTCGGCGATGCGCGTTCCGCCCGCCATGCTGATCGCCGAAATGGGCGGGCTGGTGACGGCGATTACCGAATTGAAAGACGGCAGGCTGGTGATGATGCTGGATGTGGAAAAGGTGCTGTCCGAGACCGGCCATTTCGACGAGGACGAAATGATGTTCAAGAGTGTGAAGCCGCTGGGCAAGGATCGCACAGTGTTTTTTGCCGACGACTCCTCGGCGGCGCGCCACCAGATCCAGCGCACGCTGG
>JBAZCE010000066.1:0-11404 GCA_041671105.1 Gallionella sp.
GCGCGCTTAACGCTGTGGAAAAGGAAATCATCGGCGCAGACCATGCATGGATCGGGCACGAGGTGGCAAAGCGCTGGAAATTTCCGCTATCCATCCAGCAGGCGATACGCGACCATCACAGGCCCTCAGGGGAGTCGTTTGCGGATCTGGTTCATGTGGCCGATGTATTGTGCCATGCGCTCGATATCGGCAATAGCGGATATGATGCTGTGCCAAAACTGTCCTGCAATGCATGGGACAGGCTGGGTTTGAAATGGGAAGCGTTGAGACCCTGCTTTGCGGAGATCGAACGGCTCAATTCGGCGGCCAGCGCGCTGCTGAACGGCTAGCGGCTGAGCCTTGAGGAATAGACGATGAAAAACAGTATAGAACCGCGCGGAACCGCGCGTTCCCCGCTGGTGGCGGTTATTATTATCGGGCTGGCAATCCTGTCGGTCGAGTTCCTGATCATGCTGTTGCTTGACAAAAAGATCTCCCTGCTGGGCGGCGTATTGCCAAATGAGGTACTCGACCCCCTGCTTCTGGCAGCGCTTGTCAGTCCGCTGCTTTACTGGCTGTTTTTACGACCTATGCGTCTCCAACAGGCGCAGCTGCACACCATGAATATTGATCTGGAGCAGCGGGTGCGGGAGCGCACTCGCGAGTTGCTGGACACACAGTTAGAGCTGGAACGCGATATTGCTGAGCGCAAGCGCATTGATATCACCCTGCGGCGGCACAAGGAGATGCTCAACGAAGCCCAACAACTGGCACATCTGGGCAGCTGGGATCTGGATTTGATCGCAAATCACCTGGTATGGTCAGCCGAGAATTTTCGCATCTTCGAGGTCGATCCAGCGTGCAGGGATGTACGCTACGAGACCTTTTTATCCCTTGTCCATCCCGACGACCGGGAATTTGTAAATCATGCCTATACAACATCCGTTAAAGAAAAGAGCGTTTACGACATCGTTCACCGACTGCTGTTTCCCGATGGCCGGGTGACGTGGGGGCATGAGCGCTGCAACACCTTTTACGATTCAAGTAACAAGCCGCTGCGCTCCATCGGCACGACTCAGGACATCACCGAATTTCAACATGAGAAAGAAGCGCGTTCGCGTTTTGCCACAATTCTGGAAGAAACACCGGATGTAGTTGGAATGGCGGACAGTGCCGGGCGTTTTTTATATTTGAACCATGCCGGCAGGAAGATTCTGGAGATAGGCGAGACCGAGGATGTCAGTGCCTGCAGCTTTGTCGATTACCACCCGGACTGGGCGACTGACATCGTGCGGGATGAAGGTATGCCGACGGCTCTGACGCAGGGAACCTGGTCGGGCGAGACGGCATTGCTCACCCGGTCTGGCAAGGAGATTCCGGTGCTGCAGGTGATTGTGGTGCACAAAAATGACCGGGGAGGCATCGAGTTCTTTTCGACCGTGATGCGCGACATTACCGCGCGCAAAGCGATGGAAGCGGAGCTGCGCAACTACAACGTCGAACTGGAGAACATCAACCGCCAATTGCAGGATGCCCAAGCCCATCTGGTGCAATCCGAGAAAATGGCGTCCATCGGCCAACTGGCTGCAGGGGTGGCGCATGAGATCAACAATCCGATCGGTTTCGTTCATTCCAATTTGGGTTCGCTGGAACACTACCTCAAGGATATTTTCGAAATGCTCGACGTGTATGAACGTGCCGAGACGACGATGCATGAGACGAGCCTGGCCGAGGTGCTCAAGACAAAACAACAAAAGGAGCTGGCGTTTCTCAGACAAGACGTGCCGGCGCTGGTGAATGAATCGAAAGATGGCATCACGCGGGTCAAAAAGATTGTGCAAAACCTGAAAGACTTTTCGCATGCAGGGGGTTCCGATGAATGGCAGTGGGCGGACTTGCACAGCGGGCTGGACAGCACGCTAGGCATCGTATGGAACGAGATCAAATATCATGCCCAAGTGAAAAAAGAGTACGGTGTCCTTCCCGAGGTAGAGTGTTTGCCTTCCGAACTCAATCAGGTGTTCATGAATCTGCTGGTCAACGCGGCGCACGCCATCGAGACGGAGGGGATGATTACCATTCGTACAGGAACTCAAGGAGAAGAGGTTTTCGTCCAGATTACCGATACCGGCAGTGGGATTTCGCCGGAGAATATAAAAAAGATATTTGATCCGTTTTTTACCACCAAGCCGGTGGGCAAGGGAACGGGACTCGGCTTGTCGCTGTCATTCGGCATCATGCAAAAACATCGCGGACGGATCGAGGTACAGAGCGAGGTGGGCCGTGGCACCACCTTTGCCTTATGGTTGCCAGTAAAACACCTCACAACCTGAATCCCGCATCCCGCATCCTGATTATTGCGGCCCCAGCACGCGCAACAATTCGTCCAGCGTCGTCACGCCTTGATTGACCTTGTTGCGACCATCTTCGAGCAGTGTCGATGTTCCCATCTCCCGCGCGTAATTGGTGATGTCCATGATAGTGGCGTCGCTGTTGATAAGATGACGCATCTGGTCGTTGAGAGCCAGCACCTCATACAAACCGATTCGTCCTTTGTAACCGCTGCCGTTACAGTGTTCGCAGCCACGACCTTTAAAGGCTGTGATGGTGGACGGTGTGAATAGCGGCCCCATCCTTGCCAACAGTTCGGGAGAGGGGGTATCTGTCTCGCGACAGTGCTCGCATATTTTTCGGGTCAAACGCTGTGCAACGATGCCTTCCAGGGCGGTCGCGACGACGTAAGGTTTCAAGCCAAGATCGAACAGACGGGAGAGCGTGGCCACTGCCGAGTTGGTGTGCAGCGTCGAGAACACCAGGTGGCCAGTCAGCGCCGCGTGAAACGCAACTTCCGCCGTCTCGAAATCGCGGATCTCGCCCAGCAGAATCACGTCCGGGTCTTGGCGCAGGATGGTGCGCAGCACTACCGGGAAGGTCAGCCCGATCTTCTCCTTGATCAGCACTTGGCCTGCCTGATCCATGTAGTACTCCACCGGGTCTTCGATCGTGACGTAATTCTTGGTGGGCGAAGCGTTGTGCTGCAGCAGCGCGTAGAGTGTAGTTGTTTTGCCGCTGCCGGTGGGGCCCGTGGTCAAAACAAGCCCCTGCGGCTTTTCCACCATATTCAATATTTTTTGCAGATCGGCGGGGGAAAAACCCAACCTGTCGAGTCCGACGATAGCCGAATTGCGGTCGAGAATGCGCATCACTACCTTCTCGCCGTTGATGGTGGGCAAGGTAGAAATGCGCAGGTCTACGATACGCATCGGCGTCTTGACGGTGATGCGCCCATCTTGCGGTCGCCGCCGTTCGCTGATGTCCATCTCCGCCATCACCTTCAGGCGAGATACCAGCGACTGAAGCAATTGAGAGGGAATCTGGATCTTGTCTACCAGCACCCCGTCGATTCGGTATCGCACCATCACGCTCTTGGTGCGCGGCTGGATATGAATGTCGCTGGCGCCGAGCCTGACCGCTTCAATGATCACGGCGTTGACCAGTCGGATCGCCGGCGGCTCGTTGGTGTCGCGCAGCAACTCTTCCAGCGACTGGTTGTCTTCCTCCTCGATAACGACTTCGATGCCCTCATAGGGATCGGCACTGGCGACCAGTGTTTCCAGTTCCTTGAAGTCGATATCGTCACCGTACATCGCCGCCAGCTTGGCCCTGATGTTGGCCACACTGGAGATGACCGGCTGTATCTCCAACCCGGAGACGAAGCGCAAGTCGTCGAGCAGCCCGATATCGAGCGGGTCGGCCAAGGCCATCAGCAAACGTTTTCCTTCCAGCCGTAACGGCACGACCAGTTGGCGCTCGCAGAAACTGCGCGGGATCAGCGCGGCGATGGCCGAATCGATCTGAAATTCAGCCAGGGAGACTTCATCTATCAGCAACTCTTTGCGCAGTATGTCGTGTATGGTTTTTTCGGACACCCAGTCGCGCTCCAGCAGCAGCTTGATCAAAGGTTCCTTTTTCTGTTGTTGCAGCCGGTACAGTTCCTGCACCTGCTGACTGTTCAACAGGTTTTTTTTGTGGAGCATAATGGCCAGTTGGCTGCGGTTGCTGACCGTCAGTTTGGCGAGCGCGCTGATCTCCTTCGATTTCTGCGTATTCTCCTGTTGCAAGGTCTTGTTCTTCCGGATCAGGTCGTATTGTTCCAGCGCAAGCGCTACGGTCACCCGCAAGTCATCATCGTTCCACGGCTTGAGGATGAACTTGTAAACGGCCCCTTCGTTGATGGCGCCCATCACCGCCCCCGTGTCGGCATGCCCCGTCAGCATGATGCGGATGATCTCGGGCTTGAGCGCCTTGACCTGTTTGAGCAGTTCAGCCCCCGTCATCTCCGGCATCATGTAATCGGAGATTACCAGGTGAAATGGTTCACTGCACAGCAATGCCAAGGCCTCCTGGCCGCTGGACACCATGACCACCGCATAGTTTTCCTGGCGGAACACACGCTGTAACGCCTTGAGCACATTCGGCTCGTCGTCCACCAGCAGGATGCGATAAGCCGTATTGACAGGAAGATTTACCGCTGAAGGACTATCGACGGGCGCGGCTCCGGTGAACAGGGATGCGTAACTGACCATGCTAGGTATTTTTCCGGTCTAGGGGTAAATGAATGGTAAAGGTAGTGCCTGTATTGAGTTCACTGTCTACCTCTATGCTTCCGCCATGCGCCAGAATGATGTCGCGGCTCACGGTCAATCCCAATCCTGTGCCTGAGCCCACATCGTTAGTAGTAAAGAACGGATCGAAGATGCGCGGCAAAACATCTGGCGATATGCCGCATCCGTTATCTCTAAAACGAATGACGATCTGGCCCTGCTCGACACCACTCCAAATATGGATCTCGCCGCGTTCTCTCATCGCATGCGCCGCATTGAGCAAAAGATTGAGGAATACTTGGCTCAGATGCCCGGATTTGCAGTTTAGCTTTGGCAACTCGCCCAACGCAAGATTCAGCTCGGCACGGCTGTTGAGCTGGTTGGCGGCCACATTGCAGGCCGAGCGGATATTGTCGTTGAGATCGACGATTTCTTCTTCTGCCTGATCCACATTGGAGAAGCCTTTCAGATCGCTGACGATGCGTGACACGCGATCGGCACCGTCCACACTTTCCTGCAACAGGGACGGAAAATCTTCCAGTACAAAATCAAGATCGGCAGACTGCCATGCATTGACCAGTGCGGCATCTTTACCGGACTTGACCTGTTTAGCCACACTCTGAATTTTATGCACATAGGATTGCGCCGTGCTCAGATTGCTGCGGATGAAACCGATCGGGTTGTTGATCTCATGCGCCACGCCTGCCGCCAGTTGCCCGACCGAAGCAAGCTTCTCCGCCTGATAAAGCTGACGATGGGCGGACTCGATGGTGTTCACCTGCTCCTTGACGCGTTCTTCCAAATGCTCCGCCAGCGCCTTGTAGCGCGCCTCCGACACCATCAATGCCTCATGTTTGCGCTGCAATTCTTCAAAGTCCGTTTTCACCACTTCGATATGCATCTCTGACGCCATGAAGTAGCGTGCCCCGGAGCGCATGAACGATTCCAATATGATCACGACAGCACGCACACGCCCCTCATCGGTTGCAGTTGTTTCAAGGTAGCCGGCGGTTTCCAGGTCATGGAACAACGGCAGCCGTCTCGCGTTTTCAGCCAGAGCGGGGGTATCACTCATCACCCAGCTTCCATCGGCAGATATAACCCGTGCCGATGAGCCCAGCAATACGGTCAATGCAGCAGACAATTTAGCCGGCACGACACCGGACAGCAATTCACGCAGACTCAAGGTGCGGCCATATCCTCTAGCCTTGATTTCCAAGCGACACTCCTGTTGCAGCGTTGATAAAAGACTGTGCATCTGTACCCAGGGTCTCATGCAAGGAGAAATGCTTTTCCAGGGCCGGATAGACCGCTTCCAGCAGATTGACGAATGTTTCGCGCACGCCGAAACCCGTCAGGGCCGACGCCATCACCAACGGCCAGGGTGCTGCAGACCAGCGCGCTTGTATCTCTTCCTCGCTCAGCACATTGGGCAGGTCACGTTTGTTGAATTGCACCACCAGAGGCAAGCTCTCGAAATCCAGGCCGACGCGGCGCACGTTCTCTTCCAGATTCTGAAATGACTCGGCATTGTTAACCCCCTGCGAGCGTTGCGAATCTGCCACGAACACCACACCGTCTGCACGCGACAGCACAGCCTTGCGCGTCGCATCATGCACCACTTGTCCCGGAACCGTATAGAGCTTGAATTTAACGAGCCATCCTGTGGGCGTGCGAAAACCAAGCGGCAGAAGATCGAAGAACAGCGTCCTGTCGTTCTGCGTTTCCAGCGTCATAAGTTCACCCTTCAAGTCAGGGGACAGCAGATCATGCAGGCCAATCAGATTGGTAGTTTTGCCGCTCATGGCAGGTCCATAATAGACCAGTTTGATGGTCAATTTGCGTGTCGCTTCGTCTAGTTCAGCCATGAAATCTCGCCTGATTAGTTGGTCTGTAGTTATGCGCCATTCTTCAGGTCTGGATATGGATTGTGAGCGGATGACCGTTCATGCGATCGAAGCCCCTGATCTGATCAATGATGTTTTCGTCCAGCACATGCCCTTTTGACAACAACATCTCCCCGTGAGTACTCATCAAATCTCGCGAAAGCACCATGCCCGGCTTCAGCTGTCCTGCACGAAATATTGATTCTGAACTATTTTTCGACGTTGAGCTGATTTTGCACAGTATCTCAAGGAAGGCATTCAGCACCGCAGGATCATAACATTTTGATTTTCCGTCCTGGAGCATGAGCAACGCTTGTGCCTGATTCAAGGGTCTGACAAAATCGGTTCCCATCAAGGCCGTGTCATAGTCTTTGGCAACAGACAGGATGCGCGCCCCCAGCGGGATAGACAGACCGGACAAATGTTCAGGGTAGCCGCCCCCATCGAAGCGTTCGCGGTGGCTGCGGATCAATTTTGCGGCACCTTGCAGTTGCTCCAGCGCCATCAATGCCATCTCGCCCTTGACCGGATACTTGAACACCTCAGCGCGCTCATCGAAGGTCATGTTTGAAAGCGGCTTGTCCTGCAGACGATCGGGCAGACCGATCTTGCCAATATCGAGCAGCAGCCCGGCGATGAAGGTATCCTGTACTTCCGCCGCACTCATTCCCATGCTTTGCGCAAGTAAGCGGGCAAGATCGGCGACTCGGCGCGAATGCCCCGACTTGCTCGGGTTGCGCATCTCGATCAGGTTGGAAAATACGCGCACCGAAGTGATGAAACTCTTCTTCAGCCTCTCGTGGGCGACATCGAGTAATTGCATGCTCTGGTTCAATGCGTTGGTACGCGCCAATACCTTTTCTTCCAGGTGAGCATTCAGGTCTTTCAGTTCTTCGTTCTGGTTATACGTCAACTCTTCCAGGCGCTGCTTCTCGCGCTCCAGCTTCTTCTGCTGCAAGGCATGCTTGACGGTCAACGTGATGTCGTTGTCTTCCCATGGTTTTGACACGTAACGATATATTTGTCCCTTATTGATCGCTTCAATGGTCGCACTCATTTCGGCATAACCAGTCAACAAAATGCGCACCGTCTCCGGCCAGCGTTCCCGCACTTTTTCAAGAAATTGCGCGCCGCTCATCCCCGGCATGCGCATATCGGACACCACCAGATCAACGCGCTCTTGCGCCAAAACTTCCAACCCCTGCGCACCATTTTCTGCCGTGAGGATACGATAGCCAAAAGGACGAAACAGCCTTTTCAGAGACGACAGGATGCTTGCCTCGTCGTCGACAAACAGTACAGTTGCCGGAATGTCTGATGTTGTTACCGTCTCACTCATGTACGTTCCCACCCTTCAAATAGCGATTCATATCTTGCCTTACTTAGTGCATGCATGCTCATTCCGCGGCTGTTTGATGGGCAGACACACGCGAAAAGTTGTACCACGACCAACGATGCTCTGCACTTCGATTCGCCCATGGTGTTTCTGGAGAATGCCGTAGGACAGCGACAAACCCAGCCCGGTCCCCTTGCCGATCGGCTTGGTAGTGAAAAACGGATCGAAGATCTTCTTCATGTGTTCTGAAGCGATTCCCTTGCCGGTATCGACGATCTCCACCCAAACCTCATCGCCTTGCGCTCCGCTACGAATGGTGATCGCTCCGCGCTCTTCGATCGCATGCGCGGCATTCACCAGTAAATTCATGAACACCTGATTTATCTGCGAGGACAGGCACTCCACATCGGGTAGATTGCCATACTCCTTGACGACATCGGCCTTGTACTTGATCTCGTTGTTGACGATATTCAGCGTGCTATCCAGCCCCTGGTGCAGGTCGGCGTAGTGCCATTCATCGTTTGCATCCACATGCGAGAAATCCTTCAAACTCTGCACAATAGTCTTGACCCGCGTGATGCCATCTTTAGACTCATCCATCAAGGCACGCAGATCTTCCTTGAGAAAGACGATATCCAGTTTTTCCCTTGCCGTTTTAAGTTGGGCACGCAGGCTGGCATCGGTAATTGAACTTTCAGCCTGCTCATACAGGTCGAGCATTGAGAAGGTGTTTTGCACGTATTTTTCCAGCGAGCCCAGATTGGAATGGACATAGCCTATAGGATTATTGATCTCGTGTGCCACACCGGCAGCCAGCTGGCCGATCGATGCCATTTTGTCAGATTGCAGCAACTGGTTATGCGCTTGTTTCAGTTCATCAGTTCTTTCCTGGGCGCGCATTTCCAAATTCGCCATGCTTTGGACAAGCGCCGCCTCTGCCTGCTTGATTCCGGTAATTTCGGTGCGCATTGAGATGTATTGGCAGGGCAGGCCGTCATCATCCAGGCCGGGCACGATGGTAGTTTCAACCCAGTAAAGTTCGCCATCCTTCTTGCGGTTACATATTTCACCATGCCACGTACGTCCTCCGGAGAGGGTTAACCACATGTCGTCAAAGAAATTCGCGTCATGCACACAGGACTTGAGCATCCGGTGATTATGCCCTATCAGTTCATCCCGCGCGTAGTTGCTGATCTGGCAGAACTTGTCGTTCACGTAAGTAATATTGCCGCTCACATCGGCAATACTGACGATAGCGTGTTGATCCAGCGCCTCCTTGAACATGCGCAGTTCTCGTATCTCATTCATACGCACCTCCCTCTTCTGAATAACTGCTCATGAGTTGTCCCTCGCTGTCGGCTCACCCTGCCTGATTGGCAGCCAGACCCGGAAGGTCGTGCCCCGGCCAACGACGCTCTGCACCTCGATCCGTCCGCGATGTTTTTGCACGATGCCGAATGACAGCGACAGGCCGAGTCCTGTTCCCTTACCGATCGGTTTGGTGGTAAAGAATGGATCAAATATCTTATTCATATTCTCCGGTGGAATTCCCTTACCCGTATCGGCAATTTCCACCCAAACCTCATCACCTTGCCGCCCTGTGCGCAGAGTTATCGTACCGCGCTCCTCAATAGCGTGCGACGCATTCACCAGCAAATTCATGAACACCTGATTAAGCTGGAAGGACAGACACTCAACTTCCGGCAAATCACCGTATTCCTTGACCAGGTCGGCCTTGTACTTAATCTCGTTGTTGACGATATTAAGCGTACTATCAATGCCTTCATGCAAGTCGGCAAATTGCCACTCGTCGTTAACATCTGCATGAGAAAAATCTTTCAGGTTCTGCACTATCTGTTTGACCCTGACAATGCCGTTTTTCGACTCGCTCATCAGAGAACTCAAATCTGCCCTGAGAAAAACGATATCCAGCTTTTCTCTTGCCGTCTTAAGTCGCTCACGCACACCGGCGTCGGCGATTGAACTTTCAGCTTGTTCATAAAGATCCAGCATCGCAAATATATTCTGCACATACTTTTCCAGCGTACCCAGATTGGAATGGACATAACCGATAGGATTGTTGATTTCATGCGCCACACCTGCAGCCAGCTGTCCTACCGATGCCATTTTATCCGCTTGCAGCAGTTGGCCTTGCGCTTCTTCGAGTTGCAGGTTGAGTTGATGCAACTCACTCAGACGCTGCCTTTGTCGGATATTCAACTGGATATTGCTCAATGCAAGACTGACCATATTCAGCAAAGCCGAGCCTGTTTCAAGTTCGGCTTCCGTGAATGGCTGTCTGTCAGCCCCCCGATTCATGCTGACCGTCGCACAGACGGAACGATTTACGGCGATTCCGCCAATGGCCAGCTCATCAGTCTTTAATGGCCAGCACATCGCGGATGTGTTGGCCGTGGTATCTCGGCTTTCCCGATGACGATGAAAACGAGTATCGCTGGATACATCCCCATTGAGCAACAACGGCATATTTTCCTTCACAACCCATCCCAGCACGCCCTCTCCCGTGGCAATATATTTACCTACAACGCCAATCGGCAGATCGATGCCTGCAACGATAGTCAGTCGATTTCCGGCCTTATCGAGCAGGGCAAGCGATCCGCTGTCCGCATCGAAACCATATACGATATGTTCGAGAATGCGCTGATAAACGGATGAAATATCCCCGGAATCTTCAGATACCTGCCCCATTCGATTCAGGTCATATATCCAACTCAATTGTTTCAGTCTATCAAGTGCCATATATCCTTCTGTTTCAGCGAGCTCAGAAGCAGCAGGGCAAAAGGCTAACTTCATGACACTGCAACAGCAATGTCATTTCGGCTGCAGGTACCGGTCGACTGAAGAGGAAGCCCTGCGCCTCGTCGCAGCCTATTTTCTGCAAGTAATTGAGTTGTTCCTGCGTTTCCACACCTTCCGCGATTATCTTCAACCCCAGCCCTTTCCCAAGCGCGACGACGGCATCCACGATCGCTGTATCCTCGCGGCTCTCAGGCAGATTGAGAACAAAGGACTGATCGATTTTCAGGCTGTTAACCGGCAGATGTTTCAGATAACTCAAGCACGAATAGCCAGTACCGAAATCGTCTATGGAGAACCTTATGCCCATTTCCCGCAGCGCATTCAGCGCATGGGTTGTTCCGGCCAAATCCTTCATCAACAGGCTCTCCGTCAATTCCAGCTCCAGCACTGTTGCGTCTCCGTCAATGTTATGTCGCGCAAGGATATCCCTTACCATATCGACGAAATCGGGTTGCTTAAGTTGCAGAACAGACAGATTGACGGCGACGTGAGCGGCAGTCAGACCGGCTTTTTGCCATGCTGCCGCTTGTCCGCATGCCGTGTCGATCACCCATGCACCGACAGGGAGGATCAGCCCCATTTTCTCCAATATTGGAATGAATTCATCAGGAGCTACCAGTCCACGCTCAGGACTTTGCCAGCGCAACAACGCCTCCATGCCGATGATTTTTCCATCACCGAGCGCAATTTTTGGCTGATAGTGCAGCACGAATTCCCCTCGCTCCAGGGCACGATGCATCTCGGTTTCCAGTGTCAATCGCTGCCAGGAGTTGGCATTC
>JBAZCE010000067.1:0-11394 GCA_041671105.1 Gallionella sp.
TGTGGGGCACGCCAAGTCCATCTGTCTTAATTTCGGGCTGGCACAGGACTATCAGGGCAAGTGCAATCTGCGCTTTGACGATACCAACCCTGAGAAGGAAAGCTTCGAATATGCGCAGTCGATCGAGGACGATGTGCGCTGGCTGGGGTTTCAGTGGGAAGGCTCCGTGCACTGGGCTTCGGATTATTTCGATGCGCTGTATGAATTTGCGGTCGAGCTGATCAGCAAGGGACTGGCCTATGTGGACGACCTGACCCCCGAGCAGATGCGCGAATATCGCGGTACGCTGACTCAAGCCGGCCGCAACAGTCCGTCTCGCGACCGTTCGGTGTCCGAGAACCTGGACTTGTTCGCGCGTATGAAAAACGGCGAATTTGCCGACGGGGCGATGGTGCTGCGCGCCAAGATCGATATGGCATCCCCCAACATCAACCTGCGAGACCCTGCGATCTACCGCATTCGTCGTGCGCATCACATCCGCACCGGGGATAAGTGGTGCATCTACCCGATGTACGATTACACGCATTGCATCTCCGATGCGATGGAAGGCATCACCCATTCCATTTGCACGCTGGAATTCGAGGATCACCGCCCGCTGTATGACTGGGTGCTGGATAACGTGAGCGTGGACTGCCATCCGCGCCAGTATGAGTTCTCGCGTCTTGAGCTGCATTACACCATCACCAGTAAGCGCAAACTATTGCAACTGGTGAACGCAAATCTGGTGAACGGCTGGGACGATCCGCGCATGCCCACCATTTCCGGCATGCGTCGCCGTGGCTATACTCCCGAAGGGATACGCGAATTCGCAAAACGCATCGGCGTGTCCAAGAGCGAGAACAGCGTGGACATGGCGATCATGGAAGGCGCGATCCGCGAAGACCTGGAACTGCGTGCACCGCGCGTGATGGCGATCATCAATCCGCTCAAGGTTGTCATCACCAACTTCGAGGGCGCGCTGACAAGGGAGGCGGATTTCCATCCCAACATGCCTGAGCTGGGTCGCCGCGTCGTGCCGTTCTCGAATAAATTATTCATTGAAGCGGACGATTTTGCCGAAGTGCCCCCAGCCGGCTGGAAACGGTTGACGTCGGGCGGCGAGATTCGTCTGCGCCACAGTTACGTGATGCGCTGCGATGAGGTGATCAAGGATGAGGCAGGTAACGTAGTCGAGCTGCGTTGCAGCATCGATCACAATACGCTGGGCAAGAATCCCGAGGGACGCAAGGTCAAGGGGGTGATCCATTTTCTGTCAGCCGAGCATGCGCTGCCCGCCGAGATCCGTTTGTACGACCGCCTGTTCACGGTCGCCGCGCCCGATGCGGACAAGGATGTCGATTTTTGCACCTATCTGAACCCCGACTCGTTGAAAGTGGTGCAGGGCTGGGTAGAGGCTGCGGTGCAGGATGCGGCTCCCGAGACGCACTATCAGTTCGAACGTCTGGGATACTTCTGCAGCGACCGTCGCGATCATCAACCGGGCGGCCGTCTGGTGTTCAACCGCACCGTAACGCTCAAGGATTCCTGGACGAAATGATGAATGAAATCATGCCGGACGAGGTGAAAATGAAATCGCTGAAGGGGCTGACGCAGGTGGTGTACGTGTTGTATGCGCTGTCTTACTTCGCGGGCATTACCGCCATCGTCGGCATTATCATTAACTATGTCAAAAAGGACGAGGTTGCCGGCACCTGGCTGGAAAGCCATTTTCGCTGGCAGATACGCACCTTCTGGTTCGGCATGCTGTGGGCGGTGATCGGTGCGGCGACTGTTGTGATTGTGATCGGCGTGGCGATCCTGTTCGCCAATTTTTGCTGGATCATTTATCGTATCGTCAAAGGCTGGCTCAACCTCAACGACAACAAACCCATGACATTTTAATCGTCATGGCGGCAACGATAAGGTTTTAAATGTTAAAAATATACAACACGTTAGCTCGCGACAAGCAGGAATTCAAACCCATCGAAGCGAACAAGGTTCGCATGTATGTGTGCGGCATGACGGTCTACGATTATTGTCACCTGGGGCATGCGCGTGTGATGGTGGTGTTCGATATGGTTTATCGCTGGTTCAAGGCTTCAGGCTACGATATAACTTACGTGCGCAATATCACCGATATCGACGACAAGATCATCCGCAGGGCTGCTGAAAATAACGAATCTATTCATGTTCTTACGCAGCGTTTTATCGATGCGATGCACGAGGATGCCGATGCGCTGGGCGTGCAACGACCGGATCATGAACCGCGTGCGACGCAGTACGTGCCTGAAATGCTGCAGATGATCGCCGCGCTGGAAGCGAACGGCCTGGCCTATCAGGCTGCGGGCGGCGACGTGAATTATGCGGTGCGCAAGTTCGCAGGCTACGGCAAACTGTCCGGCAAGTCGCTGGAAGACTTGCGCGCAGGTGAGCGCGTGGAAGTGGTCACCGATAAGCACGATCCGCTCGATTTTGTGTTGTGGAAGCACGCCCGCGACGACGAGGCGGAAGAAGTGAAATGGGATTCCAAGTGGGGCAAAGGTCGTCCCGGCTGGCATATCGAGTGCTCGGCGATGGGTTCCAAACTGTTGGGCGATCATTTCGACTTGCACGGCGGCGGTGCGGATTTGCAGTTCCCGCATCATGAGAACGAAATCGCGCAATCCGAGGGCGCACACCAGTGTCAGTTTGTGAATTACTGGATGCACAACGGCTTCGTGCGCGTGGACAACGAGAAGATGTCCAAGTCGCTGGGTAATTTTTTCACGATACGCGAAGTGCTCAAGCAATACGATGCGGAAGTGGTGCGCTTCTTCATCCTGCGCGCGCATTATCGCAGCCCGCTGAATTATTCCGATGCGCATCTGGATGATGCGAAGAAGGCGCTGGATCGGCTGTACACGGCGTTAAAGGGCGCATCCTCAGAAGAGGGCGCGCTGAGAAGGGAGAAGGGGGAAGGGATTGACTGGAGTGAGCCATATGCCGTCCGCTTCAAGGCGGCGATGGACGATGATTTCAATACCGCAGAGGCGGTTGCGGTACTGTTCGATCTGGCGAAAGAAGTGAACAGCAGCAAGTCGTCCGAATCCGCGCGGCAACTGGTGGCGTTGGGCTGCGTGCTGGGTCTGTTGCAGCGCGACCCGCAGGAATTTCTGCAAGGTAAGCGTACAGGTGTGCATTACGAATTGTCTGCGTCAAGTACTGTGCATATTTCAAGCTCTGCGAGTGCTGAGGTTGTACGTGGTGAGGCATATATCAATACGCAGATTACGGCGCGCGCGGAGGCCAAGCTGGCCAAAAACTACGCCGAGGCCGACCGCATCCGCAAGGCTTTAATGGCCGACGGCATTGTGCTCGAAGACAGTGCCGCAGGGACTAACTGGCGACGCGTTTAGGTTTTTGCTGGATAAGCAAAGCCCGCACTGCGGGCCTGTGCCGACAACTCAAAACAGTAAACAGGTTGTTGTTACAGCAGCTTGCACACCGTGTAAGCCGTGATGGCGGCCGAGTCAATGTAAGTTACAACAGCAGCGGCTAAAGGAGTCGCGTTAGCTACGCCAGTACTATTAACGGCGCGCACGCTGCCTGTGGCAGGATTGCCGTCGTCGGAATTGGCATCTATCGCTTCAGCCGCCTTGGGAGGCAGATTGCCGAAGCACAGGTTCAAGCCGGCCACCACGCCAGTATTGGCCGCAGCATTGCTTTGCACTACGCGTATCACCCCGCCATAGGCGTTGATCGGGTCGGCGGGGGTCAGTGCACCCGTGATCAGTCCTGCAAGACGCAGATCCTGTATGAACTGGCAGTTTTCCGTGGCGGCGGCAGCGGCTGAGCAGGCCGACCAGGTGTTAATTGTATCGACAATGCCATCTCCGGTAGTCGCCGCGACAGCCAAGTGGGCGGGGTTGGCGTTCGGCCAACGGGCTAAAGCATTGCGATCATCACCGGGTAAGGCGTTGTAGCGATCCCGGTAGGCGTAGTAGGCGGCGGTCACGCCTTTCACGTCGTTTTCCACGTTCTTGATCTTGCCGTTCTCGATCATTTCCTGCCCCTTCAGCACGCCGCCCAGCAGCAGACCGATGATGACCAGCACGATAGCGAGTTCGACCAGCGTAAAGCCTTTGCTGTATTTCCACATGATATTCTCCCTTGAAAAGTATGAATCAACGTGACAAGTGCATGGCGCAATGTAAGTGCTGGACAGGTAGTCAGGAAGTAAAGAAGTTTTACACCTCAAGGTCAGTATTCAGGATTCATGCCGCAAGGGCATTCCCCGCACAACTAAGGGGCTACGCCCCAAGTTGTTGCGTGAAGGATTCAGGGGGAAAGGTGAAGCCCGCCGGAGCGGGCTTGGGTCGAGTAGCAGGGATGCTGCTACATTCTCATGCAAAGGGTATGTAATTGATCAACTGAAGCGGGCGCCGCCGCCGCAACGCCGGCAACTGATGTTCCGTATACGACCGATGCCGCGGCAGCAGTGGCCAGGTTTGCGGCACCTGTAGCACCCGTTCTCACGGTGCCGGCATCGCTATTGCCATCATCCAGCAGAATGTCAACAGCCTGAGCGATTCTCCACGGAATGCTGCCTGCACAAACTACGTTGCCTATCATGCCATAGACATTCGCTGTTCCACCCTCTACTCCAAGCAGACCGCCCATTGCGTTGGTGGACGGGAACGTGGTGGCTGCTAAAATGCTGCCAGTCAGAAAGCCCGACATGCGGGTATGTTGCCAGAAGGCTTGGCTTTCAGTGGCGATAATGGCAGCCGTATCCGTATATGCACCGGTGATGACTCCATTCCCGTTGCCAGCGAAGGCCGCCTGTCCCAAATGGTTAGCAGGGGTATTATCGTCGCCGGGTATCGCCTTGTAGCGATCATAGTAGGAATAATAGGCGGCAGAAATGCCTCTCAGATCATTTACGACACTCTTGGCTCTGGCGTTGTTAATCATTTCCTGCCCCTTTAGCACTGCGCCCAGAATCAGGCCGATGATCACCAGTACGATGGCCAGTTCAATCAGCGTGAAACCCGACTGAGGGCTTTTGTTTTGTGTCCACATCATATTCTCCCTGAGAAAAGTGAATGAATTGCGCTTTGAAGTGCGGTTGATACGGGGTGGAATTTAAGGGTTGGGCCGCATCGGGTGAAGTAAAGAAGTTTTACACCCGTAAAAGTCATGCCGCAGGGGCATTGATGAAACTACTAAACATTATCTAAGGCTTGAAAGAACCAAGCCTAAGATTCTGTTTATCCCACGCAACAACGCAGCCAAGGCTGCTGTTGCTGAATGAAAGCTCCTGTTTCTGATCAATGACCGCAAGTGATTTGTCGCTTAGCGGAAATTGAGTAGTTTTATCAGTGAAGGATTCAGCACTCAGCACTCAGCACCCAGTTTCCATACCCGGCAAGCTCAACCGGAAGCAAAGTTGTTGATCGCATACCTGGGCGGCCAGATCGCCTCCCGCCTCAAGCAGACTCTTGTGCGCCTGATAGAGCCCCAGCCCCAGGCCGCCGGGGCGACCGCTGGCGAAAGGTTCAAACAGCTTTTCCGGAGGTAGCTGAGCCACTTCGGGAAGACGCGGCATGTTAATTCTGGCCAGCACCTGATCCGCTTCCTGCGAGATTGCGACAGTAATAGTCAGGTCGGTATGAGAGCGGAGCAGTGGGGCGACATTGGCGAAAAGATTATCCAGGGTGCGGTCGAGCAGATCGCGGCGCATAAAAACGCAGGCGTCACTGTCCAGGGTAACAAGAATGCCGGCGTGTTCTGCCGCCTGGAGGATGGCGTCGCCCACGGCGAACTGTTGCGGTATGGGCGGAGTGAGCGTCTTGCAGGTGGCGTCCAGAATGTGTCTTGCGCGTGCGGCGGCATGGGGGGCGCCGTTGCGCAGACGTTTTGCGACGGTTAGCAAGGCAGCGTCGTTTTGCGCATCGGCAAAATCCGCTGCGAGCCATTCCACCCATTGCGCGAGGTTACGCAAATCGTGTTGCAGATAGAGGGTCAGCCGCGCCTGTTCGGTCAGCGCGGCTGACAGGGCTTCCATCTTGCTGTGTACGGACGGTTCCAGCAGCAGATGGAATACCCCCGCCAGATTCTCGGTGACCAGGCGTGCTTCGCCACGATCCGCTTTTGCGTAGAGATGGAAGTCGAGGCACACATCGTCATTGGCGACGACTTTGAAAGTAAACGGAGTGCCGTCGTCCTGCGCCGCGCCAAATGTATCTTGTACCTGTTGACCGAACCATGAGCCTGAAAAATCTAGCCGGATGAGTCCTCCTGTGGATGGCGCAGGCCAGGCGGCAGCGGGGAACTGCATCGGGTCCAGGTTGGTTTGGGCCAGTTTGAGCAGGCTGCCTAGTGAGCGGCGATGCCGTCTGACCAGTCGCGCCAGATAGGCAATTGCGGCAAGCTGTGCCACCCCTGCCGCAACAAAGATCAAAGAAAGACTAATGTACGGTGTCATGTGGTGAGGTATTTATAAAATCTGCGGATTGTTTGTGTTTGTAAACTCGCCTGACTAACGACTGTTTTTACGCCCGGTTCAGCTGGATGCCATATTTTTTCAGGTAGTAGTACATGTGTTCGCGTACCAGCCCTAAGCGTCGTGCGGCTTCGGTGACATTGCCGTGGGTGTCGGCCAGCGTGCCTCGTACCATTTGCTCTTCGACTGCGTCGGCAGTGTCCTTCGGGCCGTTGGCAAGCCTGACCGTGATATGCAGGCGAGCCTCCCCGGATTCGGACAAGTGTTCTTCATGGTGTAAAAAAAGGTAGGCGCGTTTGACTGCCGCCTTGACGTCATTCATGGACGCGGGCTTGCTCAAAAAATCGAATGCGCCCCGGCGCACCGCCTCGAAGGCAGCGGATTCCTCATCCTGACCTGTGATGACGATGATCTTGCTGTGCGGCTCATTTGACAGCAGCGCATCGATCAGAAACAGGCCTTCGCTGGTGCGGTTTTGTGCCGGCGGCAGCCCGAGATCCAGCAGGGCCAGTAAAGGTTGCGGGCGAATTTCCAACGCCGCCGACCGGCTGTGCGCACAGACCACGCGATAACCCTCGTCGATCATGACGCCGGCCAAATAGCCGGCAAGCGCTTCATCATCCTCGACGATCAGCAACGCCGGGGAGGCGAGGGCTGCGTGAAATGCGCCTGTCATGGCAGTTTGCCCGCCTGAACCATGCGGTTGAACAAAATGTCGGGAGAAAGCCAGACGACCTGATCGTCGAATTCACCTCCCGCAGCACCTGCCGGGGCGAGGGTGTGGCTGACAAAGGTTGTGCTTATGTCGGTATTTCCCAGTTCATCAGCGCCCGGAGGTGCCGGATTGCCGATGCCTGCCGCATTGATTGCGCCCAAGCCGTTCTTGCCGTGTGAAAGAATGACAGCAGGTACGGCAGTAGCAAGCAAATTGCCTGCTACTGCATCACGCACGTTCAAGTCGCCGTTGGAGGTCAGCAGCATTCCGGTATGACTGTTGGAGAAGATGTCAGTAACCCGGTAGCGCAGGCGGTTTGACCACGGGTCTGTTTGTGGCGTCAGCCCGAGCGTAACCCAGGGCAGGTTGCCTTCCTGTGTAATGCAAGCACCGGTAGCTGCTGTGCGATCTTCCTGCCCATCATTTGCCGCGCCTTCACCTGCGGCAATTGTCTTGTCGGGACAGGCCAAGTAGGGGCGCAAATCGGCTGCGCTATGAGACAGTGCAAATCCAATCAGCGCTTCTTGTGCATCACTGAGCAAGGCTCTGGTGTCTTCGATGCGCCGCTGATCCTGTTGGGCGGAAAGCAGCGTCAGACTGGCACCGAGAATTAGCGCGACGATGGCCAGCACGATGGCCATTTCGACGAGGGTAAAGCCAGCTACACGGCTGCGCGTGACAGAAATATGTTTCATAGACACCTCAGCAGGTCCGCGCCTGGATTGCTTGCGCTAAAGGTCAAGGCGCCGCTGAAGTTGCTGGAGTGAGCGGTCGGTGTGTCAAAGGCGGTCAGGTTTGGAGCTTCGAGATAGTTGGCAGGATCAGACTTGTTGGCGTTGGTGAGACGAACCTGGTTAGCGGTTTTTTGCCCGCCGAAGATCAACACGAAGCTGCAGGGGCCGGTTATCGTCGTCACGCCATTGTTGATGATCGTGATGTTCGACGGCACGGGTAGTTCGGTGAGCAGCAGCATTTCCTTCCAGTTGATGCAGAACGTATGGTTGGCGGCGCTGAGGCCGTTGCAATTGATAGTGTTGGTGCCTTTGCTGCCGGTAGCGTTGGTGACGGTCAGGAAGTACGGATCATCCAGCAGCGCAGATATTTGTGTGGAAAAGTCTGTGCGATGGATGATCGGGCGGAAAATGTCATCGATGGTGACGAACAGGAAGTGATCGTTATTTGCCATGACGAACGATTTGTTGTTGGAATTAGACGCGACGCGATTATTCGTGCTGCCGGTGAAGTAGGAATTCAGGTAGTTGCTTGTATCGTAATTACCGCCGCATTGTGTATAAACAGGATCGGACGCACGGTTTTGTCCAGACTGGGGGTGAGTGGGGGCTACGATCAAAGCGGCGACATTGTTTGCGATAGGATTGTTGTTGCTGTCGATTACATCGAGCTGTCCCTGAGTGTCCCAGTTGAATACGTCAGTTTTTGGCATATTCTTGAAACGTCCGGAAATCACATACCAGAGACACTCTCCTTGGCCGTCACGCAGCGGCGAAATTTTCAGTGTTTTCCACGGTACTTTTCCGATCACCGAGTAGTCCTTGTAGTTTCCGGGAAGGGTACCCGCAGCGCTTCCTTCCGGATAATTAACACCCGATCCTAGATCCGGCAGGTTTAGATAGCCAGTCGAGGCCAACTGCGACTGTGTGGAGGTACTCCCGATCAGTGCATCCCTGGCCTGAGCCAGTGCCGCCGCAGTGATTTTGTCGCGTGCAATCTGGCTGTTGCCGTTGTTCAGGATTTTGACGGCGAGAGCGGCTGATGCTGTCGTCAGGACTGCGACGAAGATCAGCAGCGCGAAACCCTGTTGTTTTGAAACGGGCTTCACGGTTTTACACGGACGGCTTGTTCGGGCAGGCGCAAGCCGCGCTGGCCGGAAATAATGTCGAGTGTTTCGCCTACCTTGATGGGTTTCCCCTCGATCAAAACATGGTCGCGGGCGATGACAAGGGTCGGGATGGCAGAATCAGGCGGCACTTCGGCGACGGCACGACCGTTGATCCATGCCACACTTTTACCTGCACCGCGCCGGGTGATGCCGTTTAAGGTGTAGACGGTACTCTGCGTGCTGCCGCTGCGCTCGGCGGTCAGCGCCGCACGCTCGGCGGGCGAGTAAAAAACCGTGTCGATCGTGTTGGCTTGCGCCGCACCGTAATAAAACAGCAGGCTGATAAGGATGAAACACAATAACTTGATGTTCATGCTGCTCATCCTCCGGTTGAAGCGGCAAAATAAGACGTCTAACGTCTAACGTCTAACGACTAACGACTAACGACTGCATTTTCTGTTTCCCCCGGCAATGAATACAGCTGCAGGGTGCAATTAATTTTCAACCCGGTTATCGGTTCTGAAGCTGATTCGCGTGTCATCTGGCAAGTTTCCACCCGGTAGGGTGATTGCCAGTCGGCGTTAAGGCGATCAATAAAATCAAGAAACTCGCCCTCATGAATGCCGGATAATTCCAGGCTTAAGTCGTGGTGCAAGACGTTGTTCTGGTATGCGGTGTCGGCCGTGCCAGGTTGCGGGTTCAGCAATTGCGGCGGAGCCAGCGTGTAGCGCAAGGTGGGCGGCAGGTGGGTGTCCTGGTAGATGGCGTCCAGACGCGCAACCCAGGCATCCCGATCCGGTTCGCCGATGAAATCCAACTGCTTGAGTCGCTTGTATTTATGCGCAAGTCTGTTGATTGAATTCAGATCGTAGTTGAGGGCCTTGATGTTGGCGCGCGCGGATGCCAGATTTTGCTCGGTTTGCAGGATGGACTGCTCTTTTACGGTGCGGGAGTGCGCGATGCCCGCAACGACAGCAAGTGCCATCAGCACGGATAACGCAAACAGAATCAGGGCTGCTTTGGCAGGTTGCAGCACGACGGCATAAGCGTTCATGGCAACTCCATGGTATGACGTTCGCGTAGCAAAGCCGATTCCTTCTCCCCCACAGGAATTAACGATGGCCTTCCTCGTTCGCTTCCTCGCCCGCTTGCGGGAGAGGATTGAGGAGAGGGCGTTTCCGGGGGATAACCAGCGATTTTGGCATCAATTGTTGATGCCTTAGTCGAGTGGCTAGTCGTTTTATCAGAGCCAGGAGAGAGGGGGGCGGTTTTCCAGGGAATGCTCATGCACCAGAGATTTTCTTCGCTGGTCGTGTTTATACCGAATCCGCCCTTGAGCGTATTGATCAGCGAGAAGGCAGCCGGATCCTGCATTAACTGAATGCCGTTGCCGGCCTTGAGTATTGCCGAAATTCGCTTGCGAACCTCGATTTGCGCGGCTGGGGCTAAATTGTCAGTCAGCAGAATCGAAAATTGCAATTCGGTAAAACGCTGCGGTGCATCGGCAGCGTCATCTGTTCCGGAATCGCGTGGCTTGCTGCCGGCTGACAGCGGCAGGTCAATTTTGCGGTTCAGCAGCGGCACGTCAATGACGCTATGTCCCTGGCAGTAGTGTTCACCGGATTTCGGAAAACGGAAAGTCAGACTCTTGATGCGAACCTGGGGTAAGTCGGCAATGCTGGCAGCGGTGAATTGAAGAATGCTTACCGGGGTGGGTGCCGCATCCATGTGCAGTGCCGCGAATTTTGTCGCCTGGCGCACCAGTGCCGGGTCTGTTCCTGTCGCGCTGATGTTTCTTGTCAGGCGTTCGCTCTCGGCTGCTGCCTGGCGCAGATCGGTACTCAATATTTTTTCGCGCCCATGCAATGCGATCAGCGCACGGAAGTCCTTCTGTCCGAACAGAACCGCCGCCAGCAGGCTCAGCGCACAGCCCGCAAAGGCTGCCCGGCGTATGTTTTCAGCCAGGTGACGGGCGCGCAGCTGCAGCGGGGCTAACTGGCCGCGCGGTGAGGATACGACCAATTCGAACAGCGAATGCAGGTGGGCCGCATCCCCCTTGGGGGAAAGTGTGCCGGGCAGGGACAGCAGCGAGATCCCGGCCTCTGTCAGGTGTGCGCCTGCGGCATCCCCCAGATAGAGTACGGGTGGAATCGCGTCGTGTTCGAAAAAACGGCGATTTTCGAGATGCTGGCGGGTGCGCAGAATTTCATTGGCATCGCTGTCGCTCTCGCTGGCCTCGCCGTAGCGATGGATGCAGCGCGTGAGCACCGGAATGCCTTCTTTTAGCACCAGAATGCGCAAGTAGTGCGCGCTGGGCATGACCAGTATCACGTTGCTGATGGAAAGGCTCCTGGCCATCAGGGTAAGCAGCATGGC
>JBAZCE010000068.1:0-4678 GCA_041671105.1 Gallionella sp.
CCTGAACACGTGCCACGTGCTGCCATATTTCACTTCCGTAGCAACCCGCATTCATCGCCAGCATGCCGCCGATGGTGCCGGGTATGCCTGCAAAAAATTCCGCACCACAGAGATTATGTAAGGCGGCAAATCGCGCCAGCTTCGCGCCGGGCACACCCGCCTGTACATACACAGCCCCGTCCGCTTGCATCGACAATTCGTTTAGTGCACCGTGCATCAGCAGCACCGTGCCGCGAAAACCCGCGTCGCGCACCAGCAGATTACTGCCCAGCCCCACGGCAACAAGCGCCTCGTTCAGAGGCAGACAACACAAAAACACCCTAAGATCATCCAGATCGGCTGGTTGAAACAGACGCGCCGCTGCGCCGCCTGCGCGCCAGCTGGTATGACGGCGCATCGCCTCGTCGAAGCTTAACTTTCCCCGCAGCATGGCCGCGACAAACTGATTCGGTTCGCTCATGTTCATGTCTGTGCCATCTGTTTAACTGCGCCCGGCACATTGCCGATTGAACCTGCCCCCATGGTGACCACGACATCACCGTCTCGCGCCAGCTGCATGATGGTCTGAGCCATCTCACCTATCTGTTCGACAAAAACCGCCTCACTTTGCCCTGCCAGCCGCAGAGCGTGCATCATCGCCCGGCCGTCTGCGGCAACCAGTCTCGGCTCTCCTGCCGCGTACACTTCAGCCAGCACCAGTACATCTACCCCGCACAGGATTTTCACGAAGTCCTCGAAAAGATCCCGTGTGCGTGTGTAACGATGCGGCTGGAATGCCAGCACCAGACGCCTGCCAGGGAATGCGCCGCGCACCGCTGCCAGGGTCGCGGCCATTTCCACCGGATGATGTCCGTAGTCGTCAATGAGCGTAAAGCTTCCTCTACCGCTTTCAGGGGAGGAAACGTTTGCTCTTTCTCCCGCTTGCGGGAGAGAGTTGGAGAGAGGGATAGCAATTTCACCGTAGCGCTGAAAGCGTCTGCCGACCCCCTCAAATTCGCAAAGAGCGGCCACTATCGCCTCATCCTGCACGCCGACTTCCAGTGCAATCGCAATCGCGGCCAGCGCGTTGAGCACATTGTGCCGTCCCGGCAGATTCAGCGTGATGTCGAGATCGCGTGGAATGCTGTTGTGCCGGCATACTGCGGTAAAACACATCCGCCCACCCTGATGGCGCACATTCACGGCGCGTATCTGCGCATCTTCACAAAATCCGTAAGTCGTCACCGGCTTGGTGATGCGCGGCAATATCTCCCGCACATTTTCGTCGTCCACGCACAGCATGGCCCGACCATAGAAAGGCAGGTGCTCGACAAAGTCTACGAAAGCCTGTTTCAAGCGCGAGAAGTCATGGCCATAGGTTTCCATATGGTCCGCATCGATATTGGTAATCACCGCGAGTATCGGTTGCAGATACAGGAACGACGCATCCGACTCATCCGCTTCCACGACGATGAATTCGCCGGTACCCAGCTTGGCATTTGTGCCGCTGCTGTTGAGTTTGCCGCCGATCACAAAAGTCGGATCGAAGCCGCCACGGGCCAGCACACTGGCGGTCAGCGATGTGGTGGTGGTCTTGCCGTGCGTACCTGCGACTGCAACGCCCTGACGCAGACGCATCAATTCCGCCAGCATCATCGCGCGCGGCACGACCGGGATATGACGCGCACGCGCTGCGATCACTTCCGGATTATCGGCACCCACTGCGGTCGACACCACGACCGCATCTGCATCCCGTAAGTTGCTCGCGTCGTGGCCGATGGAGACGACTGCGCCCAACTCGCTCAGACGCTTCGTCGCGACATTCTCCGCCAGATCTGATCCGCTCACCTTAAAGCCCAGATTGAGCATTACTTCGGCTATCCCGTTCATCCCCGAGCCGCCGATACCAACAAAATGTATGTTCTTGATTTTATGCTTCATCCTGCCACTCCTCTGCATACGCCTGCCACGGTATCGGCCGCATCTGACTTTGCCAGCCTGCGTGCCTGTTGCGCCATCACTGACAATGTTTCGCGGGTCAGCTCGCCCAGCAGCCCGGCCAGCTTGTCAACGTTCAACTCGGACTGAGGCAACAATATCGCCGCCCCTTGTTCACTCAAAAAGCGGGCGTTATGCGTCTGATGATCGTCCACCGCAAACGGGAACGGAATCAGCAGGCTGGCTACCCCGGCGCAGGCTATCTCCGCCACCGTCAGCGCACCCGAACGACAGATAACCAGATCCGCCTCCGCATAGCTTTTTGCCATGTCGTCGATGAACGGCCTGATATCAGCTTCCACCCCTGCCTGCCGGTACAAGTCTTCCACACCTGCGTGATGTACACGGCCGGTCTGATGCAACACATTGGGCCGCAGCACTTTGGGCAATTTAGCCAGCGCCTCCGGCATCGCCTCGTTGAGCGCGCGTGCGCCGAGACTGCCGCCCACCACCAGCACGTTCAGGCGGCCGATGCGCTGAGCGTAACGCTGCATCGGATCGGCTATATCGGCGATACTGCCGCGCACCGGATTGCCGCACCATTGCGCGTTTGGCAACACATTGGGGAAGCCGCTCAGCACCTTTTGCGCAAGCCTTGCCAGCACCTTGTTGCTCAGACCCGCAACTGAATTCTGTTCATGTATCACCAGCGGACGGCGCAACATGGCCGCCATCAGTCCGCCGGGGAAGGTGATGTAACCGCCCATGCCCAACACCACATCAGGCCGATACCTGAACATCGCCACCGCGCTTTGCCACATCGCAATCATCAAATTTAAAGGGAGCATCAACTTGCGCAGCAGGCCCTTGCCGCGTAATCCCGAGAAACGCACCATCGCCATTTCAAAGCCGTGTTTAGGCACAAGTTCAGCTTCCATGCTGTTCGGCGCGCCCAGCCAGGTGACCTGCCAGCCGTCGTGGCGCAGGATGTCGGCCACAGCCAGGGCAGGGAAGATATGACCTCCTGTGCCACCGGCCATAATTAATATACTGCGGCTCACAGCACACCTCCCGAGACAGAGTACTGAGGACTGTGTGCTGAGGCCTTTCGTGCCACTACGCAGTTCACAGTATTGAGGGCGCGGCAAAGCCGCGACAGCGTTGCGATCCTCGATCCTCGTTCCTCATTCCTGCTCCTCATACTGGCATCCCCCGCCTGATTTAGCTGTTTTGGCTGCGCCGAAACAGACGGATTAAATATGCGCATATTCATACGGGCATCTGGTTGCTGTTTTGGCTGCGCCGAAACCGAAGAATAGAACTGGGTCATACAGGCATCCCCCGTTCTATTCTTCGGTTTTCATAATCCACGCGCAGCAGTACGGCGGCGGCGATGCAGTTCACCACCACGCCGCTGCCGCCGAAACTTAAAAACGGCAAGGTCAGGCCTTTGGTCGGCAACACCCCCATATTCACGCCGATGTTGATCGTTGCCTGCACGCCGATCCAGACGGCGATCCCCTGAGCCACGAGAGCCGAGAAGTTGCGCTCCAAAAATGCGGCATGG
Organism: Gallionella sp.; assembly: GCA_041671105.1. GTDB lineage: Bacteria > Pseudomonadota > Gammaproteobacteria > Burkholderiales > Gallionellaceae > Gallionella. The sequence goes on from JBAZCE010000068.1 coordinate 3,485, forward strand.
CGGCCGATCTGGAACGCACGGATCACGACCAGTGCAAACAGCGCGATCACACAGACCACGCCCAGCAACCCCAGCTCTTCGGCAATCACCGCCATCAAAAAGTCGGTGTGCGCTTCAGGCAAATAGAACAGTTTTTCCACGCTGCCGCCCAGACCCACGCCGAAGCGCTCCCCGCGTCCGAAGGCGATCAGTGCATGGCTCAACTGATAGCCTTTGCCGTAGGGATCGGCCCACGGATCCATGAAGCCGATCACACGCTGCATCCGGTATGGGGATGAGAGAATCAGCGCGGCAAACGCCATCGGCAGTGCCACCAGCAATGCGCCGAACACCTTGACGTTGAATCCGCCCAGCCACAGCGTACAGATCGCGATCGACAGCACCACCATGAATGCGCCCATGTCAGGTTCCTGCAGCAGCAGGCTGCCGATTACCACCATCACCGCAAACATTGGCAAAAAAGCCTTCGTAAACATATGCTTAACATTACCCTTGCGCACCGTGTAATCTGCGGCATACATCACCGCAAACAACTTCATCAATTCTGAAGGCTGCAAATTGATCACAAACAGGGACAGCCAGCGGCGACTGCCATTGACTTCACGGCCGACATGCGGGATCAGCACCAGCACCAGCAAGGCCGCGCCTGCCAGAAATAAATACGGCGCGTAGGTCTGCCAGGTCTGCACCGGCACCTGAAACGCAAACAGCCCCGCCAGCAATCCCACCGCGATGAACATGCTGTGACGCATCAGGTAATAAGTAGCCTGATGCCCGGTGAATTTGCTCCCCTCGGCGGTGGCTATCGATGAGGAATACACCATCACCAGGCCGATGGCCAGCAACGCGATGAATACCCAGACCAGCAGGTTGTCATACTGCGACTGAGGCGGCGGTGTACGCGTCTTGACTAATGAGGCCATGCACCCTCCTCATTAAGCTTATTCACTTCCCCGACGAACACTTCGGCCCGATGGGCATAATTTCGATACATATCGAAACTCGCGCAGGCAGGCGACAGCAGCACGGCATCCCCCGACACTGCTGCGCTTACTGCCTTGGTCACCGCATCAGCCATATCCACTGCATGTAAAACGGGCACACCGCTGCCATCGATGGCAGCTTCGATCAGATGAGCATCGCGCCCGATCAGCACAACCGCACGCGCGTGTTCTGTCACGGCCGGTTTTAAGG
>JBAZCE010000068.1:4688-11377 GCA_041671105.1 Gallionella sp.
GATTTTTTTAGCGGGGAAAAGTCCTGTTCCTTACCCACGCCGCCTGCGATCAAAACCGCTTTGCATCCCAGACCTTCGAGCGCCGCCACGGTCGCGCCAACATTGGTTCCCTTGGAGTCATCGTAAAAACTTACCCCGTGCAATTTTCCAACCAGTTCCACGCGATGAGGCAGGCCCTTGAAATTCTTGAGCGCATCCAGCAGAACCGGCATCGGCAAGTCGATTGCACGGCACAGTGCCAATGCGGCCAGTGCGTTGGCCACGTTGTGCAGACCCGCCACTTGCAACTCGGAGGACTTCATCAACCTGTCCCTGCCCTGCATCAACCAGATGTCATTGCCGTCGTGCTCGATGCCGAAGTAATTGGCTCTTTCGGGCTGATTCAGCCCGAAACTGATTGCGCGTCGATCCGCGATACGCATGTTCAGACAGCGGACATCATCCCGATTCAAAATTTGTACGCCGCACCCGTTGAATATCTTCTGCTTCGCCGCAGCATATTCATCCATACCCGCATAGCGATCCAGATGATCCTCGCTGATGTTGAGCACTGTGGCCGCGTCGGCGTTGAGTTTCGAGGTGGTTTCCAGCTGAAAACTGGACAACTCAAGCACCCACACTTGCGGCTGATTTGCGCCGCGCTGCATCACGACATCGAGCACCGCAGGCGAGATATTTCCCGCCGCGACCGCATCCAGTCCGGCCGATTTGCACAGGTGTTCCACCATGCTGGTGACGGTGGTCTTGCCGTTCGATCCGGTAATGGCAATAACACGAGGATTGAGGATCGAGGATCGAGGATCGAGTTGTTTCGTGAAGAGTTCGATATCGCCGACTACAGGAATGCCGCGTGCCACGGCGCGCGCCACATGAGGTTCTGACAGCGGCACGCCTGGGCTGATTGCGATCAGCTCTATCCCGTCGAACAGCGCATCGGTAAACTCTCCGCAGACTATCTGTTCACCCGCAACCAGCCTGGCCACATCATCGATGCCGGGCGGGGTGCTGCGGCTGTCGGCAACGCGCAGCTTCGCGCCCTGCTGTGCTAACCAGCGCACCATGGATAATCCGGTCTCGCCCAGACCAATTACCAGAACAGATTTTCCGTTGAAGGTTGTCATCTTAGTTTCAGCGTCGCCAATCCCAGCAATACCAGCAGCATGGTGATAATCCAGAAACGCACCACGACCTGAGTTTCTTTCCATCCCTTGAGTTCGTAGTGGTGATGCAAGGGCGCCATGCGGAACACGCGTTTTCCGGTCAGCTTGAACGAGGCGACCTGTATCGCCACAGATAAGGTTTCCACAACGAACACACCACCCATGATGAACAGTACAAACTCCTGCCTTACAATCACGGCAACCACACCCAGTGCCGCGCCCAGGGCCAGCGCGCCGACATCGCCCATGAACACTTCGGCCGGATAGGCGTTGAACCACAAAAATGCAAGCCCGGCACCCGCGATCCCGCCGCAGAATACCGCCAGCTCACCGGCCCCCGGAATATAGGGAATGCCGAGGTATTTTGCGAACACGGCATTGCCCGCGACATAAGCGAAAATTGCCAGCGCGCTGCTCACCATCACGGTGGGCATGATTGCCAGGCCGTCCAGACCGTCGGTCAGATTCACCGCATTGCTGGTGCCGACGATCACAAAATAGGTCAATGCGATAAATACAACGGCCCCCATCGGGAATACAAAAAACTTCATGAAGGGCAGGATCAGTTCGGTTTGTGCAGGCAGTGTCGCCGTTTGCCACAGATAGACTCCGACGATCAGGGCGATGATGGACTGCCAGAACATTTTGGCGCGTGCTGACAAGCCTTTGGGGTTGCGATGCACGACCTTTCGATAATCATCTATCCAGCCGATCACACCGAAACCCAGCGTGGTGAACAGCACCACCCACACGTAATGGTTGTGCAGATCGCCCCACAACAAGGTGGTAATCGCGATCGAAGTCAAAATCAGCGCGCCGCCCATGGTAGGCGTACCTGCCTTGACCAGATGGGTTTGTGGTCCGTCCGAGCGCACGGACTGACCAATTTTGTAAGCGGCCAGCTTGCGTATCATCGCGGGCCCCACCAGGAATGAAATGCCCAGCGCAGTCATCGCCGCCAGCACGGTGCGTAACGTGATGTAATTGAATACGCTGAAAAAACGTATATCCTGAGCCAGCCATTGTGCGAGCGCTAAGAGCATTCTTTATTCCTTTTTCTCGGTGTCCACGCAGTGGGACACTACCCGTTCCATTTTCATGAAACGAGACCCCTTCACCAACACGGTCGTGCCGCCATTCAGCTCTGTTTCCAGAGCAAGGCACAAATCCTCAATTGATGCAAAATGGACTGCCGCACCGCCGAATTCCCGTACGGCTTCGCGGCTCAATTCACCCAGGGCATAGAGCTTTTCTATCCCCGCATCGCGTGCGGTTGCACCGATTCCGGCATGCAAGGCTGCGGCGGCATCGCCCAATTCACCCATATCGCCCAACACCAGCACGCGACGTCCCGCCGCCTGCGCCAGCACGGCAATCGCCGCCTGCATTGAGGCGGGATTGGCGTTATAGGTATCGTCGATCAGCACCGCACCGTTGCGCGCAGCCTTGCGTTGCAAGCGTCCTGCCACACCGTTGAATTTTTCAAGACCTGCCACGATGTTCTCCAGCGACAGGTTCAGCGCAATCGCCGCCGCCGTCGCCGCCAGTGCATTGCGTGCGTTATGTTCACCCGGCACCTGCATATCTGCCACAAAATCGCCCGATGGCGTTTGGGCTTCCAGGCGCAATCCCGTCTCGTTCGGATACCATTGCCCCGACACGTCTGCCTGGCTGTTCAGACCAAATTCCAGCAGCGAATACACGCCTGCCTGAGAACGCCACATCGGTGCATACTCATCGTCGGCATTGATAATTGCGCTGCCTTCATGCTGCAATCCGCTAAAAATCTCACCCTTGGCGCGGGCCACCGCCTCCACAGACCCCATTCCTTCGAGATGTGCGCCGCCGGCATTGTTGATCAGCGCCACCTGAGGGCAGGCGATCTGCGTCAGATAATCGATTTCGCCGGGATGATTCATGCCCATTTCTATCACGGCATAACGGTGCTGCGCATTCAACTGCAGCAAGGTCAGCGGCATACCGATGTCGTTGTTGTAATTGCCGCGGGTCGCCAGTACCGCCTCATCGCCGCCGGCCGCTACCCGCAATATCGACGCGATCATTTCCTTGACCGTGGTCTTACCGTTGCTGCCGGTAATCGCAACCAGCGGAATATCAAACTGTTTACGCCAGTACGCGGCCAGTTGCCCGAGTGCTATGCGAGTATCCTCGACCAGTAGCAACGGAATTTCTGCATCCTGAATCCTGAATCCTGAATCCTGATTCACCAGAGCTGCGACGGCTCCGCTTTGTTGAGCCTGCCCGACAAAATCAGCGCCGTCAAAATGCTCGCCGCGCAACGCGATATACAAATCGCCCGGTTTGATCTTGCGTGTATCGGTGGAAACGGCGCCAAAACGCACACCGCCATTGCCCGCAACAAGACGTGCGTCCAGCACTTTTGCGAGTTGTGAAAGCAACATCATTGAACACCTCCCTGCTGCCAGGAACCGTGTTTCAGCGCCTCTTCAACGACGTCCACATCGCTGAAGTGGTGTTTCACACCGGCTATTTCCTGATAATCTTCATGCCCTTTACCCGCCACCAGGACGGTATCGCCGCGATTCGCAAGCGATATCGCGCGCTCGATCGCCCTCATCCGGTCGACTACAACTTCGTGATTGAATGCGGACATACCGGTCGTCACTTCGTCGATGATTTCCTGCGGATCTTCACTGCGCGGGTTGTCCGAGGTCACGATGCAGATATCCGAAAACTTTTCAGCGACCCTCCCCATCATGGCGCGCTTGCCGCGATCGCGATCGCCACCGCAGCCGAACACACAGATCAGTCGCCCGCCATTAACGTCAGACTCGCGAAGCGAATCCGCCTCCCTATCTCCCGCTTTAGGGAGATAACCAGCGACTTGGGCATCGTTTTCTAATGCCTTAGTCGAATGGCTAGTTGTTCCATCAGAGTTAGGAGAGAGGGATACACCGGCGCAGGCTTCCCTTAGCGCCAGCAGCACTTTTTCCAGCGCATCGGGTGTATGTGCATAATCCACAATCACCGTCGGCTGACCGTTTCCGCCTATCCGCTGCATTCGTCCTGAGACCGGCAGAACCCGACTCAATGACAACACCGCGTCGTTGAATGGGACATCGCTCACCAGCAACACCGCCAGCGCACCCATCAGATTGGCCGCATTGAATCGTCCGACCAGGGTGCTGTTCAGATGTCCGCCACCCCAGCTTGAATATATTTCAAGCGCCATGCCCTGCGCATTCATTGTCTGTAAATTCCCGTAAACCATGCGTAGCCCGTGCCGTTCAGCCAGCTTCAGCGAGACATCGGACAGCCCGTAAGCCACGACTTCCACTTCCTTGTCCCGCAACTGCAAAGCCAATTCCACACCGAATGCATCGTCCAGATTCACCACGGCGTATTTGAGTTCCTGCCAATCGAATAGCCGGCACTTCGCTGCGGCATAGCTTTCCATATCGCCGTGATAATCCAGATGATCCCGGCTCAGATTGGTGAGCAGCGCCACGTCGAATCGCACCCCGTTGACCCTGCCCTGCGCCAGCGCATGCGACGACACTTCCATCGCCACTGCCCGTCCGCCGTTACCCAGATAATCAGACAACAGACGGTGCACCTGTATCGCATCCGGCGTCGTGTTGACGGTGGCCTGCAGCGAACCTGCGAACCCGTTTCCCAACGTTCCGATCAGCGCGCATTTTTTGCCCGCATTGTTTAAACCCTCGGCGATCCAGTGACAAGTCGAAGTCTTGCCGTTTGTGCCGGTCACTCCCACCATCCAGAGTTGTTCAGATGGCTTGCCATAGACTTCATCTGCGATCCATCCCGCCTTGTGGCGTAAATCCTGCATGCCAAGATGGGGGATATTCAGACCGTCATCCCAGATGTAATTATGCGTATCGTAGATAACCGCATTCGCGCCCCCGGCTATCGCCTGAGAGATAAACCGGCGCCCATCGATTTTTTCGCCCGGGTACGCAACAAAGGTATCGCCGGGCTGCACCGTGCGGCTGTCTGTCACCAGGTGCAGGATTGAGGATTGAGGACTGAGGACTGAGTTCAGCGTGCTGATGGCAGTGGACATCGCATTCATGCTCATCAGATTTCCTCCCTGACGATTTCTGCGGGCGCCGCCATCACGTTATCCAGAGGCGCATCGTTGGGCACGTTATACAAATGCAATACCTCTCCTACCACCTGACTGAATACGGGCGCCGCGACCAGACCGCCGTAATATTGTCCGTTGCTAGGTTCGTCGATCATCACGGCGACGATAAGGCGCGGATCAGACACGGGCGCCAGCCCTACAAATGAAGCCACATAATGATTTGAGTAATGTCGTCCGTCGAGCTTATGCGCCGTACCAGTTTTTCCGGCGACGCGATAGCCTGCTACTTGCGCCAGCGGTGCTGTGCCGCCCGGCAACACGACCGATTCGAGCATTACGCGCAGCTGTGCAGCGGTCTTACTGGAGAAGACCGGGTGACCTGCGGAGGGTTGTTCCAGTTTGAGCAATGAGATGGGTTTTATCTCGCCGTTGTCGGCGAATATCGTATAGGCGCGCGCCAGTTGCAGCAGATTGACCGAAATGCCGTGACCATATGACATGGTGGCCTGCTCGATCGGCTTCCATGTTTTAGCCTCACGCAACTTGCCGATCGCCTCTCCCGGGAAATTGCTGCCGGTATGACTCCCAAAGCCTGCAGAATCAAACGTCTTCCACATCACTTCGGGCTCCATCGACAACGCGATCTTGGAGGCGCCCACATTGCTTGATTTTTGTATCACCTGCGACACCGTCAGAGAAGCTTCAGGATGGGTGTCGTGTATGGTCTTATTGCCGACCGTAAATGCGCCATGCTCGGTATTGATCGGCGTATCCGGGCGGACCTTGCCTGTATCCAGCGCCGTCGCGATGGTGAACGGCTTCATCGTCGAGCCCGGCTCGAACACATCGGCAACAGCGCGGTTTCTCATCGACTGAGTACTTACGTGTGTCCGGTTGTTCGGGTTATAGCTCGGGTAATTGGCCAGCGCCAGCACTTCACCGCTCTTCGCGTCCAGCACGACAACGGCACCCGCTTTGGCCATATTTTGCATAACGGCCTGTTTCAGCTCACGATAAGCCAGGTGCTGCACACGGCTGTCCAGACTTAACGCAATATCGCCGCCCGGTTTCGGCGGCGTCAGGCTTCCTGCATCTTCGACGATATGACCGCGTCTGTCCTTGATCACGCGCTGACTGCCCACCTTGCCGGCCAGCCGTTCCTGCAGCACCAGTTCCAATCCTTCCTGCCCGTTATCGTCCTGTCCGGTAAAGCCCAGCATCTGCGCAAACTCTTCACCTGCGGGGTAAAAGCGCCGATATTCGTGTTGCAGCGAAATCCCCGGCAGATTCAGACTGGCCACGCTTCCCGACTGTTCAGGGGAGAGCTGGCGCTTCAGATAGATGAAGTCTTTCGAGCTGTCAGCCAGGCGCGTCTGCACTTCATCAACCCGCATCCCAAGGGCTTTTGCAAGCTGCTTTACCTGCGCATCGTTGAGCTT
>JBAZCE010000069.1:0-5214 GCA_041671105.1 Gallionella sp.
GCTGAAAGCGCAGCCCGAGCGTCGCGAAATCATCACCACGACCGTCGAACATCCGGCCATCCTGACCCTGTGTACCTGGCTTGAAAAAGAGGGTTACAAGGTGCATCTGCTTAAAGTGGATGGCAAGGGGCGTCTGGATATGGATGAATATCGGCAGCTTTTAAGTGATCAAGTCGCGGTCGTGTCGGTGATGTGGGCGAACAACGAGACCGGTACCTTCTTCCCCGTGGTTGAGATGGCCGAACTTGCGAATGCGGCCGGTGCGATGTTCCACACCGATGCGGTGCAGGCGGTCGGCAAGGTGCCATTGAATCTGAAAGACACCAAGATCGACATGCTCTCCGTTTCGGGCCACAAGCTGCATGCGCCCAAGGGGATCGGCGTGCTGTACTTGAAGCGCGGCACCAGGTTTCGTCCGTTGTTGCGCGGCGGTCATCAGGAACGCGGTCGGCGTGCCGGAACCGAGAACAGTACCTCCATCGTGGGGCTGGGAAAAGCCGCCGAAATGGCGCTGGATGCAATGACTTTCGAAAATACCGAAGTGGCACGCTTGCGCGATAAGCTCGAAGCCGCAATTTTGGCAAAAGTGCCGCGCTCATTTGTGACCGGAGATCCGGCCAATCGTCTGCCTAATACCAGCAACATCGCATTTGAATTCATCGAAGGCGAGGCGATCTTGCTGATGCTGAACAAATTCGGTATTGCAGCGAGTTCGGGTTCTGCCTGTACCTCAGGTTCGCTCGAACCTTCTCATGTGATGCGTGCGATGGGTATTCCGTATACCGCTGCACACGGTACGGTGCGTTTTTCACTGTCGCGCTACAGCACGGAAGCCGAGGTGGATCGTGTGATTCAGGTGGTGCCGGAAATTATCGCTCAGTTGCGCAAACTCTCGCCCTATTGGGAAGGCGATGGCCCTGCGGCTGAACCTGAAAAATCCTTTGCTCCTGTGTACGCCTGAACGCCATGAACGCCCGGACCATCATCATTGACGACACCACCTTGCGCGATGGTGAGCAGTCGGCGGGCGTGGCGTTCACGCTGGAAGAAAAACTGGATATCGCGCGCCGACTCGATGCACTCGGTGTGCCTGAGCTGGAGGTCGGTGTGCCTGTGATGGGTGAGATCGAACGCGAGAGTATCAATGCCGTCGCCGCGCTTAATCTCAATGCGAGACTCATCGTGTGGAGCCGCATGTGTATGGAGGACATCAATGCCTGCGAACAGGTCAATGTACAGATGATCGACCTGTCCATTCCGGTGTCGGACATTCATTTGCAGAAGAAGCTCAAGCGTGACCGCGCCTGGGTGATAGAGACCATCTACGACATCGTGCCGCGCGCCTACCACATGGGGCTGGATATCATCGTAGGTTGCGAGGACGCATCGCGGGCCGATCCCGAATTCATGTTGCAGGTGGCGGAAGCGGCACAGGCCGCAGGTGCGCAGCGCATTCGTTATGCCGACACGCTCGGGGTGATGGAGCCATTCGGTGTGCACAAGGCGATCTCTGCTTTGCGTGCCGCGGTGGATATTGAGATCGAGATGCACGCTCACGACGATCTGGGGCTTGCGACGGCCAACAGTCTGGCTGCGGCATTGGCCGGAGCGACGCATCTCAATACCACGGTCAACGGGCTGGGCGAGCGTGCCGGGAATGCACCCCTGGAGGAAGTGGCGCTCGGGCTGAAAAAACTCTACAACATGGAAACCGGCATCGATCTGACGCATTTCACCGCATTGTCGGCCTGTGTCGCAGCCGCTTCCGGTCGCCCCGTTCCGTGGCAGAAGAGCGTGGTGGGCGAGGGTGTATTCACGCATGAGGCCGGAATCCATGTCGATGGGCTGCTCAAGGATCCTGACAACTATCAGGGCTTCGATCCTGTGGAAGTCGGGCGCAGCCATAAGCTGGTGGTCGGCAAGCATTCCGGTGCGCATGGCGTGATGGCAGCCTATGCGGTGATGGGGTTGACCTTGAGTCCGGTTGAGGCGCGCGCGCTGTTGCCGGATATCCGCGCCTTTGCAGAACGGGCAAAGCGCTCTCCTGCCGACCAGGAATTGCTGTTCCTGTATCAACGTTTTATCGGGCGCAGCCTGCCCATGCACTAACGGGCATGAAATATGCTTCCACTAATAATGCAAAGCCGCCATGCCCGTTTCCCTCGCCTCAACCCTCTCCCGCAAGCGGGCGAGGGGGCGAACGAATCGCTGCGCGAGCTTCAAGTTAAGGGGAACGAAATGGAACTTGCATTGGAAAAAACCGTAACGCCGTCTTTTTTCACCCTGCTGCGTGAGGATGTGGAATGCGTGTTTCATCGCGATCCTGCTGCCAGATCGCGCTTCGAGGTGTTGACCACGTATCCCGGCGTACATGCGCTGCTGATGCATCGCATCGCGCATCGTCTGTGGGCGTTCGGTCTGCGCTATTTTGCGCGTGTGGTTTCCTATCTGGCTCGTTTTATCACGAACGTCGATATTCATCCGGGTGCGTGTATCGGACGGCGCTTCTTCATCGATCACGGCGCCTGTGTGGTGATCGGAGAAACTTCGGAAATCGGCGACGATGTGACGCTGTATCACGGTGTGACGCTGGGTGGCACAACATGGAACAAAGGTAAACGTCATCCGACGCTGGGCGATGGCGTGGTGGTCGGCGCCGGGGCCAAGATACTGGGCGCAATTACGCTGGGCAATCAGGTGCGGGTCGGTGCAAATTCCGTGGTGGTCAGAGATGTGCCTGCCTCTCGCACCGTGGTGGGTATCCCGGGGCGGATCGTGTTGCGCACCGAGGAGGCCGGTGCCGACAATATTTACGGCATCAATCTGGATCATCACCTGATCCCCGATCCTGTCGGACGTGCGATCGCCTGTCTGATGGAGCGCATCGAGGTGCTGGAAGGGCAACTGCGCGGCGATGCCGGGCAATGCAAGACCTGTGAGGCGGACGATTTATGTGGCACGGAAGTTGCTCGAAAGATCAGGAAAGAATGATTTGAGGATCGCGGATTGCGGATTGCGAAGGTTTTACTCAATCCTCGCTCCCCGTTCCTCAATCCTCTAAGGAGAGAACATGGATTTGCTGAATTTTGAACAGGCCGAACTGTATTTTGATGAGCCGGTCAGCCCGGAAATAGAGGGATTAATCGCACAGGCCGCCGCCTGTTATGGCGAAGAGGGCGCTGAGGTTTTGCTGTTGCGCGCCAATTTTATGGCTCCGAACCAACTGATGGTACTGGTTGCGCTGTATCGCTATTACTTCTATCAACACCGGCTCGAAGATGCGCTGCTGGTGGCTGAAAGCGCACTGGCGGTTACAGGGCGCCGGCTGGAGTTTCCCGATAGCTGGGGCAGTCTGCACAGCGACAACGTGGGGGCTGGCGTGATGCGCTCCATGGGGTTGGTGCGCTTCTATCTGATGGTGCTCAAGGCAGCGGGATACATTAATTTGCGCCTGGCGCGCTATGAGACGGGGCTGGCGATGCTGGAAAAGCTGGTTGAACTCGACAGTCACGACAGGATGGGCGCGAAAGCGTTGCTGGATGCAATCAGGAATGAATCTTTTGAAAGGAGCATGTGATGGACGAATTAACACTGGACGAGGCAATGGAAGAGTTGTCCTCTGCCGAGGAGTTTCTGGAATATTTCAAGGTTCCGTACGAGCCTTCCGTGGTGCAGATCAATCGCCTGCATATATTGCAACGCTTTCACAATTATCTGAGTAAAACGGCGATGTCGGATGTCGATGCCGCGCGCCGCGTGATCTACGCCACGCTGTTGCAGCAGGCGTACCAGGATTTTGTGAAATCAGATGCGTTGACCGAGAAAGTGTTCAAGGTGTTTCACATGCATGAACCTCAGGTCAAATTTGTGCCTTTAACTTCAATTACGCTAAATAAAACCAATGCTGCCTAAATTCGAAATCGGCAATGAAGTGCGCATTGTGCGCAATGTGCGCAACGACGGAACCTATCCGGGCTTGAGCATCGGAGATCCGCTGGTGCGGCGAGGCAGCACCGGCTTCGTGATGAATGTCGGCACCTTTTTGCAGGATCAGCTGATCTATACCGTGAATTTTCTTGAGCTGAACAAGATCGTCGGCTGCCGTGAAGAAGAATTGATCGGCATCGAAGAGCTCTGGGTGCCCAGCAAATTCGAGAGTCGCGAGAAGGTGCGCAGTCGCATCACGCTGACAGTAAAAGGGGAGGTGCGGGTCACGCCGGGTATGGAAGGCGAAATACTGAAAGTGTTTCGCGACGCAAATGACGGCGTACTGTATCACGTGATATTTCACGATCAGGTTTTGCAGGTTCCCGAGGCCTCATTGGAAGCAGTGCGGGTTCATGCGGATATGGAGGCTGGCAATGCCTGAAATAATCGACAGTGGTTCAGCTTATCTGGCGCTTAAAGCCGCGCAAAAACTGTTTGGCAAAGCGCCGCCCTCCTTGCAGTCAACGGAACTGGCCCATGTGCAAAAGCTGGCGCAGCATCAGCATCATCTGCAAACGCGCGTGCTGGCAGCAGCCGAGGCTTGCGATGTCGTGGTACCGAAGGCGAGTCTGGATGCCGCAATGGCAGAAATTCGCAGCCGGTATCAGACGGATGAAGAATTTATCGAAGACCTTGCGAAAAACGCTCTGGATGAGGCTGGTTTTCGAATAGCGATGGAACGGGAACTGAAAGTGGAGGCGATTCTGGAAAAGGTCGCAACCCGCGCTGCTCGCGTCAGCGATGTCGATGTCGAACTGTATTATCTGTATCACCCGGATCAGTTTCGCCGTCCTGAAACGCGCAAGGTCAGGCATATTCTGCTGACCATCAACGAGAAGTATGTCGAGAATACCCGTGCAGCCTCCCATGAACGCATTGCCGCGATTGCCGCCCGTTTGTCCAAAGAACCCGCGCGTTTCGAGGAGCAGGCGCTGAAGCATTCCGAATGTCCCACCGCATTGCAGGGCGGTGCGCTGGGCGATCTGCCGCGCGGAAAATTGTATCCGGAGCTGGATGAAGTGTTGTTCGCGATGAATGTCGACAGCATCAGCGGCATCGTCGAATCGCCGCTGGGGTTTCACATTCTGCGCTGCGATGCGATCACCGGGGCGGGCGCGTTGTCTCAGCAACAGGCCCATGAACACATCCGCCGCTTGCTTGAACAAAAACGCCGCCGTGTCTGCCAGAAGGCATGGGTAAAACAGCTGCTGGAGAACAACTAGTTAG
>JBAZCE010000069.1:5224-11343 GCA_041671105.1 Gallionella sp.
GAGAGAAAATGAGAAGCAATTTGCCTGTCACGCAACATGAAGTGGATTATTCCGAAAGCCAGGTGTTTGTCACGAAGACGGACACACGGGGAGTAATCACTTACGCGAACGATTCATTCGTGCAAATCAGCGGGTTTTCCCGCGAGGAGTTGATCGGCAAGAATCACAACCTTGTCCGTCATCCGGATATGCCCCAATGGGCATTTCGGAGTCTGTGGGATACGGTTAAAAGCGGCCATCCCTGGCGCGGCATCGTAAAAAATCGTGCCAAAAATGGCGATCATTACTGGGTGCGTGCGACCGTCTCGCCGATCACGGATCAGGGGGAGATAGTCGGCTACCTCTCGCTCAGGAAGAAACCTGCCAAATCTGAGGTGTCGGCAGCCGAATCTCTGTATAAATCGGGGGCTGTGCCTTCGGAAAGACCTGCATTATTCAAGCGCCTGCATAATCTTTCCTTGCAAACCAAGCTGCAACTGTTGATCCAGCCCGCCCTGTTGCTGATGTTGAGTGTCGGCAGCTTTTCCATCATCGACGATAACCGGAACAGCATGTTCGATTCGGCGCAGCGACGTGCCGAAGGCATTGCCAACGAGGTGATCGACAGCGCGAATATGTTGATGGTCACGGGGACGATCAGCGATGCGGATACCCGAAGACTGTTGATTAAGAAAATTTCCGATTCGGGAAATATTGTCGGGCTGCGTTTGATGCGCACCGAACAGGTGAGTAAACAGTTCGGCCCGGGGCTGCCGGAAGAGCAGATTCAGGATGAGGTTCAGCGCAGCGTTGTAGCAAGCAAGAAGCCGTATTACGCGCTTGAGAATCAAAATGGCAAACCGGTGTTTCGTGCGGTGACCCCATATCTGGTCAGTCACGATTTTCACGGTACGGATTGTCTGGTTTGTCATCAGGTAGCTGATGGCAGCGTGAATGGTGTCTCCGACATTCAAATCGATTTAAGCGGGGGCTTTTCTGAACAGCTCAATCGGGTGATTGCCGAGCAAATTTTGATTCAGCTGGCATTTCAATTGCTGCTGTTTTTCTTCATCCGCTTGATCGTGCGTCGTTTTGTGGTGAAACCGGTCGATGAAATCAAGATGCACTTGAGTGAACTCATCAATGGTCAGATGTCGGGACAAGTCGATATTTCAGGGCGCGACGAAATGGGCGAGGTGCTGTGCTCTGTGCAATCGACCAAGGTGTTGCTGGGCTCCATCATCGATCAGATTTCTTCGGTATCCGGGCATATTGACAACCGCGCAAGACATTTGTCGGAGGCGATGACGAAAGTGGCGGAAGGCTCGCAGTCACAGTCCACGGCGGCTAATTACATGACGGGTGCGGTTGAAAAAATGACCGTCAGCATCGACCAGATTGCGGAAAACGCCGGGGATGTCAGGCGTATTTCGGATGCCTCGACCAAGCTTGCCTCGGAAGGGGGGCGGATCGTGCGACAGGTCGTCGACGATATGTCAAAAACCAATTGCGCGGTGATGAATACGGCTCACACGATGCGCAATCTGGGTGAGCAATCCGACCGGATACAGAATGTGGTCAGGGTCATCAAGGAAATTGCCGATCAGACCAATTTGCTTGCGCTCAATGCGGCGATCGAGGCCGCCCGCGCAGGTGAACAGGGGCGAGGTTTCGCCGTGGTGGCGGATGAGGTGCGCAAGCTTGCGGAGAAGACTGCTCGTTCGACTCAGGAGATTGCCGGTATGGTTGAGGAGATACGCGGCAGTACCGGCAATGCAATTTCGGAAATGGTGGCGACGGTCGAGATGGTCAAGGCAGGCTCCGTCATGGCCGAACAGGCGGGTCTGGCTATCGTCGAAATCAATCAGGGCATGTCACGTGTGTTAAGTGGCGTTGAGGATATTTCTTCGTCGATCGGTGAGCAGAGCAAGGCTAGCCGGGAGATTGCCGATAACGTCGAAAGAGTCGCGCGGATGTCGGACGAGAACAGCAGTGCAATCAGGGATGTATTCGGTACGGTGGAAAGTCTTGAAACCCTCTCCAGTGCGCTCGATCAGTCCGTCAGACATTTTCGCATTTAATGCGTGATCAACCCTGTCTTTAAGCTGGCTGTTGTCGGAGATTTGTCTGTTTGTAGGCAAACAGACTTAGGCTTGTAACGTATTGTTTTAATAATACTTGATAAAAAACAATATGTTATTGTTTGGTTGTGATTGTGGCGTGAAACTTGCTCACTTTGACCTGGTTAGCCGTACTTGATAAATGGTTATGATCAGTCAGGGGGGAGCATGGTTGCGTATAAAGGGGTTGATGTCGACGAGAGCCTGGTAAGTCTGATTCGTCTGATGGGCAAGGTAGAAGAATACCGCGAGAGTCTGCAAACGCTGCAATCCGTGTGGGATAACCTGACCTTGTTGGGGCACTTGTCCGGTACGGCGACCGATATGTCAGATACCCGGCAGGCGTTTGAGCAGCTGAGCGGCAGTCTGCTCAATCAGCTTGGCCGGGAGACGCTGAAAAAAACCGCACTGGCGATGAAATCCAAGGCGCAGGTGGCGGTGGATATCATGATACGCAATCTGTTTGAGCGTACTGCCGACATCGGTTTTCTGGCGATGGACGATGAGGTGCGCGACTATCTGGAGAAATTTGCACCCTTAAACACACGGGACTCTGTTGAACAATCCGGCGCTGCGTTGCAACAGGCCGATGCCGGATTGCGTGCGCGCTTTGCCGAGTATGTGCAGAAGTATTCTGTCTATAGCGACATCATCCTGCTCGACGTCGACGGCAATGTGCTGCTGCAACTTGACGGGAGCAGCCACGTTCGACATTCGACCGATCCGTTGATTGAGCAGTCGCTGACAACGCCCCGTGCTTACGTGGAAACTTTCCGTCACAGTGATTTGCTCCCCGGACAAGGCGATAGTCTGATCTATTCGTATCGGGTTAGCTCCTCTGACGGACAGAAAAAACTGGGCGTGCTGTGCCTGGTGTTCCGTTTTATAAATGAAACGGAAGGGATTTTCGCCAATCTGGTTAAGGAACAGGACTGGAGTGTGGTTACGCTGCTGGATCGTCGCGGAACCGTCATCGCAAGCAGCGACCAGCATCACATAGCGATTGGCGCAAAACTCGATTTTGAGTTGAATTGCGACTGGAAAGTGGTGCGCTTTGCCGGGCGCCAGTATCTGTCGGCAACGCGTGCAACCCAGGGTTATCAGGGTTACATGGGGCCATGCTGGTACGGCAATGTGATGTTGCCGCTCGAATATGCTTTTGATCACGAGTCGGCGCGCTTGCTGGAGGAGATTCCTGCCAATGCGCTTGAGGCTGTGATGAGCAACCCGCAACTGTTCAGTGCAGCCTTGCGCGATATTCCGGGGCAGGCCGGTAGAATTCAGCGCGCGCTGAACCGCTCGGTATGGAACGGCAATGTCAGTCAGCACAGCGACAAGAAAGCACTGAATCCTGCTTTTTCCAAGATTTTGTTGTGGGAGATCAGCAATACCGGGCTGAAGACGCAGGATGTGTTTGAATGCTCCATCAGCAATCTGCACCAGACGGTTGTATCAAGCATCCTGCAAGACAGCCAGTTTCAGGCCGCATTGGCGATCGATATCATGGATCGCAATCTGTATGAGCGCGCCAACGATTGTCGCTGGTGGGCTTTGTCGTCCGTATTCCGCAACGCCTTGTCCGGCAGCGCGCCTGATCTGCGCGCAGTCGAACAAATGCTGGTACACATCAACGGTCTTTATACCGTGTACGACAATCTGGTGGTGTTTGATCGCAACGGGCGTGTGTTGGCCGTCTCAAACCCGCAATATCGAGAGTGCTGCGGACAAGTCCTGAACGAAGACTGGGTGCGTCAGACCTTGAACGGCAGCAGCAGTTATGCGGTATCCGCGTTCGCCACAAGTTCCCTGTACAAGGGGCGGCATACCTATATTTACGCCGCTGCGATTTTTGATTTCTCGCCTGCGCACGGCATTGTGGGCGGCATCGGCATCGTGTTTGATGCCGCGCCGCAGTTCAAAGCGATGCTGATGGATGCGTTGCCGCGCGATGAAAAAGGCATCATTCCGGCGGGGTGTTTTGCCGTCTTTGCTGATCGGGATCGCCGCGTCATCGCCGCTACATCGCCTGACTTAAAACCCGGTTCATCTATCGATCTGGAGAATAGCTTCTTTGTTCAGGGTAACGGTGAGGGTAAGTCCGCTATTGCGGTATTCAACAGCTACTATTATGCGGTTGCGGCCTGTACCTCCAAGGGTTATCGCGAATACAAAGGGGCGACTGATGCTTACCGCAATGACGTGGTGGCGTTGATTTTTTCCCCGTTAGGCGACAAGCCGCTGCACGAGCGCCGCATCACATCCGCTCCGCGCGGACGGCTTCAGGATGGCGGAATCAAGTCGGGTGGCGGCGAGAGTATGGAAATCGCCACCTTTTATGTGGATAGCCACTGGCTGGGTATTCCTTCTGTACACGTGGTAGAGGCTATCGATGCCACGGGTTTGACCAGCGTATCGGGCACCAGTGAAAGCATGCTGGGCTATATCATGTATCGTGACAGGCTGATTTCCGTCGTAGGCTTGTGGGGTTTGCTGGGTCGTGCGGACAAGCGTCGCATCTGTCACGAACCGCAGATCATTGTGCTGCGCATGGGTAATGACGACGGCGTACTGCTGGGTGTGATGGTGGATGAACTGGGTGAAATCCCGGAAATCCCGCTGGATCGCATCGAAAAAGTGCCTGCCATGATGTCGGGCGATAACCTGCTGGCCGAGAGCCTGGTTAAACCGCATAAAGTTGCCAGTGAAATGATCGTCGTGCTCTCACAGGACAGATTGCGGCGCAAGTTTATGCGGGCTGATGCATAAAGTCCCGGTTACATCAAGATGGTTTGACCTCGCCGGATGCTGTGCCCGACTGGCTGTTCGTGAAATCGGCAGCATTCGGCCAGCCCATCATTGCGCGGAAGCGTGCGGGTTGCTGCTCCTGCAGATCCATTATCTTGATCCATATATCACCCGCCGGCGTCCCTTTGGCCTTTTCCGAACTATACAATTGAGTCGCCGCGTTCTTGTAGATGCCCACTTGCTGCTGCTGATATGACTGACTTGCTGCCGTCACTGGCTCGCCGCCCGTATAGTGCAGATTGTCATCCATCCTGGATAGATTGGCGCTGGTCTTGCCCCACGAAAGATCAATGCCCGCACCTTCGCCGGTTCCGGTACTGAAATTTTGCTGCGCCGCCTGATCGAGAAATTTGGCATATAAAGGATTCGACGGATCGTTCGCATACGCCGCGCGGGTCTTATTAGCACCTGCAAATTTTTCAGCCATTCCTTGCATATAGTTCGCAGCAGCGCGCGGGTCATCGGAATAAGGGGTGATTTTGTTTTCCTTAGCCACAAGGTCACGCGCGGCTTGCGAAATGGTGGTGCTGTCGGCATTGGACACTGGCTGCGGCTGGGCAGCAGTTTGTTGAACAGTAGATTTACTGCTTGTTACAGGGATCGACGGCTGTGTGGCGGCAATGCTGTTTATGGCAGACATGAAATATCTCCTTCGTTTGACTACTTCACCCTCAATTTAGAAGATGATTGTTTTTACGACGCCACCTCTGTTTAAATCTTCATGTTTTCAATTAGCTAACTCAAGTATCGGCGCCTGCGATAAATACTTTAACCGGTACGAGCCTGAAAAAGCGCTGTTGAGTGATTCGCCATCATCTGCGCCGTGTATATGCGGCGAATAGTGCTGGCAATGACAGTATCCTTTTTAAATCGATTTGTGAACTATCAGATCTGATAGTTGAAGGGAGGCCCGGAGATTTCTTAGCTGCCTGGCGGCAGTGAATTCTGAATCCGCTTTTACAACAGATATGGCTTTATCGGAGGGTAATCAGCGCCACAGCCTGAGTCTCGCAAGATGTTCTCACCTCGGCATTGAGCGTCTTTTTCCAGACCTCTGGGATCGCATCCAGCCCATACAGGGCTCCTGCCAGCATGCCGGCAATCGCACCTGTGGTGTCCGCGTCCCCGCCGCGATTGACGACGTCGACCAGGCAGCTTTTGAAATCGTCGGTATCGAAAAAAGCCTGAAACACGGCCTGCACGGTATCGACCACA
>JBAZCE010000070.1:0-11294 GCA_041671105.1 Gallionella sp.
GTTTCTAGATAACTCCAATTGTATCAAATGGTTACTGTGCTATTCGCCCTATTCATGCAATATTCAGGCTAGCAGTTCTGATAGTGGCTTTTCGAACGAAAATATGATCCGGCACGCTAATGATGCTCACAACCTGAACTGGCATTCGGGCGAACCGGAAAAATACTGGTGAGATTATTTGGCCTCAGAACTCGCCCAAGTACACAACAACACAAACCTGACCGGTCTTTGTGGATCTGCCGACTGAATCTGGTGACTGACCAGATGCACATCGCTGAAGAACTTATCTTCTCCGAGCCGCCGGATATAGTCCTGCATAGCTGACCAGTCGCGCGCCTCGACGTTCAATGTGATCGTAGCGCCTTTCACATCGGGCATGACGGATAACAAGGCGACATCTTCGCTCATACTCGATTCCAGCGCATGGAACAACTTATCCCATGGAAATGAGAGCTGTTCAATGACAACGACAGCACCTTGAAGCTGCGGCTCAAGTCCCCTTGCATCGGCATTTGAAGACAATTTTTGTTGACGCTCATCTTGCTGCGCCAGACTCATTTTTATGCGTTGCTGCTCGACTTGAAGTTTATTGTGCTGATTCACCAAACCGATCCCGATCAACAAACCGATCGCCAGCAATAGCCAGCCCACGGCCCTGTTGCGCCTTGTCCGTCCATTATGAAAATCAATCTCGATCCGCCTCATGGACATCCTCCGGCAATCGCCATATCTAACTGTGCATCCTCGACAAATGAATCCACATGAGCAAGTACATGAATGATCAATCCGCCGGCATCCGAAAGTTTAAAATCGGGCCTGCCAACCACATACAAATAGACCGGCACCGCGTCCATATCAAATCCGCTGATCAACATTTCGCGATGCAATAAATTGGGTAGAAGCCCTTCCAGTTCGCCGTTCAACGGCACTCGGCGCACACTGTAAATTTGTGCATTCTTGAACGCAATCACCATCATCAGCCCCGGCTCGATAACGGCAAACAATCCGTCCGAATCGGATATTTTTCGATGAAAACCATTGAATGCCGACACAAAATAGGGCGTAATCGTGTTCAAGCTCAGAACACCTGAAGCTAAAACGGTTGATATACGATCCAACAGCGATGCATCCACTGCCGCAATCAAACGCGCCTCGCCATATCCGCCTTCCCCGACGCTGAGTTGCCATAGTTTTGCCAATTCACCGTAAATATCTTCGAGCAGAATCTTCGCAAGAATCTGCTCTTCCGCACGGCTGGCTACTTCCGCCGAATAAGGCATCAGCGCGTAGCGCACGAAGTGATCGGACAGGATCACTGTCACCTTCGTTCTGCCGATTTCATTGGCTGCCAGCCAGGATTCGAATGTATCCAGTGCAGGCTGCCAATTCGGTGCATCCGAAAAAGGCACACAAGGCAAAACTGTCTGGATGATCACCTTGCGACGCAACCCCCGGCCCCGGCCAAGGAGGATCACCTTGTCCGGGCAAAGCACGACACGCAGTTGGTTATGCCACGAAGGTAACACGGTTGATTTCCTGTAAAGAGGTTTCGCCATTGCGCACCAGTTCCAGCGCAGCTTCGCGCAAATAACGGGTGCCGCTTTTACGGGCCGCCTCCTTGATTCGCCGTATCGGTTCTCGCGCCACGATCAGCTCACGAATCTCATCATTCATCTGCAAAATTTCGGCAATGGCCTTGCGCCCTTTGTAACCCGTGCCTCGGCAATGGCCGCAGCCGCGGCCCTGCACGAAACGGTAGGTCATGGCATCTTCGGGGGAGATACCAGAATCGCGCAACAACTTGTCATCTGGTTGATATTCGGTGGCACATTGCGGACATACCACGCGCAGTAACCGCTGAGCCAGGATGCCGTTCAAAGCGGAGACGAAACTGTAGGGATCGACACCCATATGCATGAAACGTCCCAGCACATCGAACACGTTGTTGGCATGGACGGTGGTGAACACCAGATGCCCGGTTAGCGCGGATTGAACGGCAATCTGAGCTGTCTCTGCATCACGGATTTCACCGACCAGTATCTTGTCAGGATCGTGGCGCAGGATAGCGCGCAGACCCCGTGCGAAGGTGAGACCTTTTTTTTCATTGACCGGAATTTGCAGCACGCCGGGCAATTGGTATTCGACCGGATCCTCGATGGTGATAATCTTATCCTGCCCGTTATTGATCTCGGAAATCGCCGCATACAGGGTGGTGGTCTTGCCGCTACCGGTGGGGCCGGTTACCAATACCATGCCATAAGGTTCGCCGGACAGACGACGCATAATTTCCAGCGAACCGGCATCGAATCCCAGATAGTCGAGACGCAAGCCCTTGACCTGATCGGCCAGGGCTTGTTTGTCCAAGATGCGCAAGACAGCATCCTCCCCCAGAATACTCGGCATGATGGAGACACGAATATCGATCTCGCGACCCTTGACCAGTATCTTGAAACGCCCGTCCTGCGGAATGCGCTTTTCAGCGATATCGAGTTCAGCCAACACTTTGACTCGTGAAATCACCTGCTCGGCGGTTTCGCTCCCCGGCGCCGAGCCTACCGTGCTCAGCACGCCGTCGATACGATATTTGATCGCCATGCCCTTGGCGTGACTTTCCAGATGAATATCGCTCGCCTCATTTTTGAGCGCATCGTACAACGTGGAATTGACCAGCTTCACGACCGCACTGGTATCTTCCGAAATGGATTTGAGCGACAGCCCTTCCTCTTCCTGCAGCACTTCCAAAGCATCTCCGCCGCGGCTGAGAACCTGATCGATGGCATGCAGCGCTTCTTCCTGCAAGGCCAGATAGGCTGTGATGTCGGAGGCCGCTGCCAGATACCAGGTGACAGATTCGACAAGGCGCTCTTGCAGCCAAGAGATCAGAGCGTTATCGAATGGGTCGGCAAAAACCACAGACCGCTTGCCTTGACCATCCTGCACGATCACCGCTCCGCGCCGCATCGCATCTGCGAAGGTAAGCAAGTCGAATACCGGCACATATTCGCGCAAACGGCTCATATCCAACACCGGATAATGCAAGGTCTTGCCAAGCCGGAGCACGAACAGCTGCGGCGCTTCCGCCAGCTTCTCCTGCATGATATCCAGCACACATCGATCGGCGACAAGACTTTCCGCCTGACATTGCGCGATCAGTTTGGCGGAGATGGGTAGAATTTCCATTATGCGTATAGGATCATAAATATATATTTACTGAATATTACCCGCCAGCTCGAATACCGGCATATACATCAGCAGGACGATCCCGCCGATCACAAAGCCGATAAAAATCATCAGCAGTGGCTCGAACAGGCGGGTGAACCATTCCACCCAGCGGGCGATCTCTTCATCGCAAAATCCGGCGATTTTTTCCATCATCTCGCCCAGATTACCGGATCGCTCACCGACACGCAGCATGCGGTAGGCAACTTCGGTGGTGAGTTGGCATTTTTCCATGGATTCGGAAATGGATTGCCCTTCGCTGATGCGTTGCCGCGCAGCATACAGGTTCGCCCGCATGGACGGTTGCGACAACAGTCCTGCTGCCATATCCAGCGCCGTCACCAGCGGGATACCGCCGTTGAGCAGCATGCCCAGCGTGCGATAAAGACGCGCTAACTGGTATAAATGCAGGCGTTCACCGACCGAGGGGATTTGCCATGCCTTGCGTTGCAACCAGTCGCGAACTCTGCTGCGGGTGAGCGCGTAGCCCGCCCCGGCAACCAGCAGGACGAAGCACAAGGTAATCGCACCGCTATAGGCCTCGAAAAATTGCCCCCAAGTCATCAAGATGCGGGAAAGCAAGGGCAAGTCGTTACCCATGTCTTCATAGACTTTGCTAAAACGCGGTACGACATACACCATCAGAAACAGGATGATCAGAGTGCCAACCAGCATCAGCAGCACGGGATAGATCGCAGCGCTGACCACCTTTTTACGCACGGCATCGAGTTGCCCGTGGTACGCGAGATAGCGGCTTAAAGCCTGTTGCAAGTCACCTGTTCGTTCACTGGCACGAATAGTGGCAACATAAAGTTGGGGAAAAACATCGGCGTATTCCTGCATCGCCTGTGAAAGTGGTAGACCTTCTCTCAACAAGCGATTTAATCCGGCATACACTTCTTTCGCATGAGGACGCGGTTCTTTCGCAGCGAGCGTTTCAATCGCTTCGAGCAGCGGCAGTCCGGCCTCAAGCAAGGAGAACAGTTCCTGGCTGAACAACGCAAGCGGGAAACGATAACGCCGGGTGAAGTTGGGCAGGACAGCGAGCGCCCTTGATGAGATGACTTTGTAGCCTTCCGCTTCGGCACGGCGCAAAGCATCATGAAGATTCGCGGCGGCGTATTGCAGCCGAACGGTACCTTGCGACGCCTTGTAGGCTTTGATCTCGAAGTTCATGCAAGAAAATCAGCAAGCATCACCAGTTGCCGATGTCCGCCGCCTCGTCGCTACCGCCGGGTCTCCCATCCTTACCGTAGGATAGCAGGTCATATTCGCCGTGTTCGCCGGGATTTTTGTAAAGATAGGCGTTACCCCACGGATCGAGAGGCACCGCCTTAACCAGATAAGGCCCCGACCATTTTGATTCGTTCGCCGGGCGTATCATCAATGAAGACAGCCCCTGTTCGGCGCCGGGATAATGCCCGGTGTCCAGCCGATACTGGTCGAGTGCTTTGCCGAAGGAATCAATCTGCGCGCGGGCGGTCTTAATCTCCGATTTTCCGATCTGTGCGAAGTAGCGCGGCCCGACATAACCCGCCAGCAGTCCGATGATCACCATCACGACTAACAGTTCTAGCAGAGTAAACCCGTTCTGCTTTAAATAAGGATTGGACATCGAATTTTAAAAATCCATGATATTTGTGAACTGATATTACAAAAAAATTTGTAAATCACCTAATAAATCTTCGCAATCGGCATTTGACAAAAATTCACAGATTCAACATGACCTACGGCATCAATCCCCACTCCCCGATCCCAGACACTCAACCAGCGCCGTTTTCAAAAATCCCATTTCCAACTTCAACTTATCATATAAATCGGGAGCTTTAGCCAAATCCCCCTGATCGGCGAGCTTTTCGATTTTCCGCGCGATTTCTTCCACTCCTTGAGCGTTAAAATTTCCGACCAGACCACGCAACGTGTGTGCACTGCGCATCAGCAGCACTTTATTGCCAACCTCAATCGCTGCACTCATTTCCTGCAGCAACGCATCACTCTCGTCGATAAATGCCTGCCCTATGGTTTCGATCACCCATTCATCGGTGCGCTTAAGGGCCGCCTTGTAGTCAAATTGCGACATTGATTCCACCGCTGATGACGCAGACAGCCCCTGCAACAGGGCGCGCATTTTTCCGGTGTTGAGCGGTTTTGACAAATAGTCATCCATTCCGGCATCCAGACAGCGCTGCCGGTCTTCAGGCATGGCATTGGCGGTCATCGCAACAATAAGGGTGTGTTGACCCGACTGCATGTCACGCTCACGAATTAACCTGGTCGCCTCCAGACCGCCCATTTCCGGCATTTGCAAATCCATCAGAATCACATCGAAAACGTGTTCACGGGATTTTTCGAGCGCCTCAATGCCATTATTCGCGAGCACGACACTGTGCCCCCACTTTTCCAGCAAGGTGACGGCGAGCTTCTGATTCACACGATTGTCTTCGGCCAGCAAAATACTCAGGCGCTGCGGCGGTACCAGACTGTTGTTCGGCCTGTTCGATGCAGAATCAGCCTGCATACCCAGCGCCATTTTGATCGCACTCGACAGCTCGTGTTGATCAATCGGTTTGCTAAAGTATGCGTTGATGCCCAGCTTGCCGCACCGCTCCACATCCGTGCGCATCTCGGCAGAGGACAGCATCATCACAAGACGCGAGTTCTTCAACTCAGCCGCGAATTCAAATCCGTCCCGATCCGGCATTGCGGCATCCAGCAAGATCAGATCGAATGGAATTTTTTCACATTGAGCCTCATTCAGCATTGCCAGCGCATCTGTCGCATTAGCCGCTGCAAGCGGCTTCATACCCCACTTCTTGAGTGTCTTCAGCAACAGATGGCGATTCGTGTCATTGTCATCCACAATCAGCGCCGACAATCCCGCGAGGCCGGAAGGCAAGACTTCCCTCTGCGAGCCGACCGGCAGCGAAATGACGAAGCTGAATACACTACCTTCGCCGAGCTCGCTCTCGACGCTCAGCTGCCCGCCCATCGCCGCCACCAGCTGGCTGGAAATGGCCAGCCCCAGACCCGTTCCGCCATATTTACGGGTGGTAGATGCATCCGCCTGTGTGAATGCATCAAAGATATGACTCTGCTTTTCGGGGGAAATACCGATTCCCTGATCAACCACCTCAATGCGAACCAGAACCGCACTGCCTGACGCCTTGAGCAACCTCATATGCAATGATACAGCGCCGTGATCGCTGAATTTGATGGCATTGCCCACCAAATTGATAATCACCTGACGCAGGCGACCCGGATCACCGATCAGATAGCACGGGATCTCGCTATCCACATCGTATACCAGCTCGACCCCCCTTTGCCCGGCCCGCAGCGCCAGGGTCTTTTCAGCGGCCGAAAACAGCGAACGAACCTCAAACTCGACCAGCTCCAGTTCCATCTTCCCCGACTCGATCTTGGAGAAGTCCAGAATATCGTTGATGATGGTCAGCAATGCATCTGCAGAGGACTTCACCATATTCAAATATTCACGCTGCAGCGGATTCAACTCGGTATCCAGCGCCAGCTCGGTCATACCGATAATGCCGTTCATCGGAGTACGAATCTCATGACTCATGGTTGCCAAAAAATTACCCTTGGCACTGCTTGCGGCTTCGGCGGCCTCCTTCGCACGCAACAATTCCCGCTCGAAGAACTTGCGTTCGGAAATATCCTGGAAGGCGGCAACCGTACCGACGATTTTTTCGCCATCGTGCATCGGGGACGCGACGATCGAAACCGGAAATAACGTGCCGTTTTTGTGCTGGAAATAATCCGTTTCGGAACGGTACAGCTTGTTCGCCAGTGTCGCCAGACGCACCGGACAGTCCGCACGTAGAAGCAGAGTGCCATCGGGCAATTGCGAATGTACGATGTCGTGCAGATTTTTTCCCTGAATTTCATCCGTCGTCCAGCCGATAATGGCCTCTGCCTCGCGGTTCAGATAAGTACAATTCCCCTCCATATCCAGCATGTACACACCTTCGCCCAGTGTATCCATGACGTTTTGCAGCAAGCGACGTTCAGCCTGAATTTGCTGCTCCATGTCTTTTTGCGCGGTGATTTCGGTACGCATCGCAACATATTGATAGGGTTTGCCGGACTGATCCATAAACGGAACAATCGTCGCCTCAACCCAATAAAACTGACCGCTTTTCGCACGGTTTTTCACCTGCCCGTGCCAGACACGACCATTTGATACCGTATTCCACAATCCGCGGAAGAATTCCCGACTGTGCTCTCCCGACTGGATCATGCGATGATTATGTCCGATCAACTCATCGGCGGAATAACCGCTGATCTGTAAAAACTTATCATTGACGTAGGTAATATCGCCCTTCACATCGGTGATGCTGACGATGGCGTGTTCATTCAGCGCCTGCTGCTGATTGCTGATTTCCGCCAGCGCGCTCTCCAGTTTCTGACGCTGCTCCTTGAGCCGGAAATAAACATAAATCGAATAACCCAGCATCAGCATTGCCGCCAACAGCATGAACAAACGGTAAATTGACGCGGTACGCTGCTGCTGCCGATAATATTCCTGATACAACGCCTCAAGATCGGCGCCCAGATGATGAGCCTGATACGAACTCAATCCGGACAGCAGCCCTTGCATAGCCCCGTCCACGTGCAACAGCGTTTGCGCATGCCGCGCAATATAATGTGCCAGTTCCCGCGTTTTAACCGGCAGAACCGGAGTCACTCTCTCGATCTTGACGATATCGGCTTCCAGCGTATCAATTGCGGCCTCGTCGCCGTTGACACTCACCAGGAGTACATCGCGCAGCAAAGACTCGAATTCCTCAAGCAAAGTTTCGTTCGAATGAGGCAACTCATCCAATGCGTCCTGGATCATCACGGGCAGATAGATCAATGAATTCTTCATCACCGCATTGCCGGACTTGAATTCATCCAGCTGTCGCGACTTGTATTCGATCTGTGATCGCAGCGCATCTAATGCGTGGCGCACCTCCTGCGTATCCGGCAGCGCGCCATTCTTTCTCTGTTGCTCAATGGCCGCCCCCAATTCATCGATGCGCTGCATAAGGGCTGCCACGGCATCGTAATTATTGGCCAGGCGGTAGTGCAGTTGCAGCACCGCCTCGCCCAATTCGGTGTCTTTCTTTTGCAACTCGGCGATGTTGCTCACCACCTGATTATGCACATCAGGGTCAACGGGTTGCGCACGCACAAACAGCAGCAACAGGATCGCCACCGCAGCCGCAATCAGCGACATATGCCAACCGTCCTGGCGGAATGTCAGCTTCATTTTCCCGAAGCTCCGGCTGCGTTCCCGGCATACTCTCCGGTCAGTGCCTTGAGGAATTTGACAATTTTGGCAATTTCGTCGCCCTGCAAAGTCACACCCAGCTGGTACTTTGCCATGATCGCGACGGCCTCCTCCAGTGTACTGGCCGAGGCATCGTGGAAATAAGGAGCAGTCAGCGTCACATTGCGCAGTGAAGGGACACGGAATTCGTAGCGGTTCTCCTCATTCAGGGTAACGTTGTAGCGACCAAGATCAGCTTTTGTCACGTTGCCGCGACGCTCGAAATAATTATCGAACAATCCCAGCTTCTCATACAAATTGCCGCCGACATTCACGCCCTGATGACAGGAGATGCAGCCCAGTTTTTTAAACAAGGCATAGCCGGCGAACTCGTCACCATCCAGTGCATTTTTTTCGCCGCGCAGAAATCGATCGAATTTTGCATTGGGTGTAGTCAGTGAACGCTCGAATGTGGCAATGGCATCCTTGATGGTTTCAGGCTTGATACCCGCAGGATAAAGCTGCGCAAAGTCGCGACGATATGCTGCGTCCGCACTCAGTTTGGCGATCACGTCAGGCCAATTTGTACCCATCTCCTGCGGATTGTTAAGGGGGCCGTCTATCTGGTCTTCCAGCGTAGCTGCACGACCATCCCAGAACTGCCGGAAATTGAAGCCGCTGTTAAATACGCTAGGTGTATTGATGACGCCCTCCGCCCCGCCGATACCGAACGAGTGCGGCAATCCGTCCACGCCGCCACGGGTAAGGTCATGACAATGTGCGCAGGAAATCGTATTATCGCCGGACAATCGCGCATCCATAAACAGCCGGCTGCCCAATGCTATCTTGTTCGTATCCAGATTTAACACGAGCGGAATAGGGGTAATCGGCTCACCGCCCGAGATGGGTTCAACCGGTTGATGCCATATTTTTTGTGGCGGGGCTGCGGCCGGGATGAACCAGAATCCGGCCAACACAAGTCCAGTCAGAACAACGATGACAAGCAGAATCCGGTTGCGATACTGCCAGATCATGAAACGCTCCCGCCCAAAATCGGGCGGATCAGATTTTCAAGACAGATGGTTCGATCTGCGATCAAGTGAAGCCCTCCGTTTCAGTCTAATAACCGCCCAACATCTCGCCGCTTTTTTCGAGTACATCATCCTTGAAAAGCGTGCGTATGGCCATCACGGAGTCCCAGTCAGCCATAAAAGCGTCGACACAAGCCGGGTCGAAGTGACTTCCTGCCCCGTCGCGCAACAGAGCAATCGCACGTTCGTCATCCCAGGCCTTTTTGTACGGACGTTCGGATGTCAGCGCATCGAACACATCGCCTACCGCGCATATCCGCGCGAATAAGGGAATGGCTTCGCCCTTGAGTCCATTCGGGTAGCCGCTGCCGTCATACTTCTCATGATGTGACAGCGCAATTTGTGCTGCAGCCTGCAACATCGGAGACTGGCTGCCATTGAGGATGTTATATCCAAGAATGGAGTGCTGTTTCATGATTGCAAATTCAGCCACATCCAGACGCCCTTGTTTGAGCAGGATATTGTCAGGGATACCGACCTTGCCGATATCGTGCATGGGGGCCGCTTCCAGTATCATTTCCTGATCCGCATCCGACAGCCCCATACCGGCCGCGATCAGCCTTGAGAAATGCGCCATACGCAGGATATGCGCACCGGTTTCCGGATCGCGTGAATCGGCAGCCTTGGACAGCCTGACGATCGTTTCCCGCTCGCGAGCAAGAATTTCAGCGGTCGCTTTCTTCACTTCTTCTGCCAGCCATGCGGCGCGATCTTCCAGCGTCCGCTGACCACGCCGCAACGACAGCATGTTGCGCGTACGTGCCATGAACTCGGCCTTGTCAATCGGCTTGGTGAGGAAGTCATTCGCACCGGCTTCGAGTGCCTGATGGCGAACTTCGATGTGATCGTTGGCGGTCACCATCAATACCGGAATATCTTCACGCCCCGGACTGGCGCGAAACCTGCGCACGAACTCGATTCCGTCCAGCTCAGGCATCATGTAATCGACAATGACCAGATCCGGAACTTGCTCAAGACACCAGTTTAACCCGAGCTGAGGCTCGGTAAAGCCTATGGCGACGCAGTCGTCGAGCTTGCCTATCAGATGCGAAATCAGCGTGACATTGATAGGCGTATCATCCACCACAATTACGTTCATTTTCATTTGACTATCTTCCCTCAGGCGCAAACTCACTGCGGCCTCTGATCAAAAAAAACACCAACGCTCCGGACGTTGCAGGTTATATGGAAAACATCAGATACGCAAAGCTTCTGCGGGAACACTCAACCCGGCTGGCGTCGATGCCGTATCAATTCGATCAGTGCAGGAAGAAAAGACAGCAGAATAACGCCCAGGATGATCAGTGTCAGATTATTCTTCACCAGCGGAATGTTACCGAAAAAGTAACCCGCCAGCGTCAGACTGCCAACCCACGCAAAACTGCCCAGCGCACTATACGACACGAACAGACGATAACGCATCGTCCCTATGCCTGCAACAAAGGGAGCAAAGGTGCGAATAATCGGCATGAAGCGGGCAAACAGGATAGTCTTGCCGCCGTGTTTTTCGTAGAAGGCGTGGGTTTTATCCAGATGCTCGCGCTTGAGAAATGCACCTTCGAAGTGCGCAAACAAACGCATGCCGAGCAGACGTCCAATCCAGTAGTTGGTGTTATCCCCGCTAAATGCAGCCAGCATCAACAACGGGATCAGCCATTGCAATTGCAACGCATCCATACCGCAGAGCGCACCCGCCACGAACAACAGCGAATCGC
>JBAZCE010000071.1:0-11228 GCA_041671105.1 Gallionella sp.
CAGCGATCGCTGCGCACTGAGCAATCAGATCGCCAGGTACGTTCAGTTCTGTCAGAGTTGCGCCCAGGTGCTCCATCACCGCATCGAAATGCGAGTCGTTCAGACCTTGCGCCACCAGGTGAGCGTGGCCTTTTCTCATATCTTCGCCGGAATAGTTATTCGGGCCGCCGAATGCCATGGTCAGGAAAGCCTTTTGCTTGGCTGCCTGCTTTGCCATGTCGGTGGTAGCAAAGAAATGCTTGATGCGATCATCCTTCAACACCTTGCGGTAGAAAATATCCACAGCAGCATTGACGGCAGGCTCGCCGCCCAGCTTTTCATAAAGCGATTTAGGTGCAGCAGGATCCCTGTACAGCACATCCTTGCGGGTGCTTTCGGCGATCGCGGCGCATTGAGCGATCAGATCGCCTGGTACGTTCAGCTCTTTCAGAGTCGCACCCAGATGTTCCATCACCGCATCGAAATGAGAGTCGTTCAGACCTTGCGCCACCAGATGAGCGTGGCCTTTTCTCATGTCTTCGCCGGTGTATTTATTCGGGCCGCCAAATGCCATGGTCAGGAAAGCCTTTTGTTTGGCTGCCTGCTTTGCCATGTCGGTAGTCGCAAAGAAATGCTTGATGCGGTCATCCTTCAATACCTTGCGGTAGAAAATATCCACTGCCGCATTCACGGCAGGCTCTCCGCCCAGCTTTTCGTAAAGCGTTTTTACGGCTACTGGCGCAGCCGGACCGTTATCGCCGACGATGACCATCAATGCCAAAACAAGGAATGGCAAGAAAACAAATATAAGCGGCAGTGCGATTTCCATTTTTAAAATCTCCATATCGATATCAAATTAAACCACCTCCAACGCTACCCCCGGGCTGGCTGCGACATGATAAAACAAATCTGCCGATGAACATATATTTATAATGAATTTTAATAAATATAATCATCGGCTAATTCGGCCTCACCATCGCACCCCGTCCTGCGGGTTTGCAGCGGCAGGCGGGATATGAAAGCGCTTTAAATTTCGAAAACCCTTAAATCCCGGCTTTTTTCAGCTCCACCATCAGGCTGTGCAGCCTGCGACTGTCCGCGCGCAGCACGGTGAAGATCAGCACACCGATATTGATGCGATCGCCGCATTTTGGCAGTTGTCCTGCGGCCTTGAGCACCAGACCGCCAACGGTGTCGCAGTCTTCGTCGCTAAACTCAGTTCCCAGTGCAGCATTGAAATCAGCGATTTCGGTGTCCGCCTTGACGCGATACTGTCCGGCGCCGTCGGCGATGATGTTGTCCTCGTCCGCATCGAAGTCGTATTCATCCTCGATGTCGCCGACGATCTGTTCGAGCACATCCTCTATCGTCACCATGCCCGACACGCCGCCGTATTCGTTCACCACCAGCGCGATGTGGTTGCGGTTGCTGCGAAATTCGCGCAACAGTACGTTCAGGCGTTTGGATTCGGGGACGAACACCACCGGGCGCAGCATATCGCGCACATCAAATTCTTCACCGGCGTAGTAGCGCAGCAGATCCTTCGCCAGCAGAATACCGATGATATTGTCCTTGTCACCCTCGATCACGGGAAAACGCGAATGGGCAGTTTCAATGACAAAGGGGATAAATTCTTCAGGCGGCTGGATGATATCGATGACATCCATCTGCGCGCGGGGGATCATAATTTCGCGCACCTGACGTTCGGAGACTTGCAACACGCCTTCCATCATCGACAGCGCATCGGCATCGAGCAGATTGTTTTCGTAAGCGCCGTGCAACAGTCTTACCAGTTGCTCGCGGTCTTCCGGTTCGCGCAACAGCAGCGCGGATAAGCGTTCCAGCAGGGTGGGTTTATGACTCTCAGGGTCGTCCATTTTTTGGTGTCAGGTTTCCAGGTAGGGATCAGGATAGCGCAATTTTAGCATCAACGCAGTTTCCAATGCTTCCATCTCGGCGGCATCGGTGTCATTTTCATGGTCATAACCTTGCAAATGCAGGGCGGCATGGATAGCCAGATGTGCATAATGGGATTGCAGATCCACGCCCTGCTCAGCAGCTTCTTTTTCAACCACCGGCGCACAGATTACCACATCGCCCGACAACGGCTCGGTATCGTCATAGACAAAGGTCAGCACGTTGGTCGCATAATCGCGCCCCCGATAGGCAAGGTTAAGCTCGCGCCCCTCTGTCTCATCCACGATGCGCAGCGTGATTGCAACATCGCGTTGCAACGCTGCCTTTATCCAGCGCCGCCACTCTACACGAGTCGGCAGCGCCGGGATCACATACTGCACGGTCAGGGAGAGTTTGGGTGAATTCTTGTTTGTCATAGTTTCTCCGCCAGTTCGCCTCTCAAAGTATGGCGGACGATTTCGGTGACCTTAACGTCCACGAAACTTCCCGTCATGTCAGGCGTCCCGCGGAAATTGATCACACGGTTGTTGTCGGTACGCCCGGCCATTTCCAGCACATCCTTTTTGGAGACGCCCTCCACCAGCACGCGCTGTACCGAACCCAGCATGGCTTCTGCAATTCCCGATTCCTGCTCGGAGATACGATCCTGCAGGCGTTTCAGGCGTGCAGCCTTGACCTCATGCGGCGTGTCGTCGTGCATCTCCGCGGCAGGCGTACCGGGGCGGGGGCTGAACAGATAGCTGAAGCTGTTATCGAAACCCACCTCGTCGATCAGCTTCAGGGTCAACTCGAAGTCCTGCTCCGTCTCGCCCGGGAAGCCCACGATAAAATCCGAGGTGATGCAGATATCCGGACGGGCCGCACGCACCCGGCGAATGATGGACTTGTATTCCAGCACGGTATGGCCCCGCTTCATCGCGGCCAGCACGCGATCCGAACCCGACTGCACCGGCAGATGCAGGTGACTGACCAGTTTCGGCGTACTCGCGTAAACATCGATCAGGCGCTGGGTCATCTCCCGCGGATGCGAGGTCGAGTAACGAATGCGCTCGATCTGCGGCAGATCGGCAATCACCTGCAACAGGTAGGCGAAGTCCACCGTATCGTCATCGTCGGTAGCGCCTGCATAGGCATTCACATTCTGCCCGATCAGCGTCACCTCCCTCACACCCTGCTCAGTCAACTCTTGTATATCGTGCAGCACATCGGCCAGCGGACGCGACACTTCTTCGCCGCGCGTGTAAGGCACGACGCAGAACGTGCAATATTTACTGCAACCTTCCATGATCGCGACGAAGGCCGAAGCGCTCTTTTCACCTTCAACCTGATTCAGGACGGGCGCCGGCAGATGATCGAATTTTTCGATCTCGGGAAAACTGATATCCACTTGCGAACGCCCCGACGCCAGCCTTGCCTTGATCAGTTCCGGCAGACGGTGCAGCGTCTGCGGCCCGAATACCACGTCCACATAAGGCGCGCGCTTGATGATCACATCGCCCTCCTGACTGGCGACGCACCCGCCCACCCCGATGAGCAGGTCGGGATTAGCCAGCTTGAGCTGCCGCACCCTGCCTAAATCGGAGAACACCTTCTCCTCGGCTTTTTCGCGTATCGAACAGGTATTGAACAGGATGACATCGGCCTCTTCAATCCTGTCTGTCTGCGTCATGCCGTCGCAAGCGCGCAGCACATCCGCCATCTTGTCCGAGTCGTACTCGTTCATCTGACAGCCGTAGGTTTTTATGTAGAGTTTTTTCATCGTGTTGATACCTGTATATCCGGAAAACATTAATTCAAATCGGGCTTGTGCGTTGATTGACTGAATTTGCCCGGCAAGACGACCAACAAAAAAACCAGCCTGAGCTGGTTTTTTGTTTACAACTTGTTTGGTGGTGATAGGTGGATTTGAACCACCGACCTCAGCGTTATGAGTGCTGCGCTCTAACCACCTGAGCTATATCACCGAAGAGGACGGCATTGTCCGGATTTCAGGCCCGCGTGTCAATGGCAAGAAACACGCTTTAAGTCACTTTCTGAAAAATCTTTTTGTATCACCATCAGTCTGGCGCTCATTTCGGCGTCCAGGTTGTTGATTACAAACATAACAGACTTACTTTTACCCGAACGCTCACCCACCTTAGCAGAGGTCACATTCCTGGCGCGCAAGGTCGCCAAAAAGTTTTGCGCCGACTCCCGCGTCTTGAACACACCCAGTGAAATGGCATTTTGCCACTCGCCCGCATCCTGCACCACAAAATAGTCGGTCACGCCGCGCGCTTTCAACTGCGCGACCTTTTCACTCGCCGCAGCCTTGTCCTTCAGCGGAGGGACATAGACCCAGAAGCCAATACTGCGGTCGATTTCACGCTGTCCCAGCTTATCGCCCAGCGACAACTTTTTCAAAGCGGCACTCACCTGTTCGAGCTCCGTTCCTGCAAATTCACCCCATTCATAGCAGGAACTCGATTTAGCCATTACCGGCGCTACCGGTAGCGGCGCAGGAACTGGTGCGACAGCGGATGCCGGGGCTGATGCAGGCGCGGATGCGGGTGCAACAACCTCAGAGGCGACAACTGCCGATGCGGAGGCTGACGCCTCGACCGGCGCGCTTGCGATGACAATTTTTTCCGCATGCACGGGGGGCGGCGCTTCCACGGCCTGTCCGCTATCCAGAAATTTCATCACTGCAAAAAAAATCACATTCGCGGCGACCAGCAGCCAAAAAAATATTTTCATGCACCACCCGTTTCATTTGCGATTAACAACAATCCCTGCAATACCAGATTACCCGCTCTCTGTACCGGCAAGCCCAGATGAGCCAACAGCACCGGCGCAGCACCGCCGCCCAGCAATACCGGTGCATCTGCTACGCCGAGCAGTTGATACTGCCGCGCTATCGCACCGCAAGTTGCCTGTAGCGCACCGCTTTGCATCGCATCCTTGGTGTTGCGCGGAAAATCCGCGTAGCTGCCACCGCCAGACTGCAAATTTGCAGCAGCGCCGCCCAGGCTGTTCCGCATCAATTCTATCCCCGGCAGTATCAACCCGCCCAAAAATTCGCCGCTATTTGACAGCGCATCTATCGTGCTCGCCGTACCGCTGTTAACCACCAGACACGCGCCCCGGACATGCTGCCATGCAGCGATCAGGGCGGCCCAACGGTCACTACCCAGCTGAGCGGGGATCGCATAACTGTTCGTCACCCCGCATTGCGTGTCTTGTGCCCCGACAAATCGCGGCAAGAGCGGGAAACAGGCGTCGACCAGCTGCCGTGCGACTTGCGCACCCGCGACATTGCTCACCCAAACCTCTTGCACATCGGAATAACAGGACAGATTCAGCGTATCAGCCTGACGGGTCGGCACGCTGTCCGATGCCAGCCAATGCTCGTCATCCACACAGGCTAGCTTGATATTCGTATTGCCCGCATCGATCAACAGTCTTTTCACGCCGCGACTCCCACTTCACCGGAATTATACTGCCTGATCCCCTGCGGCGTTTCCAGAAGCAACTCGCCGTTGTCGCTCACCCCTCTTGCGATGCCGCTGATCGTCGTCCCGTCCGGCATTTGCAATTGCACCGGCAGATTTTGATAAGCGTGATAACGCTCCCACTCGGCGCGCTGTGTCGCAAATCCGCTGTGCGAGAATTCATCCAGCACCTGTGCCAGCTCCTGCAAAATCGCACCCAGCAGCTGATTTCGATCGGGCGGCATTGCGCATACCTGATCGAGCGCCGTTGCCCTCTGCGTGATCGCCTGCGCGACTTTCAGCGGCAAGGTGCAATTGATACCGATGCCGATCACCACGGCACTCGGGCCATACATATCCCCCTGCGCCTCGATCAGCACGCCGCCCAGCTTGCCACGAGCGGTTAACAAATCGTTGGGCCACTTGAGCCCGACGCCAACGGCACCGAACCGGTTCAACGCACGGCAAATCGCCAGCCCCACGACCAGACTCAATCCCGACAGCGCGTTCAGGCCGCATTCGAATCGCCACAACAGGGAAAAAGTCAGCGCGTTGCCCAGGCCCGAATGCCAGGTGCGTCCGATGCGACCCCGGCCGGCAGTTTGCAACTCCACCGCCAGCACGCTGCCGCTTGCCGCACCCTGCGTGGCTCGCTTCAGCAACTCGGTGTTGCTGGATGCGGCCTGTTGCAATATTTCAATCTGAAAGCGTGCGGCCGCATTGCGAACAATCGAAGCACTATCCAGCCCATGCCAGGGCTGTGCCAGACGGTAGCCCCGTCCGCGGATGCGCTGCAATTGCACGCCGAAATCGGCGACATTTTCCAGTGCGGCGAACACCGTCGCGCGCGATACGCCCAACTGCAGCCCGAGCTCATCGCCCGAATGGAACGCGCCATCCGAAAGCTGTCGCAGCAGTTGCCAGGTACGCGGAGTCATCAAAACCAGCCGCTGCCATCCGGCCTGTCATGCGCGGCAAGACAGGCGCAGCTCTCGAAGTCGATTTCCTTATGCTGAATCATGATTTCAATGCCAGATGAACGACCAGATCAGTGTATTGACTCAACACGCCATCCGTAGTCAGCAAATAGGCGGGCAACGATTGGGCTTGTGCAATTAACAAACGGTCAAACGGATCCCTGTGATGCCAGGGCAATTGAGTCAGCGGATAACAATGCTCCCCCTTCACCGTCAACTCGGTAAAACCCGTATCGAGAGAGAGCCGATGAATATCATCAGGATTAAAATCAAAATGGGGACGATTTAACGACCGCTTGATCGCCACTTCCCAAATGCTGGCCGAACTGAAATAAACCGTATGGTTCGGGTCAGCTAAATCAGCCGCCACCTGTCCCGGCAAACGATTCGGTGCAAGCAAGGCCGCCAACAATATATTGGTATCCAGCAAGTAAACGGGCGCCGACATTTACTTGCTCTGCTCAAACATCTCGGTTATTTCGGCGGCATCTAAATGATCAAAGTGTTCTGGAAATGTGAACTGTTGCTTACCCAAACCCAACTTGCGCAACGGCTTCGGGGAACTCACCAATGCCACCAAACGTGCCACCGGCTTCCCGGCACGGGCAATCACAATTTCCTCGCCGGCCTCCGCCTGATCGACAAATCGGGAAAAATGCGTTTTGGCTTCATGGATATTGACGGTTTGCATGGCGCACCTCGGTTTACACGATGGACTAATGCTAGTCCCAATCAGGAATTTCAACAAGGGTGGTTTCAAGCACCAAGTGCAACATTTTCCTTTAAAATTATTGCACTTGGTGTTTGAGCGCGCATAGACTGACAATTCATAACTATCAATTGTTAATTATCCATTGCCCTGTTTATACATTAAACAGGAAATTCAATACATCGCCGTCCTGCACCACGTATTCCTTGCCTTCGACGCGCATCTTGCCCTTTTCCTTCGCACCGGCTTCGCCGCCGCACGCGATGAAATCGTCAAAGGAGATCGTCTGGGCACGAATGAAGCCGCGCTCGAAATCGGTGTGGATCACGCCGGCAGCCTGAGGCGCAGTATCGCCCTTGTGGATCGTCCAGGCGCGAACTTCCTTCACCCCGGCGGTAAAGTAGGTTTGCAATCCGAGCAACTGGTAGCCGGTGCGAATCAGACGGTTGAGACCAGGCTCTTCGAGTCCCAGATCAGCCAGGAACTCCTGCTTGTCTGCGTCGTCAAGATCAGCCAGTTCGGCTTCGATCTTTGCACACAACGCGACGACAGGCGCACCTTCCTTTTCCGCATGCGCACGCAGGCGGTCGAGATGAGGGTTATTCTCGAAGCCGTCTTCCAGCACGTTGCCGACGTACATCGCGGGCTTGATGGTCAACAGGCACAGCGGCTGAATCATCTTTTTTTCGTCGTCGCTCAAACCGAAAGTGCGTGCCGGATTGCCCTGATTCAGGTGCGGCAGCAGTTTTTCCAGCACCGCTACCAGTTGCTGCGCATCCTTGTCGCCCGACTTGGCTTTCTTGCTGTCGCGATGAATGGTGCGCTCCACCACGGCCATATCGGCGAGCGCCAATTCGGTGAGAATGACTTCGATGTCGGACAGCGGATCGACGCGGCCCGCCACATGAACCACATTCTCATCCTCGAAGCAGCGCACCACGTTGACGATGGCGTCGGTCTCGCGAATATTGGCGAGGAACTGGTTGCCCAGACCTTCACCCTTGGATGCACCTGCCACCAGACCTGCGATATCGACGAATTCGACGATGGCAGGCTGCATGCGCTGCGGTTTGACGATCTTGGCCAGCTCATCCATGCGCGGATCCGGCACTTCGACGATGCCGACGTTGGGTTCGATGGTGCAGAAAGGATAGTTTTCTGCAGCGATGCCGGCCTTGGTCAAAGCGTTAAAGAGAGTGGACTTGCCAACATTGGGCAGACCGACGATTCCGCATTTCAAACTCATATTATTCCTTGCTATTCAATCAGTTACACAGACTCAATATTCAATCTGATAATCGCCGGCTTTAAAGTCCGGCAGTTGAGGGAGGGAAACAGTGCAAAGTCGCTGCTATGCGTTATTGCACTGTCCATGCCGCGATTGTAACACTCCCGGATACGCGACTCCAAAAACCGGACAGCCGAAGGGGAGAAGGAATCTTTGTCGGCACCCGTTTGCCCGCCCTTAGATGCTCAGGGTCAGGCATTTTGCACTGCCGCCCGACTTCATAAATTCGGACAGCGGCGTCTCCACAATCGAAAAACCCGCCCCGCTCAGCAA
This sequence comes from Gallionella sp., assembly GCA_041671105.1. Classification (GTDB taxonomy): domain Bacteria; phylum Pseudomonadota; class Gammaproteobacteria; order Burkholderiales; family Gallionellaceae; genus Gallionella. Next base: position 8,614 of record JBAZCE010000071.1, read on the forward strand.
TTTCATGAGGCGAGGCGTAGCCTTGTTCATCACGACAGTCTTGCCGATGCAGACCGCGTTGGCGCAAAACTGTGCACCCTCATCGGGCGTCAGCGCAATCAGCTTGTCGCCGAAGTGCCGCACAAGAAGATTATTAGAGACTTCATCGAATGCGCCAGGCAGATACAGCGCATATCCGTCCGGCATCGGACAGAAACAGGTATCCAGATGATAAAAATGCGGAGATATCAGTTTCAGATGCCGGATCGGCGCATCGATATGGCGTTCGAGATGAGCCAGCGCCGCCTCGTCTGAACGGGGGCCGAAGCCCAGCCACAGACGCTCATCCGAATCGAACAGCGCATCGCCCGCTCCTTCAAAAACCACTTCGTCCGGCAGTTCGATGCAGATCCATCCCGCCTTCTCGAACCATGCGCGGTCGACTGCCTTTTCCCCCTGACGCTGCGGATGCCTGAAATTGGAGAGGATGATTTTCTTCTCCCGCAGCAGCGGCAGACCTGCATTCGCGGTAAAAACCAGATCAGGCCATGACGGATTGCCTTCCATCAGCTCGATTTTGGCAAGCATTGACAGCGTATCGAACAGATACCGCCACTGCACGGCTGCCAATTCCGGCGAAACACAGCCGATCTGATCCCGCATCCAGGGATTGATCTCGTAATTGACCGCAAACCCTTCCGGGGTACACATCAGCAGTGACATAGAGGCCCCTCGTCGACAAATGCGGTATGCTAAACCTGCCCGCAGCCCATCTTACAACGTCATCCTGCCGACAAAGGGATATATTTAGTCCTGATGCCCCAGGCGCACCTCGATCTGCGGATGACGTGCGACCAGCTCTTTCAGGCTCTGCAGACTCTTCAGGTTGCGTTCGGTGTCGTCCGAGAAATCGCCGGGCTCCACGCTATGCTCCCAACCCCAGCGGGTATGACAGGTATCGCCGGTCAGCAGCACGGGGCCATGCCCGGTTCTGACCAGAAAAGCGACGCTGCCGTGCGTGTGTCCGGGCACGCTGATCGCAAACACGGAGCCGTCTTCAAACACATCGATGATGCCTGCAAACCTGTTTTGCGGATCAGGCTGAAATTGCCATTCCTGAAAAGCTTGCTTTCCCTGCAATAAACGGTCGGTTGCACCGCGCACGAACATGTTTTTCAGACTCGTTTCTGACGATTCCGATGCGCCGATATACAGCGGCACTTCATCCGGAATATCGGGCATGCCGGCAATGTGATCGAGGTGCAGATGCGTAAAGAACACGCCGGACAACTTCATGTCTTTAAGTATCTCCGCCGTGCTATGTTTGAGCTGTAGTCGCTCGATGTGCATCGCTTTCTGGAGCAGCCAGTTCAGGCCTTCCTTGCCCGGATCGTCCACCAGCTTTTGCGACACGCCCGTGTCCACCAGGAAGTTTCCGCGTTGCGGATGGCTGATTACATGGGCATACACATGAATCGGCTCGTCGCGGTCTTTCAATCCTTCCTGAACCGCGGTGGGATTTTTCAGGTTCAGCAAACCCGATAGCGGCACCTGCCAGTCGGCGCTGCTGATGGTTTCAAGCCGGACCGTGCCCGGCTGATCGATCAGGCGCTCCATGTCGGCACTGCCGACAGATTTGCCGGTCGCAGCCGTCCCCGCCGGATGACTGGAGAGCGCGCAGCCCTGCAATATCAACATACAAGCCAACATAGCCCCGTAGCAGCAATTCGTTTTCATATCGTTCTCCATAAATTTTACCTATACTCACACATCCGTATATTGTTTAGCAATTGGCTAAATATCGATAAAGCCATCTATTTTTGGATGGGTGCAATCTGTTAATCAGGGCATAAAGATGAATCTGAGATGGGACGATCTGCAACTGTTTCTGGCGGTACACGAGCAAGGCAGCCTGAGCGGCGCAGCGCGCGTACTAAAGTTAGGCCAACCCACGTTGAGCCGCAGGATCGCCGAATTTGAGGAAGCCGTCGGCGAAGCGCTGTTTGATCGAAAAAGTCACGGCACATGCCTGACGGCAGCCGGACAAAAGCTGTTACCCGCGGCGCAGAGCATGGCCGAATGGGCCAACGAAGCACAACTCAGCGTCGGAAAACAAACCTTGTTGCAGGCTGGAAAAGTGCGCATCGCGGCGCCGCCCGGCATTGCCTATGAAGTGATCGCACCATTGGCGGCAAAAATACGCCTGCAACACCCGCAAATACAGATCGAAGCGCTCTCCGGCATTGAGACATTGAATCTGGGGCGAGGCGAAGCAGACTTGTCGCTGCGCACCGAAAAACCCGCCGATGCCGATCTGGTGTGCGTGGACGAAATCGCCAGCGCCATGCGCGTGTATACCAGCAAAGCCTATGCCGCAAAGCTTCCGCCCAAGCCCGGCCTCGCCGATCTGGACTGGATCTGCTGGGCCGCTCCCTACGACGGGCTGCACATCAATCAGGAATTGCGTGCCGCGATACCCGACTTCAAACCCGCCTTTACCTCGGACGATTACATTGTGCAGTTTGCCGCGTGCAGGGCAGGCGTAGGCGCGATGATCTTGCCGCAGATAGTGCACCAGCATGCGGGACTGCATGAGTTGCAGGAACTCGATATTGATCTGGGGCCGGATGCGGTCG
>JBAZCE010000072.1:0-11213 GCA_041671105.1 Gallionella sp.
GATCGAAGAGTTCGCCAACAATTCCCGGATCGACGATGTGAATCTGTTGAGTTTCGCCCTTGCCGATTATCTTGTGTTCAGCGACCCTGCCGGACTGCTTGCCGAAAGCGTGCAATACGACGAGGGGAATATCGAAAACGTACTGGCTATGGTGTCGTGCAGCAACGATGTGGCGAGCCGGGCACTGGTCTGTGTTGCCGCCAACAATCCGCAATTGGCGCGCCGTGCGATCATCACCGCATTTTTATTCAAGCACCCTAAACGCTGGTTCGATGAGGATCACTCGCTGGAGGCGTTGCAAAAGAGCGAAGGCGGTGATGATGAGGATGAAGATCAACTCACGCAGGGGCACAATATTGAACATTTGTTCGACGCGAACGGAGACAACAATGGCTGACAAGCGCAATCTTCCTGCAATCACACAACAGGTCACTGAGCTGGTTCTGGCAGGATCGAGCGAGCATGCCGAGGAAGCCTTCAATGAGGCGGTCGAACAATTCGGCGATCTGGCCGTCGTTCAGGTGCTGGATGCATTGGAGCCGCAAGTGGCCTCCATGCATCTGTCGGCTTTCGATGGCGGTAAGTTGTCGCTGGCAACCCTGCTGATTTCCCCTAAGGCTTGGGCAGAAAGTCTGGCCTATTTCGCGGCCATCTGGACCGAGGAGATGATCGAGGATGAGCCCGAATTTCTGGGTGAGGCGCTGTTCGCACATATACACGGCGTGTTGTATGCCAGCGACGATGAAGATCGACGTGCCGCGCTGATTCATCACGCGCTGGCCACCGACTGGGGAACGACGGCTTTTGCCGCATTGTTCTCGACAGCCACCGAGGATATCATCGAAATCGCCAATGAAGTTCACGCGCGCGGCGCACGGGGCATCGCTCATACCAGTTCAGATCACGACCTGATCCCCCTCGCACTGGATGTCGCAAAAACCGATCCGGAAGCCTGGGATCGGGTGCTGTTCGAGCTGTTCCCTGACTGGCAGCCGGGTGAAAATCAGTTGCAGGCAAGTGATAACGGCGATGATGAGGCGGAGGATGACAACGACTCATATGGATACGAATTTGCATCCAGCCGAACCACTCAGGAGTTGCTGTTGCGCCTGCGCAAACAGGTTCCGAGCAAGGCGCACACTCAGCCTTCAGGACGTCCAAGTATGGGTGAGGATATTTTTGCGTGATCGCAATTAACGTAAAACTCGCGAAGCGATTCGTTTGCCTGGCTTTGCCCCCCTCGCTCCGCTCTCCCCGCTTGCGGGAGAGGATTGAGGAGATAACCAGCCACTTGGCAACCGTCTTGAGGTTGCTTAGTGGAATGGCTAGTTGTTTCATCAGGGAAACGGGCGTGGCAGGTTTCATTATTAAGAATGACTTTTTTGCCATGCTCGTTAGGCCTGCAATATGAAACTCGCAAGCATCACCCGGCGCGATCCTTATCTTGTACAGGCGCTTATCGCGCTTGCACAACGTGCGGATCAAGATGAAGGCACGTTGCTCCATGAACTTGCCGGCATCACCGTGCTGGTCGCCCGGAAATATACCAATGACAGGACTGCGGATGGTCTGCTGGATGCATTTTATCTGACGATCGGCTGTGTCTCGCTGGCGATGAGCCAGAGCGGCATCCAAAACAGCGCTGAATCCGGATTGGATTTTCTGCTGCAAAAAGGTGCCGAACAGGTATTCCAGGCGGGGTTCAGGCTAGTCAAGGAATTGGCAGCCCTGCCGGTTCAGTGCATCGTAACCGATTTCGATAACGACCCGCATGTGCAACAGCGCAACATCAAGGCGCTGTTCTTTGAGTTGTGCCGTGCCGATCCCGATTCAACATGGAATGGCGATGAGGATTATCGCCGTGAATTGCTGAACAGGCGTGAAAACCAGCGCATCGTCGATTGTGCCAAATGGTTGCGCAAACAACATTTCGCAGGCCCGATCAAGGACACCGACCTGGACGCCAATGCCGTTATTGCGATCACCGTCATATTCGCAATTGCAGGGGATGGACGTATCGTCGCGCGTACCGGACAAAAAGACATCGAGAACCTGATCCGCCGTGTGCGTGCAACGCCGCCTGATATCGAGGCAGCCTGGCATGCCTTACTCCAAAAAATTCCGCCTGAATACCAGCCCGTCGTGGTGGCACGCATGGACGAATACAGGGGAACCGTCATCAAAAAAATCCTCTCCCGTACCGGCATCAAATCCGTTGTCACCGAAATACAAAATTATCATGCGGGCATCGAACAGGATGTCGACTATCACTGATCCGGCTGCATAAGCCGACGGCTATCGTATCGCGAGCAGGAACTCATGCAATTCAAGAACAAACATATTAAAAACATTGCCCGTGCGATGCAGCAGCAGATTACCCAGGTGCTTGCCTGGCGCTCTGAGCCAGACGCTGTCACCGGCAAGCCCTATGTGTCCGAGCAGGACGGCATTCTCGCGCTGCATTTCGATACCATGTCGGTACAGAGCGAAATGAGTATCGACGATCCGGATGAACTGGTCATCGGTTATACCCGGGCCATGATGAGTTTTTTGTTGCTGGATCCTGCACCCGAACGCATCGCAATGATCGGTTTAGGCGGCGGTTCGATGGCGAAATACTGTTATCGCTACCTGCCGCAGTCAGCCATAACGGTTGTCGAAATCAACGCCGATGTGATCGCGCTGCGCAATGAATTCGCCATCCCCCTCGACGATGAACGCTTTTCGGTGTTGCTGGGCGATGGCGCGCAATGGGTGAAAGGGGCTGGCTTGCAGACGGATATACTGGTCGTGGACGGCTTTGATGCCGCCGGATTACCCGCGCAACTGAGCAGCCAGGAATTTTACGATGATTGCTTTGCGTCTTTGTCCGACAACGGCATCCTGGTGGTCAACCTGTGGGGCGGTTATCCGAATTACAATGTGTATCTCTCACGCATACACACCAGTTTTTCCGACCGTGTGGTGATTGTCGATGCTGCGGACAGCGTCAATAAAATCGTGCTTGCCGTCAAAAACAGCTTCCCCGCCTCTTCCCAAATACGCCGACATGCCAAATTGCTGAGCTTCTCTCATCCGGTCAATTTTCAGGCAAAATCCAACAAGCTGATTCGAGCCTTGCCGCAACGCACCACAGAGTAACGCCGCTTTACTGGTGCGCCCGGAGCGATGAATCCGGGCACTGGCAGGAAAGTGTTTTATTGCCCTAGAATTCTCCACGCATCATAAGCTCTCGTTCCAGTGCTTTTCGGAAGTCATTTGGGCTATCAAAAAAACGTCCGGCTTCTATACGTTCTTCTATTAACCTTGAAAATTCCTCGTTTCCGAATAGTTCTGATAATTTCACCCCCTTATTGTCGTGCCGATATACATCAAGTGCATGAGTGAGTCGTGTCATACCGTCTAACTCGCTATTCTTATTTCTTCGAATATCATCACGTGGCATAAAACGCCTAAGTCTCGATACTTCTAATTGAAGATCAGTGAGCATTTCAATAACTAATTTATCAGCAGGAATTATAGATTCTTCTAAGTTTGCGACTTGAAACTTGCCGAAGTTTTTTAGAAATGTAGAGTGAGTTGGGTCGTTTATTGCAGCTCGATAAGTTGCAAGTACCTTTTCAGCAAGTGATGTTTTAAATGTAACTATTCTTGAAAATCTCAAATCCCGTGGATAAGGGACATGTTCAATAATTCCCGTATCGAAAGCGTAGTCTGTTTTATCATCTTTGATGATGACTGTTGGCTTATCAAATGCTAAGCGCATACCGAGCTCAAACATAACATTTGGATTTTTACAGCTGACGTCACAAATAACAATATCTGAGCTGTAAATATTGAACGATACGTTTTTGTATTACGCCTGTGTCATCAGCGTCGCTTACAAGCCTAACGGTAAATCGTGGGTCAGCTATAGATTCTATGGCCTCTGTGATAATGCTCTTTACTTCTATCCAATGTTCAGACGAACAATTATCGATAGCCGAAATCGGCATTATCAAACCGCAGGTTAGAGGTTTTTCACTAACCTTATCAGCTTTTTTATCCATTATCATTACGTCCCCATCTTTAAAATCAAACAGTTAACACAACCTAAAGGTTGCAACATACTGCAATAGCATTCCCCCGTCCAAGCACCACGGGGCGCCATACATAAACTCGAAATCTAACAGTAAAACCATACTCCCGCCACTAGCAGAACTGATAGGTATTAGTCGCGGGGCGGCTTCGGGATGCGCGGAGGCGTGCACGGGCTCGCGCGGCGGCCTATCTATATGCAAGGTAAGACTTTAGGAAAAATATTCTGCGTCAATATCCCGCGCATGGTGCAGAACACGCACAACCAGCAAGTGATCGTCGCAAGGTACATAGAAAATGATGTATGGCGTACGGGTCGGAAAACTGCGCAGGCCATCTGCCAGTTCTGGACGCGCTCTACCCATCTCTGACTGGCTGCTCAAAATTGATACAGCGGCCTGAATGACATCCAGAGACTCATCCGCTGCCACCAGATTTTCTTCAGCAATATTGAGCCATAACTCCAGCAGATCAGTTTCGGCTGACCTGGTAAAACGAACGCCGGTCATTAGGCAGCAACTTTGCGCGTTTGTAAAATCTGCCGACCTTGCTGCTTCAAGCTTTCAAAATCGACCTCCCTTGTACGGCCATTCTTTACATCACTCAAGCCTTTGGCAATATCTTGCCGCAAACTATCAAGCTTGGATGTTTTCACCTGTTCATAGGCTTCAAACAAACGTAAAGCTTCACGAATAACCTCGCTTGCAGAGCCATACATGCCAGATTCTACGCGCTGACGAACACGAGCTTCTAACTCAGGGGGTAAAGATACATTCATCGACATGGCAAATTCTCCTCATAGCTGATCTTCCATTAATGGCAGTTTATGCCATAAATTGCCATAACACAAAAAGTACCCATTTTCATCGTGCCGGATGTAAGTAAGTATAGGGGTAGGGAACGTCGCCATCCCCTCCCTCCGAACCCGGTGTGCGGTTCTCCCGCGACGGGCTCTCCAGTTAGTTGTTTCCTCATCGGGATTGGCACGCCAACTGATGGGCTTCGTACATCGTGAACAGCCCAAGATCAGCGAAGAAGGCATTCGGCCATTGTTTATGATCGCGTAGGCATCGACCTTGACCCGGCCGGTGCTTTTGCCGGCGCAGCATCGCTCGCAAACGACGGCGAACAAATCCGTCGACCGACGAGAAGGTAACCCGGTGAGCATGCTTGAAGTAACCATACCAGCCTTTCAGGGTTGCATTAAGAGACGCAATTACGAAATCGATGGAATTCCCCACGTTACGCTTCGTCTTGATGCGAATTCTATCTCGCAAGGACATCAGACTTTTCTTGCGCACCCAACGCTGCCCTGCTTCAAACCGGTACCCAAGGAACTCGAACCCTTGACCTTCTACCCGACAATCCCCAACATGTGTCTTGTCAGGATGAAGCGTCAATCCGTTCGCATTCACCCAATCACGCATACGAGCCAGCGCAGATTCCGCTTCTTCCCGACTTCGACATAACACCACGGCGTCATCAGCGTATCGCACCATCACCAATCCGGCCTCACGCATTTCAACGTCAAGCTCGTGCAAGTAGATATTGGCAAGCAGAGGGCTTATTACCGCCCCCTGCGGACTTCCTGAAATCGGCGTCCATCGCTTCACGTCTTCCATGATATCTTGCTTGAGAAACCGCTGAACGAGTTCCAGCACGCCTCTATCCGCAATCCGATTTCCCACTTTTGCGAGAAGTGACGCGTGAGGAATCGTGTCGAAGTAGCTTTGTAGATCCGCATCCACCACCCAGCAGTGACCTGCCTTCAAATGCCGATCCACTTCGCGTAGCGCATCTTTGCAGCCCAGCCCCTGCCGAAAGCCGTAGCTTCTTGGCTCGAATTCGTGCTCAAAGATCGGCTCGATCACCAATTTCAGGGCAGCCTGAACCACGCGGTCTTTAACAGCAGGTATACCGAGCGGGCGCAGCCCCTTACCTTTGGGTATATACACGCGCCTTACCGGCTGCGGGCGATAACTCCCGTCCCGCAACGCTTGCACCAGTTCGGCGAGGTAGCAATCCCGTCCTTGCGCGAATCGTTCCACGCTCATACGATCAACTCCAGCCGCCCCTGCGTTCCGTTCGACCTGAGCCCAGCCCAGTGCCAACGATTCAAAGCGCGATACTTTGTCGATCAGACTGTGCCATTTACCACCATTAACCCCTGTTTGTAGAGCTGCCAACATAGCGTCTGTCCAAAGTAAAGCTGGCACGAATTTCCGCTGCATGCAGCTTCCCAGCGCGCTTGCACCTCGTTTAGTCGTTTCCGACACTGACGATGCTTCAACTTTCATCTCTGCTCTCTCCGTCCTTTGGCTATCAACTTTCCTGCCCCACTTCCCTCATGCGCCTTTTGCTCTGACGCACTTTCCCACGGCCCAACCTACTGCTCCGTGCCCAGTACTATTGGGACTCTGACTCCTGCCCGCGTTCACCTCGCTGACAGGTATCCCCGCTTGCTACGTGCCACTTTCCTGTCGTTCCGCCCTCAAACACGTTGTACGCCGCAACATCGCTTTGACCGCCACATCAGCGTATTGCGTTTATTCCAGGCTTCGCCACGAGGATGCAGGCTCGCCGCCATACGCCGCCGAAACAGGTTCGTTATCCTACGGACCGACAGTTCGCCTCCGGTTACTCCCCACCCCGCCTCGCGACGACGCAGTTACCTTCAGCTACGGAGTTGTGACAAACTCCGACAGGGACTCACACCCTGCAAATGGCACGCCCTCACGGGCGTACATCCCCCGGCAAAGCCGGGGGCTTTAGATTATTAGCCCCTCAAAGGGGCCAACAAAACCGTGAGCCGTCAGATGGCGGCAGACTTTTTACTCCTTCCCTCTTGCAGGGGGAAGGTTGGGATGGGGGTAGAAATTTCAATTGTATTCATACTTGGTTTCTACCCCCTCCCTAGCCCTCCCCCTGCAAGGGGGAGGGAATGGTGTTGTTGGATTTTAATGTTGCTCTTTAATGACCGCTGGAACGGTCAAACCTCGCTGCGCCCGGAGCAATGAACGCCTGCCCCTTTGGTTCATAACCTGGCCTGTTAACCGTTAGCCCGGCTTCGTGTAAAGGCGGCGAAATCCTGCGGGCTGAGCGGACGGCTGAAGTAATACCCCTGAATCTCATCGCAGCGAAGCTTCTCAAGGGTGGCAAGCTGTTCAGCGGTTTCAACGCCTTCTGCGATGACCTTGATCTGCAAGTTGTATCCCAGATGAATAATGGTCTCGATAATCGCATTATTTTTTGAGTCCTCGGTGATGTCCATCACAAAAGACCGGTCTATTTTCAGCTTGTCGATCGGGAAATGCTTCAGGTAACTCAACGAGGAATAACCTGTGCCGAAATCGTCGATTGACAGGTGAAAGCCGATTTCCTTGAGGGAATGGAGGGTATTCAGAATCGCCTCGGCGTTTTCCATGATGGCCGATTCCGTAATTTCAAGCTCCATGAAATGCGGATCGACGCCTGTTTCCTCCAGTATCGCTACCAGTGAATTTTTGAAGTTTTTATGCTTGAATTGTTGCGCCGCAATATTGACGGCAATCAGAATCGGCGCCAGCCCCTCTTTTTGCCAGGCTATGTTTTGCAAACATGCCGTCCTGAACACCCATGCTCCGATGGAGACGATAAGCCCGCATCTTTCCGCCAGCGCGATAAAGTTATTGGGCGGAACAAGTCCTCGTTTCGGGTGCTGCCATCTGATCAAGGCCTCGGCACCGACTATTTTTCCAGTCGAAATGTCGATCTGGGGCTGGTATTGCAGAAAGAACTCTTCCCTTTTAAGCGCCAGTCGCAAATCGTTTTCCAGCTCAAGCTGTTCGAAAGCCTTGTCGTTCATCACAGGAGAAAAGAACTGGAAGTTGTTTCTTTCATTCTCCTTCGCATGATACATCGCCGCATCCGCATTTTTAATCAGCGTCGGACCGTCCAGCCCGTTGTCAGGATAGATTGCGATGCCGATGCTGGTACCCAGGTTGGCCTCAGTGCCCTCAAGCAGGAACGGGGCGGCAACGGCATCGATCACTTTTTTGGCAACACGAGCCGCATCGCTGGACTCACGAATATTGCTCAGCAGTACCACAAACTCATCCCCGCCCAGGCGGGCAACCGTATCGGTCTTTCTTGTACAGTTTTTCAAACGCTCGGATACGATTTTTAAAAGCAGATCTCCCGCGTGATGCCCGAGTGAGTCGTTGACAATCTTGAACCGGTCCAGATCGAGAAAAAGAATGGCAAGTTGCGTCTGGCTGCGTTTGGCCATCTCGATGGCCAGATTCAGGTGATCTTTTAAAAGCGAACGGTTGGGCAGATCGGTGAGCGCATCGAAATGAGCCAGATACTGAATGCGTTCATAGGACGCTATTCTTTCGGTAATATCGGAAAACAATCCGATGAAATTCGAAATATCCCCTTTTTCATCCCTGACGACGGTGATTGAAAGCCATTTCGGATAGACTTCGCCGTCTTTGCGCCGGTCCATCAATTCGCCCTGCCAGATATCCAGTTTCAACAGGGTTTCCCACATGTTGCGATAAAACTCACGATCCTGCTGACCTGAGCTTAGCATGCGCGGATTCTTGCCGATGACCTCTTCCGGCGAGTAACCTGTTATCTCTGTGAATGCCTTGTTGACCTGAATGATGTTGTTTTCAACATCGGTGATCACAATTGCTTCCCTGCTGTTCACAAATACCTGAGCGGACAGCTTTAGTTGCGCCTCTCCCGCCCTGACGTCGCTCAGGCTCTTTTGCAGATTGTCAGCAAGTGCGTTGAAGGCACTGGCCATCTGTCCGATTTCATCCTGGCTGTCGATGTCTACCCGCCTGGACAGATTTCCGGCCCGCATCGCTATCATCACCTTCTTAAGCCGTCTGACCGGTCGGGTGAAGGACTGAAGCACAAATCCTATGACAAAGAAAAGGATAGATTGCAGGGCGAGCTGTCCTGCCCACAGCCAGCGGTTGATTGATTTGATCGTGTTCAATTCCTCGCTCAGATCCAGCTTGATGCTCGCTGCGCCGTTGACGCTTCCGACCTCGACCTTATGGCAGGCCAGACAGTCTGTCCCCCTGAAATTGCGGCTTACCACAAAAGGAATCACAGCCCTCAACAGCAGGGGATTTTCCTCTGTCTGGTTGAAATAGGGACGCCCCGAAGACAGCACATTACGGTCGACTTCGTCCACAGGCTGCTCTTCCGGCAGGCCCGTGCCGAATTGCCTTTTTACCTGCTCCGACCTGAAGATGCGCAGCTCACGAATTCCCTGAGACCTGCCCATTTTTTGAATGAACAGCGCCCTGTTTTTCGGATCGCTGATTTGCCCGGTCAGCATCAGCATATTCATGCCGTTGATGATGCCGTCAGCCGCTTCCACGGCCCGACTCTGTGCCGACTCCAGGATTTTTGCTTCGAAGTTGGACATGATCCAGCGCTGTGCAAACACCAGCACAACAAAAAGACTCACCTGAATCAGAATGGTGAGCTTGGTTTGAATCCTCAGGGAATGCCACCAATTGTTGATCATCGGAGGTTTTAATTATGTATTTTTGGTGAATGTTACATTAAAACCCGCCGCCAGCCCGAGATTATTTGGCGGCTATCAATCCGCCGCCTGTCAAACCGCCTTCACAAACGATTGCACAGTTACCATCATGAATTATGTGCGGCACGCAAGGCCGGACCGTACAGCGCAGCCCTGTCGTTAAGGATCACCCTGACCGGCATGGCTTCCAGCAAGGGGCGCATCCGGCCTTTGTTCAAAAAAGCCTCAAGGAATACGCCGTTTTGCAACAACGGCAAAATTTTTGGCGCTATGCCGCCGCCCAGATAGATACCGCCGCGACTCATGATTTTCAGCGCCAGATTCCCCGCCTCAGCACCATACAGTCGCACGAAGCAATCCATCGTTTCGATACAGAGCTCATCTCGCCCTGCAAGTGCTGCGCTGGAAATCGCGGCCGCAACATCGCCGCTTTGCATTTCATCGATCAGCCAGTCCGGTGCGGGAACTTGTCGATACGCGCGTAAAAAATCGTGCAGGCTAAGGATGCCCATGCCGGAGACCACGCGCTCCCAGCTGACATGCTGATGGCGCTGTTGCAAATGGCGCAGCAGCGCGAATTCAAGCTCTGTTGCAGGGCTGAAGCTCGCATGCCCGCCTTCGGTCGCAAACGGCTGAGACTGCACACCATCCCAATACAAACCGGCCTCACCCAGGCCCGTGCCTGCGGCGATCACAGCGGTATTGCCAAGCGCATTCTCAGCGCCTGCCTGCAAGGTCAGCAAATCTTCCGTCCCCAAGGCCGGTAGCCCGCACGCGGTAGCTTCCAGATCGTTGAGCAGCGTGCAACTGGCAAAGCCGAATTGCCGCTGCAACACATCCGCATCGATTATCCAAGGCAAGTTGGTGGTCTGCACCACCCTGCCTTGCACCGGCCCTGCAACGCCGAATGCCGCATTGCAAGGCACATCGACGCCGGACAGAAATTCGCTCAGCAACGTTTCAAACTTTTGATAAGCCTGGCTGGCAAAACTTGCTTCATGCTCGATTGAAATCCTCGTTCCCTCGACGCTCACGATTGCAAGCCTCGTCTTGGTTCCGCCGATATCTCCGCTTAATACCTTTATGGATTCCATTATCCTGCCCTCAATAACGCGAGCGTAGCTCAGCGTTCAATTATGTCTTCCAACACATCCACAGCCTCGATTCTGGTGAAGTGGTCGCTAATCTTGCGACTGGAGATTTCCACTTGCCCCGCCTCTTCGTGCGCACGGCGGATATTATCGGCCAGGCGCTTCATGCGTTCGTCGAAACGTTTGAAATCCACGCTGAGCTTGCCCAGTTCGCTTTGGATGATATGCACCTGCTCGCGCATCTGCACGTCTTTCATCACCGCACGAGCCGTGTTCAGCACCGCCATCAAGGTCGTCGGCGAGACGATCCAGACATGCTTGTTCATCGCGTATTCGACCAGATCGGAATGGTAGGCGTGAATCTCGGCGAACACCGCTTCGGCAGGCACGAACATCACCGCCCCATCAGAAGTTTCATTTTTAATCAAATACTTGAAACTTATATCGTCGATGTGCTTCCTGATGTCGACCTTGAATTGGCGGCGTGCAACTTGCCG
>JBAZCE010000073.1:0-11194 GCA_041671105.1 Gallionella sp.
ACCTGCGCCCTCGACCGCACCCTCAAGATTTTCGACCTTGCCGGGCGTTGCCTGAAAACCATGACGGGTCATACCGGCAATGTGCTGACTGTCGCCTGGAGCAGTGATGCAAAATCGCTCATCTCAGCCAGCGTGGACGGAACGGTGCGGCACTGGGACGTGGCAACGGGCAGCCAAATCCACTGTACAAACGAAGGCGCGCGCACCGATACATTTGAGGCCTCGGCTGACGGCTGTCTGTTTTCGGGCGACGATGCAGGCAGGATCGCCATCATCGAGGGTGATCAAACCCGCTACGTAGCCGCGCACAAGGCAGGCATCAAAAAACTGCTGCTCAATGAAACACTGCTGGTGACCATCAGTTATGACAGGAGCATCGCATGCTGGCGGATCACCCGGCATGATGAGGAGCTTCCCACCCTGACTGAAATATCCCGTTCGACGCTGCCTGCGCTAATCTGGGCACGTGCCGCCGCTTTTCTGGATGACACAAGAATAGCGCTGGGTACGTTCGGTTCATGCTATGCGACGTTTGACTGGAAACAGGGCATCTGGGATCTGTCGGATATCGAGCCTGGCACCAGCCTGAATGCCGTCGCCACGATGGGAGGAGATATCTATTCCATAGGCGATGCCGGCATCGTCTTTAAAAACGGCAATCAACTTTCCCAAATGGGCAGCCTGTGCAATTTCCTGCTGCCAGCAGGCTCACGGCTGCTCACCGGCGGCCAGACGGGAGTCCTGTTCGATGCGATCACGGGCGAGACACTGTTTGAACATCACTCCCCGCTCAACTGCGGCACAGCCTTCTCAAAAGACGGAAAACCGCATGCTGCGATCGGCAGCTATACAGGGGAAGTACTGGTGTTTTGCATGGAGCCGGCCCTGCATCTTGTTTCTGCCAGCAAGATTTATGAGAATGCCGTCAAAGGGCTGTCCACCGACGGGATGACGCTGTTTTCAGTCTGCGCCAACACTAATGTCGCATGGCAGGACATTGCCAGCCTGAACGTGATCAGCATCGTTAAAAATGCACATGAGCGCATCGCCAATGGCTGTTGCAGGGTAGGCGACGCAGAATTTGCAAGCATCGGGCGCGACTTGAAGTTGCTGCTATGGCACAACCTGCGCGCCGAGTCTTTCCAGACGCCGCATCGAAATTCGGTCAAATGCATCGCCGCCAGTTCGGATGGCAAAAGGATTATGACGGGCAGCTATGGCGGAACGCTGGCAGGTTTTAATGTCACGACCAAAAAGTGGTTCACTTTTTCCCGCCCCACCGCATCGGGCATTTCCGCAATTGCCTACTACCCGGAACAGGACCGCTTTCTGGCAAGCTCCTACGATGGCCAAATTTACCCCGTGGATGAATCACTGTAAGTTATGCCCTCCACCTGAGTATCACCCGGCATCGCGCGAAACACAGCTTGCTGTCGCTTTGCTTCCTGGCGCGAAGCGGCTATCATGCAAGCAGTTGACCGATGAATTTATTGGGTGGAGGGTGGTATGCCTGAAAAAGACATGAAAAGAATACTGCTGGTGGACGATGAGCAAAACGTGCTGAATGCACTGCGGCGTGAGCTCAAAGACCACTTCGAAATCGACACCTTTGACAATCCCGCCCAGGCGCTTGAGCGTTGCCGGGAAACGCCGTTCGATCTGGTTATTGCCGATTACAAGATGCCGGAAATGAACGGCCTCGAATTTCTCAAACAGTTCGGATCGATACAGCCCGATGCTGCGCGTCTGGTATTAAGCGGCGAAGCCGACATCGACGCACTGATCCGCACCATCAATGAAACCCATATCTATCGTTTTCTTGCCAAGCCCTGGGAAAAAGCCGAATTATTATCCAGCATCCGACAGGCATTGATCTACCGTGACTCAATCCTGGAGAACCGTCGTCAGGCGGACGCCTACCGCGACAGCCATGCTGCTTTACGGACGACAGAAGATACCACCCCCTACCGCATTGTTCTGGTTGAAAATGACGAACACCTGCTGGCACTGATGTCTCGCAGCCTCTGTGACGAAAGCGGCCGCGAAAATTTATATGTCGCCATGCAGCAGGAAATCAAGCCGTCTGTCCCTGCCAAAAAATTCAAGTGCGTGGTGGAGGCCTTCCGTACAGCGCAGGCGGCCCTGACCTATGCCGAAAAAGCGCACTGTGATCTTGTCATCGCGGCACAAAAACTACCCGATATGGATGGCACCCAATTGCTGAGCAATATGCGACAGGTGCTGCCCGATGCCGCGCGCATCCTGCTCAGCAGCGACCCGGATAAGGCCATGCTGTCCCGTGCTATCAACGAGGCCGAGGTTCAGAACCTGCTCCAGCTGCACTGGAGCAGCTACGATCTTCGCACCGACGTCAGGCGCCAGGCATGGAACCTCTACCAGCTCAAGACGGCTGCCATCCAGGCACTGGCCTCCAGGGATATGCTGCTGGAAAACCGTCGTCTGGCGGGATTAAACTAGCAGGCTGCTGAAAACTATTACGCTTGCCGATACTGCGTCAAAAAATGGCTCAAAATGCTCATTTACTCTGTGTAAACTCCGCTTTTTCGCCCCTTTTATCCTTGTCGCGGCTTCGCTCATAACGTTTTTCAGCGGCCTGCTAGCGCGCTAAGCGGGCTTCACCGGCAGGCAGATGCGCATCGAGGTGCCGCGACCCACCGTACTCTTCACCTCGATGCGCCCCTGATGCTTCTGCATGATACCGAAGGAGAGTGACAGGCCTAGCCCTGTTCCCACCCCGACCGGCTTGGTGGTATAGAAAGGATCGAATATACGCTCGATTTCATCTGCGGGGATGCCGCGCCCGGTATCCTCGATTTCCACCCAGACCTGATTCTCTGCCGCACCAGTCCGGATCGTGATAATCCCTTTATTCTCGATGGCCTGCCCTGCATTTACCAGCATATTGAGCAATACCTGATTAATTTGCGAAGGCATGCAATACACCTCGGGAAGCTGCCCGTATTCCTTGACGATCTGACACTTGTACTTGAGCTCATTCCAGACGATATTCAGCGTTGAATCGATACCCTGATGCAAATCAACCCATTTCCATCCCTCATCGCCAACATGAGAAAAGTCCTTCAGATCCTGCACAATTTTTCGCATCCTTGCCAGACCGTCCTTCGATTGCGCCATCAATTGAAAGATATCCTGCCGGATGTACTCGTAATCTCTGTCCTGCTTGAGTTTGCTCACCTGGTCGAGCGCCGGACAATCCCCCTGAATCGTCCTGGCAACCTCCTCCAAAGCGGCATTGATGACAAAAATATCGTTCACGTAAGCCTCCAGCGTACCCATGTTTGAATACACGAAGCCGATGGGATTGTTCAGTTCATGGGCAACACCGGCAGCGAGTTGCCCTAAAGACGCCATTTTCTCCGATTGCAGCAAATGCCCCTGCGCACTCTCAAGCTTCTGATTCAGAATCTTCAGTTCGGAATTATTCTGCACCAGCTGATGATTTGCCTCTTCCAGCGCCGCGGTGCGCGAAATCACGCGCGCCTCCAATTGTTCGTTGAGTTTGCGCAGAGCCTCTCGTTCACGTTCCAGCGCCTGGTTGGTCTGCATCACCTCCACGGTTTTCTCGCCGATCTTGCTGTACAGCGTATTGAGTGCTTCGAGCATCACATCGCCTGATTGTGACACGATAGCCGATGCCTGACTGGCAGCCACCTGGTGACTGGCTCCTGCCTGCAACGCCTGAATCTCTCTGGCCATGCGCAAGTCGACCACCATGATGTGCTGCAACAGCCAGCGAGCGAGGTATTCGAGCAATTCAGCCAACAGACTCATCGTATTTTGCGGCGAATTTTCTATGATGCCTATCGCCAGAACAACCTGTTGGCGAAAGGCCTCATGCGCCTTGAAATGGTTTTCCTGATGTGCGGTGCTCACGCCATACTGCCGCATTAACTGCTCTTCAGTGTCAAAGTGATACTGTGTGTAACTCACCAACTCATCCAGCACAGGCTTGAGCTGCACGCCATCCCGACCGACCGCGCACAGATTGCCCACTTCGTTAATCAGCTCGACCAGACGCCGGTGCTGAGCATCCACCTCAACAATGCCGGTGGCGAGCTTGTCGCTCCACACAAATGCCTCGATTTTCGGGAACGCGCTCATGCAACCTTCCTTTATTGCCGGGTTTTGATCCAAAAAGTCAGCGCCTGTTTTTCCGATCGTTCGAACTTGATCATCTGCTCAATCAGCATCTCATCGAGCAGATGGTCGCAGCTTAACAGCAATAAATCCTCCTGCGTTACCAGATCGCGAGCCAACTCCTCTCAGGCGGCACTTAACGCGGTCAACACCTTGTAATGATGCCGATGCAGCAAACGTTGCAGCGCGCTCAAAATATTCGGTTCATCATCCACACATAGGATCAGCGCAGGCGCAGCCGGATCGGACGTGGAGGCAGGTACATTCATCGAATTGAGGATGCCGTTGAAAAAGTGTCGGTATTCTGCTGCCGAATCAATGCCTGATCAACATTTATCAACAAATAGTTGCTAACCATAATAGGGGTGAGCGACAATGAACCCCAATTAGCCGGGCCAACCCGCATGGCTTTGCTGCTCAAATGTTCCAATCAGCCGTTTTCCCGTATCACTAAGAGGATGGAATAGAAACGCCATGAGTGTTGACTCGTTTGACAAAGAGGCAAGGGAAAAAGCAGAAAGGCAACTTGCGAACAAGCCGGTACAGGATGATCCGGTGCTTCCATCGGACAAGTTGCTGCACGAACTCCATATTCATCAGATTGAACTGGAGATGCAGAACGACGAGTTGAGACGTACCCAATGCCTTCTGGAAAGCACCCGTGACCGCTATGTCGATTTGTATGAATTTGCGCCGGTAGGCTATCTCACCCTCTCCCGCGAAGGACTCATCACCGGAATCAACCTCACCGCAGCCTCTTTGTTGACAGAAGTTCGCAAGAGGTTGCTCAACCGCAGTTTTTCCCATCATGTTGCGCCCGAATCTCTCTTCGACTGGAATAAACACTTCCAGCAGTTGCGGCAACATGATGAAAAACAAAGTTGCGAACTTGTCTTACGGCGCGCCGACGGCACCACCTTCTATGCACGCATTGACTCCCAGCGCAGACAGACTGATACGGTGTCAGTGTTGCACATCGTATTGACTGATATCACCGAAAACAAGACAGCCGAAAACAAAAGCCAGCGCATTTCCAAGTTGTATGCGGCATTAAGTCAGGTCAATCACGCCATCGTACATCTTCAGGATGCGCAGCAATTGTTGGAAAAAGTTTGCCAGGTTGTATTGAATTTTGGCGGATTCCGTCTGGTGTGGATCGGGCGCGAAAACAGTGAACAGAAAATAATTCCGGTCACGGCTTTAGGCGCTGCGCGTGATTACATTCTGAACCTGAATCTCTCCAGCAATGCCGATCTCCCTGCCGGACTAGGCCCGACAGGCACTGCAATCCGTGAAAATCGCGTGGTGGTCGTCAATGATTTTTTTGCCTCCCCGATGACCACCTTGTGGCACGAATCTGCCGTTCGCAACGAGCTGCGCGGCAGCATTTCACTCCCCGTCAATGCCCATGATTTTCGGGGTGCGCTGATGGTGTATGCCGACACCGTGGATTTTTTTGATGACGAAGTCGTCGAACTGCTCGATGAGTTGAGTGACGATCTTTCCTATGCGCTGGAGCAGATACACACGAACAACATCAGACGGACTCAGGAAAATCAGCTCGTTTTGGCAAATCAGCTATTTGAGCGCAGCTCTGATGCGATGTTGATAAGCGATGCAGACAACAACATTGTCCGGGTTAATGCGGCATTTTCAGAAATTACCGGATACATGCAGGAAGAGGTCACAGGCAAAAATCCGAGCATTCTGAAATCAAACAAACATAAGAGTGATTTGTACCGGACCATGTGGCACGCACTTGAGTCGCAGGGACGCTGGCAGGGAGAAATTTGGAATCGCCGCAAGAACGGCGAGATTTTTCCCGACTGGTGCAGCATCAATGTCGTCAGGGATGCATCGGGCAAAGTCATCAACTACTTTGCGGTATTCAGCGACCTGTTGCAAAGGAAAGCGGTGGAGGAACTCGATCACCTCAAACACTACGATCCGCTCACCGACCTGCCCAACCGCGCGCTGCTGGAAGATCGCATTGAAAGCGCCATCGTCCACGCGCAACAGTATGGGCGCTTCATCGGCGTGATTTTCCTCAATCTGGATCACTTTCATACCGTGAACGACATGTTCGGACACGCAGGCGGAGACCAGATGTTGCTCGTCACCTCACAGCGCCTGGTGGATGCGGTGCCGGCACACGCCACCGTCACACGCCTGTCTGCCGATACCTTTGTGATTTCCCTTCCCGATCTCAACACCGGCGAGGAGATCAACCGGATTGCAGAGATCATTGCACAAAAAACCTATCAGCCATTCAAGATTGCGGATCAACAGGTGCAGTTGTCCGCCTGTATGGGCATTGCGGTCTACCCGGTGGACGGCGATGACGCTGGCACACTGATGAAACACGCCGATGCCGCATTGACTGAGGCCAAACTTTCCGGCTCAAGGAACAGTTTCAGATTTTATTCCTCCAGCATGAACGAACACGCGCTCAAACTGGTTACCATGGGCGCCGAATTGCGCAACGCCATCACGCAAAACAGGCTCGTGCTGTATTACCAGCCGCAGGTGGATATCCTGACCGGCCAGATCATCGGCGCAGAAGCGCTGGTACGCATCAGACATCCGGAGCGCGGCGTCATCGCGCCGGCAGAATTCATCTCTGTCGCGGAAGAGACGGGATTAATCCTGCCGATGGGTGAATGGGTGATTCAGGAAGCGTGCCGTCAGATGCAACAGTGGCATGCCGAGAGACACTCTGAACTGATCATCGCAGTCAATTTGTCCCCGCTGCAACTTCATCAATCCAATCTGATTGAAACCGTCAGACAGGCCCTGGAAACATCCGGGCTGGCCCCGCACTATCTGGAACTGGAATTCACCGAGAGCGCGATCATGCACAACGTGCGCGAAACCGTCAGCATCATGAAGCAATTCAAAGCGATGGGACTGCATCTGTCCATCGATGATTTTGGCACCGGCTACTCCAGCCTGTCTTATCTCAAGCAATTCCCTGTGGACAAACTAAAGATCGATCAGTCTTTTGTGAGCAATATCACCCAGGATCCCAACGATGCGGCCATTGTGCAGGCCATCATCGCGCTGGGCAGAACACTGGGTATGACCACGATCGCCGAAGGCGTGGAGACAGAAGCACAGCTGGGTTATCTGCGCTCACTGAACTGCAAGGAGATGCAAGGCTATTTATACAGCCGCCCTCTGCCTGCCGACGAATTCGCCGAATTGCTGATACGCGGCAAA
This sequence comes from Gallionella sp., assembly GCA_041671105.1. GTDB lineage: Bacteria > Pseudomonadota > Gammaproteobacteria > Burkholderiales > Gallionellaceae > Gallionella. Next base: position 7,399 of record JBAZCE010000073.1, read on the forward strand.
ACACTGTCGGATAACAAATCGGAAAAAACCCTGTTGCTGGTTGACGATGAAGAGAATGTGCTGATGGCGCTCAAACGCATCCTGCGGCGAGAAGGCTATAAGATCCTGACGGCCTCCAGTGCAGAGGAAGGAATGGAGCTCCTCGCGCAAAATCAGATCAGTGTCGTGTTGTCCGATCAGCGTATGCCCGGCATGAGCGGCGTGGAATTTTTGCGTCGCGTGAAGACCATGCATCCCAATGTCGTGCGCATGATACTCTCCGGCTACACCGAAGTCGGCACCCTGACCGATGCCATCAACAAAGGCGAGATCTATCAGTTCATCACCAAACCCTGGGAGAACGATGCGCTCACCGCGATGATCCGCGAGGCATTCGTGCGTTACGAAATGTTGAAGCGTCCGCCGGAGTAAGGCCGAGTCGAACCTGTATCAAAACCTCGGCATCTCTCTGCAACGTACACACGCATCAACAACACCCAATTGAATGTCATATAAACAACACTGCCGCCCCTTATGTACGCCGCCAACACATACTCTCACAACAGCGAGCCGTTAATCACTCCGCCCACCGTTTACGTCGTGGATGACGAACCGGACATGCTCCATTCCCTGGAACGCGTCTTCAGACAAGCCGGATTGCATGCCGAGACGTTCAGTTCCGCAGCCGCATTTCTCGATGCTTTCGAACCAGAACACTCCGGGTGTCTGTTATTGGATCTGCATATGCCAAAAATGAACGGTCTGGAACTGCAAAAAGTCCTGCTGGACAGACGCTGCAACTTGCCCATCGTGATGCTTACCGGGGATGGCGATGTGCAGAGTGCCGTGATAGCGATCAAGGCAGGGGCGGTGGACTTTCTGGAAAAACCGCTGGACGACGATGCGTTGGTCGAGAGCGTCCGGCACGCCCTCGAACTGGATGCACTTTTTCGCGCAAGCAGGTGCAAGCTGGCAGAGCGGGATGCAAGACTGGCGCAACTTACGCGGCGTGAGCGCGAAGTGATGGACAAGATGCTCGAAGGCAAGACCAGCAAGGCGACCGCCAGCCTGCTGGGCGTGAGCGTCAGAACCATAGAAGGACACCGCGCAGCCGTGATGCAAAAAATGCAAGCGAACAATTTGCTGGAGTTGCTTCAACTGATCAATATGAAATAGCCGGGAAGGTTTTCAGGCATTTCTGCGGATTTCTCCGAGTAAAGTGACTGCGCACAACAGGATAAGGGTCTCGCTATTTTGCAGGAAGTATTACGGATACTGAACAGGGAACAAAAATGCATACAGAAACTGAAGAAAAATTTGAGACTTTCATTTGGGATAATAAATTCAACACCGGCGTTGAGGTGGTGGATACCCAACACCATAAACTGGTGGATCTGATCAACCGGCTTGGTGCCATCAGCGCGCATCAGGCAAGTAACGGCGAATTGGGTACCATCCTGACCGAACTCGCGAACTACACAGTGTACCATTTCGACACCGAAGAACAATTGATGAAGCAATACGGGGTCGACGCCACCCATCAGGACATCCATACCAGGGCACATCAGCATTTCACCGCACAGGTGAAAGTTGCCGCGAAGATACTTCTGGGCAGCACCGATATTTCGGGGCGACTCGTAGCGCCGTTACTGAAATATCTGACCAACTGGCTGGTGCAGCATATTCTGGGTTCAGACACGCGCATGGCTCAGGAAATTTTAGCGTTGCAGGCTGGCGCAGGTCACGATGAAGCCACCCGCAAAGCGACCGCTTTCATGAATCAGGCAGCGAATGTGCTGCTGGAAGCATTAAATGAAATGTACGGCAAACTTGGCGACAAGACGCTGGAGGTCATACAAAAAAACCAGGAGTTGGAGTCGGAGCACGAAGCACTTCGGTTATTGAATGAGCAACTGGAACAGCGCATAAAGCAACGCACTAAAGCCGTAGATCAAATCAACCAACAGTTGCTTGCCAACAATGTAGAGCTACTCAAGCTCAACGAAGAACTCGAATCAGCCCAAAGCCAATTGCTGCAATCGGAAAAGATGGCTTCTATCGGTCAGCTTGCCGCAGGCGTTGCCCACGAAATCAACAACCCCATCGGTTTCGTCAATTCCAATCTGGGAACGCTGGGTAAATACATTGCGAGTATGTTCAAGGTAATTACCGCATATGAAACGGCAGAATCCAGGATTGGGGCCGGGATATGTCCAGAAGTGGCTCAGGTCAAGGAAAACGTGGATTTTTCCTACCTCAGGGAGGATATTCCCAGCCTGATGAAAGAATCACAAGAGGGGCTGACAAGGGTCACGAACATCGTCCAGGATCTCAAGGATTTTGCCCATATTGACGAATCCAATTGGCAGCTTGCCAATCTCGAAATGGGAATGAATAGCACACTGAACATTGTATCGAACGAGATCAAACACAAGGCCAATATCGTCAGAGAATACGGCAATATCCCTGAAGTGGAGTGCCTGTCCTCGCAACTTAACCAGGTGTTCATGAACCTGCTGCTGAACGCGGCTCAGGCGATTAAGGACAAAGGCACAATCACCATACGCACAGGAGCAGACGAAGATGAAGTCTGGATGGAAGTGGAAGACACGGGCAAAGGCATCGCATCCGAGCATATCAATCGTATCTTCGATCCTTTTTTTACCACAAAACCTGTGGGCAAAGGGACGGGCCTTGGACTGTCACTCGCGTACGGCATTGTCAAGAAGCACAACGGGCGCATTGAAGTTAATAGTACTTTGGGCAAGGGCACCACATTCAGGGTGTGCCTGCCGGTGCAGCATGTCGAAACAAGTTGAGGAGATAATGAAAACCATGTCGCAATTAGTTGTTGAACAGGGACGTTAAATCTCAATGAAAAATCGACTCACGCGTGAGTGAAGCTAAAATCAAGCAGAGTGAATAAGCAAAACAATTTCAACAGATAACTACGACATAGCCTTTTTTTTACATAGCGCAGGCGACGGTCTGTGAAAATTTGAGTTACCACTGCACCGTTCGACATGCCGACATCTGTTGATCAGCATCAAATAGCACTGCTATATTTTCAAGTATATCTACGGATATTTATTTTTTCCGGATTCCGTTATGCTTACAGCATATAGGAATTTCCCTGGCCGGAATTGATCCTCATATGCCTTTTGATATCATAGCTGCAACCCCAACTAAAACGAATGCTAATTTCCACCCTATTTATCGTTGCTGACGAACCTGCCGTGCACAATGCTCTGTCAGCTTTGTGCAAACAGGCAAAACTGCATTACGAAATACTTACCACGGCTGAAGCATTTTTGGCCAGATTTGACCCTGAACATCCGGGCTGTCTGCTGCTGGACATGTCCTTGCCGGGAATGAGCGGGGGGAAGTTCCATAAAATTCTCGCTCAGCGAAAAAGCGTCATTCCTGTCATTATTCTCACCAACCAAAGTGATCCGCGCAGCGCCATGGAAATGCTCAAGGACGGCGCACTGGATTTCTTCGAAAAACCGTTCGAAGGAGAAGCATTGTTAAACGCCGTCAAGCATGCCATGGAAATGGATAGCGCAAACCGGCACGTCCTCCGACTCCGCAGCGAGGGAAGGCAACGTTTTGCACAGCTCACCCGGCGCGAGCGGGAAATAATGGGCAGCATACTGGAAGGAAAATCCAGCCGTGAAATCGCCACCCAGTTAAGCATAAGCGCCCGCACCGTGGAGAGTCATCGCGCCAGAATAAAGAGGCAAATGGGGGCTGCCACACCGGTTGAATTGATGCGCATATTCACAATAGCCTGCGGATGCCATTGCATACGCAGGCA
>JBAZCE010000074.1:0-10993 GCA_041671105.1 Gallionella sp.
AGGAGAGCATACTGCCGATGATTACCCCGCAATCGCGCGAACTGGTGCAGCGGCATCGCGAGGCGGGTGATGTGTGCGTGATTATCACTGCTACCAATAGCTTCGTTACCGCACCCATCGCGCGGGAGTTTGGAATACAACATCTGATTGCGACCGAGCCTGAACATAAGAATGGTGAATTCACCGGGCGCGTCGCGGATGTTCCCTGTTTTCGCGAAGGGAAGATTACCAGGTTGACCGGTTGGCTGAATGAACGCTGCTGGACTTTGGCGGGTTTTGACGACAGCACTTTTTACAGTGACTCACACAATGATTTGCCTCTGATGTGCAAGGTACGGCATCCGGTGGCTGCAAATCCGGATGCGTCATTGCGCGCGCATGCTGAGGAAAATGGCTGGCCTATCATCAGCCTGCGATAAGGCAGGATTCAGGAATTAAAACATTGGGAAGGGAGACGAGGGAAGAGGGAAGAGGGAAGAGGGAAGAGGGAAGAGGGAAGGGTAAAACGTCCGCTCCCTTCACTTTTCTTCTCATCTGTCAATATAATTGCAATGCAAAACCGCTTCGGGCATACTTCAGCCCATCATGAGTACACTCACCTTTGATACACTAAAATTTGCACAGCGACTGGAAAAAGCCGGGGCAACGCGCGAGTACGCCATTGCGGAAGCCGAAGCGCTTTCCGAGGTGTTCGAAAGTGGCACGCAGGAACTGGCAACCAAGGCTGATCTCAAGGCTGATCTGCTGGCAACCAGGACTGATTTGAAAGCCGATATTAGTCAATTGCGTGCGGAAATGCGAAAAATGGAGCTGCGCATGACCATCAAGTTGGGTGGCATGATAGCCGCCTCCATTGCCGTCACCGCTGCACTCGTCAAACTGCTTTAACCCCCACCTCTCATCCCGCCTGACATGATCCACCCATTGCGGTTGGAGTTCTCAATCCTTCACTGATAAAACTTCTCAATTTCCGCTAAGCGATAAATCACTTGCGGTCATTGATCAGAAACAGGAGCTTTCATTCAGCAATAGCAGCCTAAGCTGCGTTGTTGCGTGGATTTAGCTGAAGAGTTTGAAGAGAATCGTCATGCCTATGGCGAGCATTGCGCCCATCATCCATTTGAGCACGGCCAGATCGGTGCGGATAGGCGCTAGCTCCTGCTGCAAGTCGGATTTTGTAATTAGTTCCTGTGTGCCTGTTTCGAATACTTCGGACAGTGCTTCGGCTTCCGCCGCCGCATATTCGCGCGTAGCCCCGGCTTTTTCCAGCCGTTGCGCAAATTTCAGGGTATTGAACGTGATCGAGCTCATGATGCGCGGAATTGTATGCCCGGCGAATGACGGATGCAAGCTAATCCGGTGCGCTGCCTTCACCCTTTCGCTCAAAACAACGAGCGCACAGCGCGACTATGTTTTTAGGCGAAGACCCTTGCGGTCTCACCCTTCACCTGAATCCTGCATCCTTCACTCAGCAACAGCAGCCTTGGCTGCGTCGTTGCGTGGGATAAACAGAGTCTTAGACTTGGTTCTTTCAAGCCTTAGATAATGTTTAGAAGTTTCATCAATGCCCCTCATTCAGGAATAGGCGATTTCACTCAGAAACAGGAGCTTCAGCTCCGTAGTTTCGTGGGAAGCCCCTTGCGGGTTTATCGCCTTATATTCCGAGGGAAGACCCTTGCGGTCTTGCGGCATGTCCTTCCCTTGTTGTAAAAAAACAACAGTATGAAAATATATTTTGACAGTCAGCTACGCGTTTCTATAAAGTTCGATCCAGTGGCGTCGGGGAGGTCCTGTTGTCACTTCAAAATAAAGATAACCTAAGGATAAATCATGAAGAAAATCGTATTATCTATCGCCGGCGTAATGGCCATTGCTGCATTCGCTCCGGAAGCGTCCGCTTTGCCAGTGTTTGCACGTCAAACCGGCATGGCTTGTTCCGCATGTCACTTCCAGCATTTTCCGCTGTTGAATGGTTTCGGTCGTGCATTTAAGTCCACCGGCTTCACCATGATGGGCGCACAAGGCAAGATCGAAGGCGAAAACCTGGATATTCCTAACGTGCTGAATATGGCTGTGTTTGCTACAGCCGCTTTCCAGACTCAGTCCGGCAATAACTTGGCTGCTAATGCAGCAAATGTAGCTCAAAAGTGGATGGTTCCTGGTTCGGGCGGTGAATTCTCATTGTTCATCGGTGGACGTATCTCCGAATTCGCCGGTTTCCTGTCTGAAACAGGTTTGGGTGGTGCCGGTGCAACATTGGGTGCTGCTAAACTGGCTATGTTGTTCCCGGTTGGCGATGCACGCGTCGGTCTGGTAATGCACACAAGTGGCGGTCAAGGTGCAGCATACAGCTTCGAAACACTGAATACCGGCGCTGCCGGTACTCACAAGATGATGGGTAACGGCGGTGCAGGCGGACAACACGTAGGTACAGCTTACGCTTCACAGTACTTCGGTACGAATACAGCTGCAACTGGTCTGTCTTTAGTGGCCAACAACTCCATGGGCTTCATCAATATCGGTCGTTATGATGTTGCTGCTCCTGGTGCTGGTGCAAACTCTATGCCTCTGACTTACGCTCGTGTTGTAGGTACGTTTGATCTGGCAGGCTTCGATACAGCTGTCGGTCTTCAAAACTTCAGTGGTTCCAGTGTTCAGACCGGCCAGATTGCCAAGGCAACGATCATCGACGCTCAAATGCAAGGCGAGCTGGCTGGCAAGGAAGCTGGTTTTTACGCATCTTACGGTCGTGCGCCAGCAATCGGTGCAGGCTTAGTTCTGGGTGCTATGCCTGTAGTTGGTGCATTTAACACCAGCACAACCGTTGCACGCTCTACGTTCAACGTGGCGGCTGAAGTTGGTGTGATTCCTCACAGCACTTTCCAGTTGGCATTCCGTTCAGCTGACAGAGAAGACTTTGCTGTTACTGGTCTGAAGCACAAAGACAATTCATTCATGGTCGGTGCAACTTACGACCTGGCACAAAACATGGGTCTGAGCCTGCATTACACGACTCAGTCCGGTAGCTACTGGACTAGCCAGGTTGCACCAGTCGGCAAGACTGCAACAACATTGTTGCTGGAAACAGCATTCTAATTTAACGCTTGTCTGATGTCGGGTTACACTCGCCCTCTCTTCAACTCTCTCCCGCTTGCGGGAGAGAGAGCGAAAGTTCCCTCCCCCGCTCGTGGGGGAGGGTTAGGGAGAGGGAATTGCTGTTGCCCGACCTACGCAGCTAAAAGTTAGAACGTCACCTCGGACTTGTCTGAGGTGACACAAGAAAGCAGGTGGAGATGAAAGTCTCTCCCTGCTTTTTTGCTTTTACGTGGAGCAAAAACAGTGTCGACTGATGAAACAACTCAATATCGGGCCAGGTGAGTACAAGACGCTCACTGAGTCGCTATTGATGATGAAACTGCTAGCCATTCCACTAAGTGCGGTAAAACATGCGCTAAGTGGCTGGTCATTCGGTCTCCCCTGTTTTTTTGCATTGCATCAACTGTCACTATCGGCAACAATGCAGCAACTATTCGGTTGGAGGCTAACATGGCAAGTATTACTTTCGACACATTAAGGTTTGCAAATCGTTTGAAGGCAGCTGGTGTTCCGCAGCAACATGCTGAAGCGGAGGCTGAGGCACTTTCGGAGGTGCTCGAAACTAATGTCAGAGATCTCGCAAGTAAGATTGACATTGAGTTGCTGCGTGCTGAGATGCGCACCGATCTGGCGGAAACCAAGGCAGACTTGATTCGCTGGGTTGTAGGTGTTGGTGTGCTACAAACCGCGATGATCGCAGCTCTGCTCATCAAACTTGCGCCGGGCTGAAGTTGTTAATTTATGTCTTGTCGCATTAGATGTTAAACAGGGGGGGGCGTAAGCCTCCCCTGTTTTTTTGCGTCCTCACTGCCCACGCGGCAGATGAGCTGTGGTAAGCTTCGCAGCGTATTTTCACTCTCGTTTTTTAGTCTATGTCTCCTGCTGCAAAGCTTGTCAAAACCCTGATTCGTCCCGAGATACTCGCGCTGCACGGCTATCACGTACCCGATAGTGCCGGCTACATCAAGCTGGACGCGATGGAAAATCCCTATCTTGTGCCGCAAGCGCTGCGCGATGAAATTGCATCCATCGTAGCCTGCGCGCAAATCAACCGTTATCCTGATCCGAATCCTGCTGTGCTCAAGGAGAAAATCCGCCTGACGCTGGACTTGCCGGATGGTATGGAGGTGTTGCTGGGCAACGGTTCCGACGAGCTGATTCAGCTGCTGGCGATGGCGGTGAATAAGCCGGGTGCTGTGCTGCTCTCCGTTGAGCCGTCGTTCGTGATGTACAGGATGATCGCAACCTTCATCGGGATGCGCTATGTGGGGGTGCCGCTGGCGGCGGATTTCTCTCTGGATTTACAGGCGACGCTGACTGCAATTCGCCGGGAACAACCCGCACTGGTGTTTCTGGCCTATCCCAATAATCCCACCGGCAACCTGTTGTCAATCGAAGATGTGCGCGCAGTTATCGAAGCCTCCCCGGGGCTGGTGGTGGTGGATGAGGCGTATTATGCATTTGCCCGTGACAGCTTCATCCCGCACCTGGCCAACTATCCCAACTTGCTGGTGATGCGTACTTTTTCAAAACTCGGCATGGCAGGTTTGCGTCTGGGATTTTTGGCGGGCAGCAGCATCTGGCTTGAACAGTTGGAAAAGCTGCGTTTGCCGTATAATGTCGGTGTGCTGCCGCAACTGGTCGCGGAAATATTACTCGACAACCACGACGTGCTGCTGGATCAGGCGGGGTTGATCAGGACGGAGCGCTCTGTCTTGCACCGGCGGTTGTCTGAAATGGCGGGTGTGCAGGTCTATCCGTCGGAGGCGAACTTTCTGTTGTTTCGCGTGAAGAATGCCACGGAAGTATTTAACGGTTTGAAACAGCGCGGTGTGCTGATAAAAAACCTGAACGGCGCACATCCGATGTTGACGGATTGTTTGCGCGTGACGGTAGGTACGCCTGAGCAGAATGAGCGGTTTATAGTGGCATTGCAGGAAAGTATTTCGTAGGTCGGGCGGGTGCCCGCCCATATGCTTGTCGGGCTTTAGCCCGACATGTCGGGTTAAAACCCGACCTACAACACCATGTCGGGCGATACCCGACCTACAATAAATGGAACGAAAACATGCGTAGCGCAAAGGTTACACGCAACACTCTGGAAACGCAGATCAGCGTCGAGTTGAATCTTGATGGTACCGGGTGTGCAAGCTTTGACACCGGGCTGCCATTTCTGGATCACATGCTCGATCAGATCGCGCGGCATGGCTTGCTGGATATCAGTGTGCTGGCCAAGGGGGATTTGCACATCGATGCGCATCACACCGTGGAAGATCTGGGGATTACGCTGGGACAGGCATTCAATCAGGCTGTCGGTGACAAGAAGGGGCTGACTCGTTACGGTCATGCCTATGTTCCGCTGGATGAGTCATTGTCGCGTGTGGTGCTGGATATCTCCGGTCGTCCGGGTCTTGTGTTCAATTGCGAATTCGTCCGCAGCAGTATCGGAGACTTCGACGTGGATCTGTTCCATGAGTTCTTCCAGGGGTTCGTCAATCACGCGCATGTAACCTTGCATATCGACAATCTGGCAGGCAGCAACGCCCACCATCAGGCCGAGACCATTTTCAAGGCGTTCGGTCGTGCGCTGCGCATGGCGCTTGCATTCGATGAACGCATGGCAGGTATGATGCCTTCCACCAAGGGGTCGCTTTAAATGGTCGATGTTGCGATCGTCGATTACGGGATGGGAAACCTGCGCTCGGTCGAGCAGGCCTTGCGCCATGTCGCGCCGGAAGCTGATATCCTCGTCACCGATGATGCTGCCGTGATCGAACAGGCGGGACGGGTAATTTTTCCGGGGCAGGGCGCGATGCCGGACTGCATGCGCGAGCTGGATGCGCGGGGTTTGCGCAGTGCCGTGATCGATGCTGCAAAAAACAAGCCCTTTCTCGGTATCTGCATCGGGCTGCAAATGTTGTTCGAGCACAGCGCGGAAGGCGATGTGGCAGGGCTGTCCGTATTGCAGGGCGAGGTGCTGCGCTTCCCCGGTAATATGCAGGATGCGCACGGCCATAAACTCAAGGTGCCGCACATGGGCTGGAACGAGGTGCATCATGTAGGTCGGGCTTCAGCCCGACATGTCGGGCTGAAGCCCGACCTGCAATCTATTGGCGTCGCTCCGGTTAATGAGCACCCGATGTGGGAAGGCATCGCTCAGGACGCGCGCTTTTATTACGTGCATAGCTATTACGTCAAGCCTGCGGATGCAACCCTGATTCAGGCGACCAGCGATTATCCGCAGGCTTTCGTCTGTGCGGTGGCAAGTGAAAATTTATTCGCGGTGCAATTTCACCCGGAGAAAAGCCAGGCAGCAGGGCTTAAACTGCTGCATAATTTTGTCCAATGGAATCCTTAACTAAACTATTTATTCGCCATGCTGATAATTCCTGCGATTGATTTAAAAGACGGTCATTGTGTACGCCTCAAGCAAGGCATGATGGAAGATTCAACCGTGTTCCCCGAAGATCCTGCCGCGACTGCGCAACATTGGCTGGCCCAGGGCGCAAGACGCCTGCATCTGGTTGATTTGAACGGTGCGTTTGCCGGCAAGCCCAAGAATGAGGCAGCGGTGCGCAGCATCATCCAGGCTGTTGGCGCTGATGTGCCGGTGCAACTGGGCGGCGGTATTCGCGATCTGGAAACCATCGAACGTTATCTGGATCTTGGTGTGACTTACATCATTGTCGGCACGGCTGCGGTGAAAGTGCCGGGCTTTTTGCATGAGGCCTGCGACGCCTTTCCGGGGCACATCATGGTGGGGCTTGATGCGAAGGGCGGTAAGGTTGCAGTCAACGGCTGGTCCAAGCTTACCGGGCATGAGGTGTGTGATCTGGCGAAACGTTTCGAAGACTATGGCGTCGAGGCCATCATTTACACCGATATCGGCCGCGATGGCATGCTGACCGGCGTGAACATCGAAGCGACGGTGGAACTCGCGCGTCCGTTGCATGTGCCGGTTATCGCAAGCGGCGGCATCACTAATCTGGACGATGTGCGCCGTCTTTGCGCAGTGCAGGGCGAGGGTATCACCGGTGCGATCACCGGCCGCGCCATTTACGAAGGCACGCTGGATTTCAAAGCGGCGCAGGCATTGGCTGACGAGTTGTCGCCTAAAATCTAACGGGCATGAACCTATGCCAACTCAAATAATGAAACTTGCCATGCCCGTTTCCCCTCTCTCCTTGCTCTCTCCCGTACACGGGCGAGAGGGACGAGGCTTCGCTATGCGAGGCTCACGATAATCATGCTGGCAAAACGCATTATTCCCTGCCTGGATGTGACCGCGGGCCGTGTGGTCAAAGGCGTAAGTTTCGTTGAGTTACGCGATGCCGGCGATCCGGTCGAGATCGCTCGTCGTTACGATGAGCAGGGCGCCGACGAACTGACGTTTCTCGACATTACGGCAAGTTCCGATGACAGGGGGATTATCTATCGCATCATCGAGCAGGTCGCATCCCAGGTATTCATTCCGCTGACAGTCGGCGGCGGGGTGCGCGAAGTGAACGATGTGCGCAACCTGCTCAATGCCGGTGCGGACAAGGTCAGCATCAATACTTCCGCCGTGCTCAACCCGCAGCTGGTGGCGGATGCGGCGGGGCGTTACGGATCTCAGTGCATCGTGGTGGCCATCGATGCCAAACAGGTTGAGCCGGGGCGCTGGGAAGTGTTCACGCATGGCGGACGCAAAGCCACCGGTCTGGATGTGGTTGAGTGGGCAACCAGGATGCAGCAGCTGGGGGCGGGCGAAATTTTGCTCACCAGTATGGATCGCGACGGGCAGAAAAACGGTTTCGATCTGGCGCTCACTCGCCGCGTGACCGATGCGCTGGATATTCCGGTGATCGCCAGCGGCGGTGTAGGGAATCTGCAGCATCTGGCCGATGGCGTGACGCTGGGCGGCGCGGATGCCGTGCTGGCCGCGAGCATCTTCCATTTCGGCGAATATACGGTCGCACAAGCCAAACAGTATATGGCGTCCCAGGGTATTGAGGTCAGGCTATGAAAATACAGGATGCGGGATGCGGGATGCAGGATGCAGCTTGGCTTGATAAGGTTAAGTGGCAGGAGGATGGCCTGGTTCCCGCCATCGCTCAGGACGCGGTCACGGGCAGGGTTTTGATGGTGGCGTGGATGAATCGCGACGCCCTGCAGTTGACCTGCCAAAAAAATGAGGCGGTCTACTGGTCACGTTCGCGCAACAGGCTCTGGCACAAGGGCGAAGAGTCGGGACATATTCAGAAGGTTAAAGAAATTCGTATCGATTGCGATTTCGATGTGATTCTTTTGCAAATTGAGCAGCAGGGCGGCATCGCCTGTCATACCGGCCGCGAGAGCTGCTTCTTCAGCAAACTGGTAGACGGGGAGTGGCAGGAAGTCGATGATGTGCTTAAATCGCCAGATGAAATATATAAGAAAGCAGCTAGTAGTTGATAGTTGATAGTTGATAGTTGGCCGAGTTTTTAGGATAAGTATGACGATATTACAGACACTGACAGAAACGCTGGAGGCGCGCAAGCTGGCGTCTCCTGACAGTTCCTACGTTGCCAAACTGTTCAGCAAGGGCGACGACGCGATCCTGAAAAAAGTGATCGAAGAGGCGGGTGAGGTATTGCTGGCTGCCAAGGATGGCGACAAACAACATCTGGTGTACGAAGTGGCTGACCTGTGGTTTCACACGCTTGTGCTGCTGGCGCACAAGGGACTGAGCTCGGACGATGTGTTGACCGAACTGGCGAGGCGCGAAGGGGTGTCCGGGATCGTTGAGAAGAGTAGCCGGGGCGAGGAGTAAAAATGAGCGATTGTCTGTTTTGCAGGATAGTGCGCGGCGAGATTCCCTGCACCAAGGTGTATGAAGATGACGGGGTGCTGGCGTTTCACGACATCCATCCGGTAGCGCCGGTGCATTTCATGCTGATCCCGAAGTTGCATCTGGATTCCCTGGCGCAGGTTGAAGACAAACATGCGGCATTGCTCGGCAGGATGCTGGTGCTAGTGCCGAAACTGGCGATCGAGCAGGGACTGGACGGTGGCTTTCGTACGGTGATCAATACCGGAAGCGGCGGCGGTCAGGAAGTTTTTCACTTGCATGTGCACGTTATCGGCGGCGGAAAGATTCCGCCTATGGTCAAACGAGACTAATTTAAGGAGAAGGTCATGGGTTCATTGAGTATTTGGCATTGGTTGATCGTGCTGGTCGTTGTTATGTTGGTCTTTGGCACCAAGAAACTGCGCAACGTTGGCAGCGATCTGGGCGGCGCGGTGAAGGGCTTCAAGGAAGGCATGGGAAGTGCCGCTGAGGAGCCTGTAAAACAGGTCAAGGAAGATGGACAAACCATCGAAGGCGAAGTTAAAAGCAAGACGCACAGCAATATTTAATATGAAACTTGCGCAGCAAATCCTTGTCCCCCTCGCACGCTTGCGGGAGAGGGCGGGGGAGAGGGAAGTGGCATGCCCGTTGAGCCTGCTTACATTGAAGGTTAACAATGTTTGACTTTAGTCTGGCTGAACTGATGGTCGTCATGGTCGTGGCGCTGATCGTCATCGGCCCTGAGCGACTGCCCAAAGTGGCGCGTACGCTGGGGCATCTGTACGGTCGCGCGCAGCGCTATGTGAATGGCGTGAAGGCGGATATCGCGCGCGACATGGCGATCGATGAGTATAAACAGTTGCAGCAAAAAATTCAGGCCGAAGCCGCCGCCTTGCAACAGTCGGTTCAACAGGCAGGGCAGGCGGTCGATCAACAGGTTCAGCAGCTCAATCAGGCGGTAGCCGAACCGATACGCGATACGACGAAACCCGTTTCCGTGCCGCTTCAATCTTCCGATGAACCTTTATCGGTTCAGTCAAAACCCTAATGCGAGCCTCAAATAATTTGTCATTCCCGCGCACGCGGGAATCCAGCAAAAAAACAATCCGCACAGCGGACAAAACGTCGTCTTTGTCCCGCTACGCGGGCAATCATATAATTAACTGGATTTCCGCCTGCGCGGGAATGACGTAGATGAGCGCCAGCGAGAGTTTTATCGCCCACCTGATCGAACTGCGCACTCGTTTGCTGCACTCGGTGGTTGCGCTGTTACTGGTCTTCATCTGCCTGTTTCCCTGGGCATCCGATCTTTATGCGCTGCTGGCTCAACCGCTGTTGGCCAAGTTGCCCAAAGGCGGGCAGATGATCGCAACCGATGTCACCACGCCGTTCTTCGTACCGCTCAAGGTCGCGATGATGGCGGCCTTCCTGATCTCGCTCCCCTATATTCTTTATCAGATCTGGCGCTTCGTCGCTCCCGGTCTGTATGCGCATGAGAAGCGTCTGGTGGTGCCGTTGATCTTCACCAGCACGATGCTGTTTTTTTGCGGCATGGCGTTCGCCTACTTCGCGGTATTTCCGGTGGTGTTTGGTTTTATCACGGCATCGGCCCCGATAGGCGTGGCGGTGATGACAGACATCGACAAATACTTAAGCTTTGTGTTGTCCATGTTCGTCGCATTCGGCATCACCTTTCAGGTGCCGGTCGCCGTCGTGTTGCTGGTGCGCATGGATATGGTCAGCATCGCTAAATTGCGCGAAATTCGTCCCTATGTCGTGGTCGGCGCATTCGTGGTTGGCGCGGTTTTTACTCCGCCGGATATCGTTTCGCAGTTTATGCTGGCAATGCCGTTGTGGTTGTTATATGAAGCGGGCATCGTGGTCGCGAACTGGACAAAGCCAGTGGCTGTTTCAGCGGAAAAACAGGCAAGTTAAATGCCGCCCGAAACCTCCAATCTGTTAATCGAACTTGTTGCTCATGCACAACCTGCTGATTTGATCTGGCAGTTTGGCGCGATTGCCCTGAGTATGCTGATCGCATGGTGGATCGACAGGCTGATTCTAAAAATCTGGATGCGACGCGTCAGG